>JAAUSQ010000161.1 GCA_012033195.1 Chloroflexaceae bacterium
AGCACGCTGCCCGTGTGGGGTAGCAGCGTATGGCCCGAAGGCGCTGGCGCTGGCCGGACGGGTGGCAGACGGCGTTATTCTGCAATTTGGCGACCCGCACCTGATCAAGTGGTCGCTGGAGTTTGTGCGGCAGGGTGCGCTTGCTGCGGGGCGCAACCCGGACGATATCCAGGTGATGGCAGCGACGGCAGTCTGGGTGTCCGATGACCTGGCGCGGGCACGTGAGCAAGTACGCTGGTTCCCGGCGCTCGTCTCCAATCACGTCGTTGATCTAGTATCGCGCTACGACCCGGCAGACTTGCCGCCCGAACTGACCACCTATATTCAAGATCGCACGGGCTACGACTACCAGAAGCACGCCGAGGTGGGCAGCGAGAACGCCGCTTTTGTGAGCGACGAGGTGACCGACCGCTTCTGCATTGTGGGTACACTGGAGGAGCACAAGCGCCGCCTGCGCGAACTGGCCGATGTGGGTGTGACGCAGTTTAATATCTACCTGATGAGCGGCGATGAAGAGCAGACGCTTGAGGTGTATGGGCGCGAGATTGTGCCGGAACTGGCGAACCAGGTAACGGTGTAATCTGGAAGAAACAGCCATGGCCCAGTTGCCGATCTAGGTGGAAATTAAAATCGCAAGTGTTCCGCATTGGGAAGAACTCGTTGCGGAACTCTGGCACAACAATACCATCATAGGGGAAGTGTTTAGAGCGAATGGTGAACTGATGATGGCTTTCTACAATCACGACGCGCAATCGCTGAAAACCTTCCTCTATACAACCTTGAAGCCTTGACCGCACAAGCAAGGCAACGGCTCACAGCGTTGTACCCCGAATATGATTTAGTACGGAGGTGACAGAGACGATGCGTACCGTGATAAAAGGCGGCACCGTGGTGACCGCCAGCGATACCTATACCGCCGATGTGCTGATTGATGACGAGCAGATTGCTGCTATAGGGCAGAACCTGGCTGGAGATATGACGATTGATGCCAACGGCATGTATGTCATTCCGGGCGGCATCGATGTGCATACCCACCTCGATATGCCGTTCGGCGGCACCACCTCATCAGACAACTTTTTTACCGGACATCAGGCGGCGGCGTTTGGCGGCACCACCACCCATATTGACTTTGCGATCCAGGGCAAGGGCATGTCGCTCAAAGAAACGCTCGATGCATGGCACGGCAGGGCCAGGGGCAAAGCTGTCATTGATTACGGCTTCCACATTGCCATCACCGACCTGAACGAAGCCGTGATGGAGGAGTTGCCGTACTGTATCGATTATGGCACTACCAGCGTCAAGTTGTTTATGGCCTACAAAGGTGCGCTGATGGTGGATGATGAAACGCTCTTCCGCGCTATGCAGCAGGCGGCAAAGCACGGCTTCCTGATCTGCGTCCACGCCGAAAACGGCGACGCGATTGATGTGCTGATACGGCAGGCGCTCGAAGCGGGCCACACCGAGCCGAAGTATCACGCTCTGACACGCCCACCCGAACTGGAAGCCGAAGCGACCTACCGCGCCATCCGCCTATCGGAGGTGGCCGGGTCGCCGCTGTATGTGGTTCACCTCACCAACGCGGGCGCACTGGAAGCGGTGCAACTCGCACGCGGGCGCGGTGCTCCGATCTATGCCGAGACGTGTGTGCAGTATTTCTTCTTTACTAAAGATGATCTGGATCGCCCCGGCTTTGAGGGCGCTAAGTGGGTGTGCTCGCCCCCCTACCGTGAGGTCAGCGATCAGCAGGCGCTCTGGAAGGGGGTTGCGGATAACTCGCTCCAGGTGATCTCAACCGACCACTGCCCTTTCTGGTACGAAGGCGGTATCGACGGACGACCTGCCGGGAAGGAACTGGGCAAGGGCAACTTTGCCAAAATCCCGAATGGCTGCCCCGGTATCGAAGACCGGATGAAGGTGCTGTATACGGCGGGTGTGCGTGGTGGCAAGTTCTCCATCAATCGCTGGGTCGAACTGTGCTGCACCAATCCGGCCAGGCTGTTTGGCATGTACCCGAAGAAGGGCGTGATTGCACCGGGCAGCGATGCCGACATTGTTATCTGGAACCCGGAAGCCACCGCGACGATCAGCGCGGCTACCCAGCATATGACAACTGATTACAACCTGTACGAAGGCATGGAAGTAGTCGGCTTGCCGCAGATGGTCTTCAGCCGGGGCCGTCTGCTGGTCGATGGCGATACCTGGAAAGGTGAGGCGGGCAGCGGGGTGTTTGTGCATCGCAAGCCGTTCAAGGTGTAACAGGGCGGCTGCCCCTCACCCCGCTCCCACTGAAGGGGCGAGGGGCAGCCTACGCGGGTGGTCTCCCCTCGTCTAGCACGTGCTACGGGTATTACACCTCGGTCATTCCACCGTCTACCACGTACTCTGAACCAGTGACATATGAGGCATCATCTGAGAGCAGGAACAGTACCACGGCGGCGACTTCCTCCGGCGTGCCGAAGCGTCCACTGCCAATCCAGATCATATTATTTGCATCTCGTTTGCCCACGAAGGTCTGCCCCTTAACCAGGCGTGCGGATGGCGGTTGTTTCAGTACAGAGGTATGTCAGCATACAAAATCCCCCCTCCCATTGGTATAAACTTTTTTGCCATTTATGCAGACAGTATACAACTGAAGTAGTTGTGGTATAACTAAAAAGGTACGTTTATAGGCTAAAATCTAATCGGGAGTACAAATCCGTCAGGAGACTTGTTTGTATATACTGGTAACAGCTAGCCATAGTCCTGAATAATTTTGAAACTACCATATGTAGGATACACCTTCAAAAGCCGCTGGACAAGAGCAAAGATAGTACAATAGGACTATATCATGCCTTTTGATGTATTGCTACAATCCAGACGTGGTAAATTCTTCTATACAAAAGAATATGCAGAACACCTGAACCGTCACATCAGGTGCAGTCCGTGATTCGTGGTCATTCTGGCAACGTAGGGGGGTTAACGACCGTGTGTGCCACCTCATCCAGGCTGTGTGTAGCACAGAAAGCTAAGCGTGTCCTTCGTCTGTGCTTCAGTCTTCTATCTGTCCTGCTCTTATCGATTCCATTTTTTTCTTTGGCAACTTTGTCCGTTCTTGCTAATACCAACATTGTAGGCAACGGTACGCCGGGAAGCTGTACCGAAAACGCATTGCGAACGGCAGTCCAGCGTGGCGGTACAGTCACGTTCAGTTGTGGAAGCAATCCGCATACCATCACAGTATCGGATGATATCGTCGTTAGTACAACAACCATCATTGATGGCGGCGGTACGCAGCAAGGCGGACGGATCACCATCAGCGGTGGCAACCGAACACGTGTCTTCCGGATGGAAAATCAGAAGAACCTGACTGTACGCAACCTGACCATTCGCGACGGCAAAGAACCGGGCTTTGGTTCGGGCGGTGCCATCAACGGTGGCTGGCGCGGCGAATTAGTGATCGAAAACAGCATCTTCGATAACAACGACGGACGAGCCGGAAACCACGAACAGGGGGCCGGCGCAGTGTTTATGGATATTGGTAATATCACTGTCCGCAATAGTCTCTTTACCAATAACAAAGGCATCAATGGCGGCGGTGTGCATATCGTCGGTGGAAAGCTCCTGATTGAGCGCTCAACGTTTATAAATAACCAGACTGAGTCGGGCGGTAGCTCCATCCACGGCAACGGCGGCGGCGTCTACACCGATGGCGCGGGCACCAAGTTCAATCCGGGCCAGCCTGCGGGCAATAGCACCATCCGCGATAGTGTGTTCATCGGCAACCGTGCCGAGAAGACCGGCGGGGCAATGCATCTGTGGGGCTACGAACCCGACCGCTTTTTGGTTGAGAATGTGGTGGTTGAAGATAACCTGGTGGTGCGCAACCGCGATGGCCTCGCAGAAGGCGGCGGCATCTACATCGGTGGCACGACCTTTGAGCTTCGCAACATCACCATCAACAACAACACCTCACGCTATCAGGGCGGCGGGTTGTATATTCACCCGGCCAGCCGCGCCACCATGACCAACATGACGATTACCGATAACCGTGCGGTTGATGACAAACCGGATGGCTTCGGTGGGTTGGGGGGCGGTATCGCGGGTGGTGCGCCCATTACATGTACCAACTGCACGATTGCCCGCAACCACGCCGAGGAGCACGGCGGCGGTATTTATAATGTGCCAGGGTCGCGACTGGTCAATTCGGTTGTAGCTTATAACACCTCCGATAACCCCTGGGGCATTTTCGAGAACTGCCGCACCACAATGACTGACGGCGGCGGGAATATCCAGTATCCGGGGCGCAACTCGAACAGCCAGAGTGATCGCAACTGTACTGATAGTATCAGGATTGTTGACCCCAAACTGGAAGAGTTACGGAACAATGGCGGCGTGCTGCAAACGATTGGCTTACAGATTGACAGTCCGGCCATCGATAACGGCACCGGGAGCGGCTGTCCTTCCATTGATGCACGGGGTGTCTCGCGTCCGCAGGATGGCAATGGCGATGGCCGTTCAACCTGTGACTCTGGTTCGTTTGAGCGCACACAAGCTGCCCAGCCAACCGCCACCCGCACCAATCAGCCTGCCTCGCCCACGCCAACCAGTGGCGGTGGTGCGCTGACGTGTAACGGTACACAACAGGGCGGCCCGTGGAGTATGATCGATATCGGCAGTGCTGCCAGCCGACCGGGTACAACTATCGTGAATGGCGGGACTGTATTTCTGTGTGGTTCCGGGACGCAACTGTGGAGCACAAACGACGGGTTACGCTATGTCTACCAGAACGCAACAGGCAGCAACTATACGATTGTGGCGCGGCTGACCGATATGGATACAGTGCATCCACTGACCAAAATTGGCCTGATGCTGCGTGGCTCAACAGGTGCCAACGCGCAGCACTTCAGCGTGATGATGACCGAGAGCAATGCGGTGCGTGTGCAGTGGCGCAGCACAACAAATGCATCATCATCTGATGGCGGCGGCGCGGGGCCAAATGTGCCCGTTATTCCAACATGGCTGCGGATTGTAAAAAATGGCGATACACTCCAGGCGGCGTACAGTGTGGCAAGTAATCCGGGGAGCAACGACTGGGTCAATGTTGGTGCGCCGCAACGTGTGGAGCTACCAGTTAACTATCTAGCGGGTATGTTCGCCTCGTCCCGCGACAGCGGACAGCTTGCAAGCGCTACCTTCACGAGTATCTCATTGTCGGGCAGCGGCGCACCGACGGCAACCCCAACCGCGCCACCGCTGGCCCTGGAGTGTGGCAACCCTAGTGTGAATGGGGCATGGTCATCAACCGATATTGGTACAGCATCGAGCCTGCCCGGTACTACCATCTCACAGCGCAGTACGGTGTTTATCTGTGGGGCAGGCAATCAGGTTTGGAGCACCAGCGATGGGCTGCGCTACGTGTACCAGAATGTGCAGAACGACATCGTTACGATTGTGGCACGTGTGATCGATTGGGAAACGCCCGAACGCTATACCAAAGTGGGTGTGATGATACGAAGTTCGGTTGCGTCGGTGTCGGCCCACTTCAGCGTGATGGTAACCCGCGAAGATGGGGTGCGTGTGCAGTGGCGCAGCAGTACCGGCGGCATCTCGACAGATGGGGGATCGGCGGGGCCATCTCAACCCGTTATTCCAACCTGGCTGCGGGTGACGCGCAACAATGGGCAGTTGCAGGCCTACTACAGCACCGCCAGCGCCCCCGGTACCAACGACTGGGTAGCAGTGGGTCAGCCAGTGTCGATCAGCTTTCCAACCGTTGCGACGGCTGGCATGTTTGTTTCGTCGCGCAATGCCTCGAAGCTGGCATCCGGTACCTTTACCAGTCCAATCATCTTCCAGGGATCTGCCGCGCTCAATCCGATTGTGAGCGCTGAGGACGAACCAACCGCAACACCTATGCCGATTGATCAGGCCGAATTCTCGGTGTATATGCCGTATGTAAAGCGGCGCTGATAACCTAGCCTGTACATATGAACGGGGCACGTAGCAATACACTGCGTGCCCTGTTGCATTGGGCAATGAGTTGCCGTCGCTGGTCTTCTGTGGTACTATCTGCACCAGACAAATGCCATACAGCATCTTCCTGCATGGCTATACATGTTGAACCTCAATTGTGGTGCCCTTGTCCCGGATGGCAGGGCTGAAAGGCGAAGCCGGTGTAAGTCCGGCGCTGTCGCGCAACTGTGAGGACTGATGTCCAAGTCAGGTCGCCGCCCCGATTGATCGCTCGCTCCTCGCGGTATGGGAGCCGGAGCCAACGGTATACTGCTGCCGTGGTTGTTGTTATCGGGACGTGTTCCCGGTGAGGCACTTCTTCGCTCCCAACCGCCTGTATGGTTGGGTTTTTTGTTGGCAGCGTTTACCAGTTACACACAGATAGGAACAGGATAATGACGAACCCAGTGGATATGAACCCCTACCGCCACCACATTCTGCTCTGCACAGGCCGCTACTGCGACCCCGCCGGACGCGCCGCCGCGCTGTATGCGCTGTTGCCGCGTCTGCTTGGTGAACTGGGCCACTACGATAACCCCTGCCGCGTCAAGCGTGGCACAACGCCCTGCCTCGGTGTGTGTAGTGGTGGGCCGCTGCTGGTGGTGTACCCGGAAGGAATCTGGTACCACCATGTCGATGAGACGCTGCTGCAACAGATTATTACCGAACATCTGGAGGAGGGCCGCCCGCTGTGGCAACACGTGTTTCATCAGCTTGAGCAGCCTGGTACCGCCTGCCCAAAGGAGCCTACCCCATGAGCAAGCCTGCGTCATCCATTCCCATCAGTATCCTCGATAGGGCTACCAGTCCGCTTGATAGCTACTTGCTCCTAATACTGCACGTGGAACAGGCTCGTCTGCAACTGCGCTGGCACACCTATTGCCAGCTTTCTCAGACGACATGCAATGCGCCCGATGCAGGCGACCTGGCCGAGCGGTTGCGGCACCAGTTCCCCGCGCCCCACCTGGATGCGGTCACAGATCGAATCAATTAACGCTGCTGTTGATTGATTCATCAGATGATCTGTGGTATATTCTTATATCAAGATACCACAAAAAGAGTATGCCTGAAAGGTATATGCCTTGGAAAAAGTGGCCCGCCAATCGCTTGCAAGCCAGGTAGCCGAGCGTATCCGCAGCCTGATCACATCGGGTACCTATAGCGTGGGGGCGCGTTTGCCGACTGAGCCTGAATTAATGGCGCTGCTGGGGGTGGGGCGCTCATCGGTACGCGAGGCGATACGGGCACTGGCCCATGCAGGCATTCTTGAGGTGCGCCAGGGCAGCGGCACCTTTGTCTGTGCGCCACCGGAAGATGCCAGCACCCTGACCCACCATCTCCGCAATGCCCAGGATGTGGAACTGCACGAGGCCCGCACTGCCATCGAAGGGGTACTGGCCCGCCTCGCCGCACAGCGCCGCACAGATGCCCACCTGCAAACCTTGCAGCATACCCTCGCCGAGCGCGACCGCATCGCGCAGCACGCCCCGCCCGATGTGGCTGCATTTGTTGATGCCGATCTCTGCTTTCATCGCACGATTGCCCAGGCCAGCGGCAATGCACTGCTTGCCGAACTGTACGAACTGCTCACTGCCTCGTTGCGGCCTTCGCTGCACTCCCAGCTTGAGGCGTTTGGCATTACCGCCGAGTCGACGCGTCTGCACCACGAACTGTATACGGCACTTGTGTGTGCCGACCCGCAACGTGCCCAGCAGGTCGCCGAAGCCCTGATCGCTGAAAACCTGACTGCTACGAGTTCTAACTGATTGCACGGGTATGACAACAAACGGTTGTGTTGTGTTGATATTCATCTGATGATCTGCTGAATTGTAATAGCTCGCTTGCGCTGCACCCGCAGCGGGCCACAACCCGGAGAAGGAGGATTGAGTATAATGATGCGCTATGCTGCTGTATTTGGATGGTTTACCGCTGCCTATTTTCTATCGTATTTTTTTCGGTCTGCCAATGCGATCATCGCGCCCGATCTCTCGCGTGAACTGTCCTTGAACGCCGCCGACCTTGGCCTGATGACCAGTGTATTTTTTGGGGCGTTTGCCCTGGCTCAGATCCCGCTCGGCCTCGGCCTGGATCGCTGGGGGCCACGCTGGATCACGTCCGGTCTGCTGTTTGTTGGTGCAGTTGGGAGCGTGATATTTGCCTTCGCGCCTTCCTTCGAGTTGCTAATGATCGGGCGGGCACTGCTTGGTCTGGGCATGGCCGGGGCGCTGATGGGCGCAATGAAGATCTTCAGCAAGTGGTTTCATGTCAATCAGTTTGCTACCTTATCTGGGCTGACGGTGGGCATCGGCTCATCCGGGGCACTGGTGGCAGCCTCGCCGCTGGCGTGGTTCAATGAGGCATTCGGCTGGCGCTGGGTGTTTGTGGGCGGTGCGGTGATCACTGTCTTTATCGGGGCAGCCATCATCATCTGGACCCGCAACACACCGCCGGGTGTACCGTGGACAGGCAGCACCGATACTGGCGGCGGGGTGCAGGAGGTCGTACGCGACCGCCGCTTCTGGCATATTGTCCCGCTCGACTTTTTTTATCGTCGGCACAATGTTTGCTTTTCAAAGCCTGTGGGCGGGGCCATACCTGTACGATGTGATGCGACTGGATGCCGAAGCGGTGGGCAATATGCTGATTGTGCTGAGCCTCGGCGCAACCTTCGGCGCACTGATCTCTGGCTGGCTTGCCGACCGGGTGGGCATGATGCAGGTAATGATTGCAAGCGGTATATTGTTTATTAGCTGTCAGGTTGCGCTGATCTTTCACCCGCCGCTGTGGTTGTTGCTGCTAGTGTATGGGGCGTTTGGCATTGCTGGCTCGTTTAATATCATTCTGCTGGCCCACACCCGCCGCATCTTCCCCGCCAATGTCACCGGTCGGGCAATCAGTGCGGTGAACCTGTTCGGCTTCGGTGGGGTGTTTGTGGTGCAATGGCTGCTTGGTGCCATTATCAACCGCTTTCCGCCCGATGCGGCAGGGCACTACCCCCCCGAAGCATATTCGGCGGCGTTCCTGTTTACGGCCTTTGGTACGCTGCTGTGCCTGCTATGGTATATTCCGCTGGCCCGTACTCCCGCACTGGTGATGCAGCCAAAAGAGGCGTAAACGGTCCAATACTGTCCGGTAGGGATGGGGCAGGGATCACAGATCGGTTGCCCCGATCCGCTGGCGCATCAGCCCCTTGACCAGCGCCAGCACACCGAACGAGATGATCAGCAGGATAATCGAAAGGGTGAGCGCGGTACTCAGTTCAAGCTGGAAGCCGATATAAATAGCAAGCGGCATGGTCTGGGTGCGGCCTGGAAAGTTGCCCGCAAAGATGATAGTAGCGCCAAACTCGCCGAGCGCCCGCGCCCATGTCATCACCGCCCCGCCAAACAGCACGGGCCACGAAAGCGGCAGGATAATATACCAGAAGACAACCCCGCCGCTCGCCCCGTCGATCATGGCGGCTTCTTCGGCCTCGCGCTCGATGCGGGTGAAGGCGGCAGCGGCTGATTTGACATAAAATGGTGCGGCGACAAAAAGCTGTGCCAGCACCACCGCTACCTGTGTAAATGCGATCTCGATGCCAACGCTGCTCAGGTGCTCACCCACTATGCCGCGCCGCCCGAAAGCCATCAACAGCGCAATGCCCGCCACGGCAGGCGGCAGCACCATCGGCAGATCGATCAGCGTTTCGATCATCATGCGCCCGCGAAACTGGTAGCGTGCTAGCAGGTAGGCGAGCGGGGTACCGAGCACAATTGCCAGCAGGGTTGCCAGCAGCGAAGTGCCCAGGCTCAACACAATGGCTTGCATCACCTGAGTTTGCAGTACATTGGTCAGTACGGTTGTGAGGCCAGTACGCACCAGTAGCGCCAGCAATGGCAGGAACAAAAAGAGCAGCAGCGGCAGTGCCAGCAATCCCAGCAGCAGCGGGTGCCAGGTGCGCTGCCCAAACTGAAGCGGACGGGTCAGCAGGCGGGTGTGGTGCTGAATAGCCATTGGTATTGGATGTGCTCCTGGAGGCTACGAACCTGCTTGCAGCACTGGAATAAAGCCATATTCGGCGAGAGTCGCCTGCCCCTCTGGTGAGAGCACATACGCAAGAAACGCCTCGGTCAGGGCCGGTTGGGCGGTGTCACTCACAGCGGCAAGGGGGTAGGCCGCGATGGTATTGAGGGTATCGGGTATGTCAATCTGCTGCACCTGATCGGCTTCGTTGGGGGCCACATCCGATGTATAGACAATCCCTGCATCGGCCTCGCCAAGCGCAACCTTGGTCAGTATTGCCCGCACATTCTCTTCATATGAGACGATATTCGCCAGCACTGCGTCGCGGTAATCGGCGGTGAACTCGCCGCTGGCGGCGGCTTTATCAAGAAAGGCCCGCGAGTACTCGCCCACTGGTACATCTTCCGCCGCCAGCACCATCTTCAATCCCGGTTGTGCCAGGTCTTGCAGTGTCGCGATCTCGCCGGGGTTGTCGGCGGGCACCACCACAACCAGCCGATTATTGACAAAGATCTGCTGCGTGTTGCTGACCACGCGCCCCGCTTCGATAGCTACTTCCATCTGACGGGCATTGGCTGACGCAAACACATCGGCGGGTGCGCCCTGCCCCAGTTGCTGGGCGAGTTGCTGCGACCCGGCAAAGTTGAATACAACGGTCGCATCGGGGTTGCGTGCTTCAAAATCCTGCCCCATCTCAGTAAAGGCATTGGTCAGCGAGGCCGCTGCAAAAACGACCAGTTCAGCCTGTGGCGCGGTGGCGGGCACCTGGGGCGCGGCCTGCTGTCCACAGCCAGCCAGCAACACCATCACAAGCCATCCCACAATCAGCATATGTCGCATTGATGCAGTTCCTCTCAGCTACCTGTACAGATTACGACAGACTCCAAGGTAACAGGGTCGGATAGATCACCGGTGAGCGGACCTGATGGCGGCGCTGTGGTAAT
>JAAUSQ010000162.1 GCA_012033195.1 Chloroflexaceae bacterium
TGCGTGGAGCACAGCAGGATACAACCGATGGCTAATACCAACAATCTCCACCCTCCCCCTGCCGACCGTATCGGTGAAGTGATCGAGGCATCAACCACTTTGTTTGTTGCCGGAGCCTATGAACTGCTGCAAGCGCCCGCGTTTGGTGCGCTGGTGAAGGCGCAGGCACGCGAGGTGGGCACCGCGATCTATGGGTTGGTATATGAGATTTCAACCGGTAGCCGTGATGCAGGCGGACGGGCGATTGTGCGGGGGCGCACCTATACCGGGCGCGACCTGTACGACGACCAGATTTATCAGGCGCACCCCGACCTTGCCGAGGTGTTGCAGACCGAGTTTTCAGCTATTACGGTGGGCTATATCGAAGATGAGCGGATGTACCACTACCTGCCGCCGCACCCGCCGCCCGTGCATTACAGTGTGTACGAATGTGATGCCAGTGAGCTGATCAAGTTCAGCGAGTCGTGCGACTTCTTCCGGGGGGTGCTGTTCTCCGGGCAGGCTCCCGGCGATGAACTGATCGCGGCGACGATCCGGCGCATTGCCCAGATGCGGCAGGAACGCGGCAGCGATAGCCGTGCCTACCTTGTCCACGCCGGACGCGAACTGGCCCGCCTGCTCAAAGACGATTATGATCGGCTGGCGGCGCTGCTGCGGCGTATTCGGCCCGCGTGAGGGATGATGCCATGTTGACACGATTAAAAGTCTCAGGTTTCAAAAATCTCGTTGATGTTGATGTGCGGTTTGGCCCCTTTACATGCATCGCTGGTGCCAATGGAGTTGGCAAATCCAATCTATTTGATGCGATACGTTTCTTGAGTGCGCTCGCTGACCGTCCGCTGATTGAAGCTGCCCTTTCTGTGCGTGACGAAAGCGGGCGCACGGGGGATGTCCGCAGTTTGTTTCATCGTATCGGGAATACGTATGCAAACAGCATGTCATTTGAAGCAGAAATGATTATTCCGGCTGAAGGTATCGATGATTTAGGGCAACAGGCACAAGCAACTATTACCTTTGTTCGCTATACACTTGAATTGGAATATCGACATGAAGATAACCTGCGCATGGCGGGTGCTTTGGAAATCACTAAAGAAGAGTTAGTTCATATAAATCTAGTGGACGCGCATAACCATCTGCTTTTTCGGCATAAACTTGACTGGCGTAAAACGGCGGTGAAAGGGAAAGGAAGAAGAGGTTCACCCTTTATTTCAACCGAAAAGAAAGCTGAAGGAGCTATTATCAGGTTACATCAGGATGGAGGAACTTCTGGAAGGCCCCGCGACTTGCCTGCTGCAAATCTGCCTCGCACTGTTCTCTCGGCTACCAATGCTGCGGAAAGCCCGACCGCCTTGCTTACACGACGTGAAATGCAATCGTGGCAACTACTCCAATTAGAACCCTCAGCGCTCAGGAAACCCGACGAATTTACAGCTTCGCCACGCTTGGGGAGCGACGGGTCACATCTCGCTGCCACGCTCTATTATCTGGCCCGCCTCCGCCAAGCAAGTCCCCAGAAGGGTTCTCCCGATGAGGCAATCATGACACGCATGTATGGGCAGGTCGCCAATCGACTATCCGAACTTATTGATGATGTGCAGTCGGTATGGGTCGAACGTGATGAACGGCGTGAACTGCTGACGTTATTTGTTCAGGCACGAGATGGTACGGCACATCCAGCGCGGGCACTCTCGGATGGCACGCTTCGGTTTCTTGCGCTGTCTGTTATCGAACTTGATCCGGAAACAAAGGGCTTGCTCTGTTTTGAAGAGCCAGAAAATGGTATTCACCCTGAACGCATTCCTGCGATGCTAAAACTCTTACAAGATATTGCGGTTGACCCTACGTTAGAAACTGATGTCGATAACCCACTTCGACAAGTCATTATTAACACGCATTCTCCTGCGGTGGTGGCACAGGTGCCCGATGATAGTTTACTGGTTGCAGAATTGAAAGAAACGGTACACCATCGGAACCGTTTCAAACGGTTAGCATTTACGTGCTTACCCGATACATGGCGTGAGCACGAGGGCGATAGTGCCCCTGTATCGAAAGGCAAATTGCTTGCCTATTTGAATCCATATGATACCGACCAGATGCGAGAAGAAAACATATCAGCGCAGCAACCGCCTGCATCAGGTAGACGGCGGCGCGTTATGGATCGCCCCGATTTGCAAATGCTCCTTAAGGATTATCAGATCGGATGAAAAAAAGTCTGGAATTATATCCCTGCGATATATTGTTTGTCCATCGTGATGCTGAGCGGGAACCATACCAAACACGCAAAGACCAAATTCAACAAGCATTGTGTGGTATGGATAGTGCGCCGCCTGTCGTTTGTGTTATTCCGGTACGAATGACCGAAGCTTGGTTGTTGTTCGATGAGCAGGCTATTCGCACAGCCTCCGGCAATCCAAATGGAAGATGTGTATTACAACTGCCGCAGTTATGTCGGATAGAAACACTACCCAACCCGAAAAAAGACTTGAATAATCTTTTACGCACAGCAAGCGAATTGAGCAATCGGCGGCTACAAAAACAGAACATACCGCAACAGGTGCAGCGTGTCGCAGAGTTTATTGATGATTTTTCACCATTACGTACGCTAACAGCGTTTCAAGCGCTAGAAGAAGATATTGCTGAAACAGTAGCACGTCAAGGATGGCTGGAAAGATAGCACCCCATGCCCACCTTTACCGATCTCGATCTGTCGCCCAACCCGATTGAACTGGCCCGTCGCCGCATCGCCGCCACAACAGGCTACATCGACCTGACCAGCAGCAACCCCACCCAGCAGGGCCTGCTCTTCCCGCCCGCTGTGCTAGAGCGCAACGCGGCCCGCTTCTGGCACACCCGCCGCTATCTGCCCGACCCGCACGGCCTGCCCGCTGCACGTGCTGCGATTGCCCAGTACTACCACCAGCGCACCCCGCCACTTCAGACCGATGGGGACGCTATATATATTACTGCCAGCACCAGCGAAGCCTATAGCCTGCTGTTTGCGCTGCTGACCGACCCCGGCGACAATGTGCTGGCCCCCAACGTTACCTATCCGCTGTTCGATTTTCTGGCGGCTATACACCGGATAGAACTGCGTTCCTATCTGCTGGACGAAGCACACGGCTGGCAGATTGACGGGCAGAGTGTGCTGGATGCTGCCGACGCACGCACCCGTGCGGTACTGATTGTGTCGCCGCACAACCCGACCGGCGCGATTGTTGCCGCGCCCGTGCCCGCCTTCGAGCGGCTGGACGTGCCGCTGATCTGCGATGAGGTGTTTGCGCCGTTCACCTACCGCGCTACAAATACACCACCGCTGGCAACGCTGCACCCGACGCTGCCTGTGTTGACGCTCAATGGTATCTCAAAGATGTTTGCACTGCCTGATATGAAACTTGGCTGGATTGTGCTGAATGCGCCTGCACAGGCGCAGTATGGCGAGCGGCTCGAACTGCTGAACGATACGTTCTTGAGTGCTAACAGCCTGACGCAGTTTTTGCTGCCGACGCTCTTCGAAGAGGGGCAGCCATTTGTTGCTGCGATGGTCGAGCGGGTGCGTCACAACATCGACACGGTGCTGCAACGGCTGAGCGCCTGCCCCGCGTTGCAGGTACACCCGCCCGATGGGGGGTA
This sequence comes from Chloroflexaceae bacterium, assembly GCA_012033195.1. Lineage (GTDB taxonomy): Bacteria > Chloroflexota > Chloroflexia > Chloroflexales > Chloroflexaceae > JAAUSQ01. Next base: position 3,631 of record JAAUSQ010000162.1, read on the forward strand.
TTATCTATTTCCGGCCCTGCACGAGGAGCACGACGAAGAGGCGCTGGTGATACGGCTCCTCGAAGCGGGAGTGCTGGTGCATCCGGGCTTCTTTTATGGCGATGTGCCCGGTACCCACCTGATGATCTCGGCACTGACTGACCCGCCGCAACTGGTAACAGGCCTTGAGCGGCTCTGTGGGGCACTGGAAGACAGTTGAAGGTTTTAACTCTGTTCCTGAAGGGTGCTGGGGGGTGCGGTCATACGCCACAGATGTCGCCAGAGCAGGATGGACATCACGATAAGAATCGGCCCGATTGCCAGCGCCCACCTGAAACCATAGAAGTACAGCAGTATCCACCAGACATCTACAATATTGAGGGTGATTTTGTTCGCCAGATATTCGGGATTGGCTCCGGCACTTGAGATATCAAATACATACTCATCGCCCCGCACGGTGGCAGGGATGGCCGTGCGAACATGCCGAACCTGCAAGAGAAGCTGTGTATAACGCCAGTCGAAAGTCATATCTGCCTGTTCCTGGGTGATTGCAACCAGCATCGGCTTACTGGGTGAAGTGAGGGCAACCGGAAGCTGCATACAGATGCTGAGCAGGAGCAAGCCATAAACCGGTACTTGCCAGCGTGGTTGGGTACGAACTCGCGCAAAGATCTCGGCTGCCGGAATGAGCAGCAGCGGTATGATCGGGATGAGTTGACGCGGCCCCCATCCCCACGGGCTGATTGCATTGCTCTGGAAATAAAAGAGCAGCCACCCACACGCGACAACGCCAATGATGCGGGCAAGGATACGTTCGCGCCGCCAGAACAGCACAATGCCTACAATGCCCAACAGAACAATCGGTGCATACAGAAACATGCCTCGTCCGGGGCTATACAGGTAGCGATATGCGCCCGTTGCAAGCGAATTCGCGCCAAAAAACGCCCGGTCTGTTGCATCGAATATAATACCGTAGCCGGTTTCGAGCACCGAGCCAAAACGCAGATAATTATATGCCCCGAATAGTATCAGGAACGGCACCGCCCCCACACCAAACGATACTATACGATAGACTGCCCGTCGATAACGGTATGCTTCGGGTGGGGTTGTACCTACAATATAAAGTAATAATCCCAGAATAAAGATGGCTGAGTCGATCCGCGTTAAGAAGGCTAACCCGGCGCACGCCCCGGCAGCAATATGGTAGGGGGAGAATGTTGTTGTGCTGACCCGAACAAGCAGCAACAGCGAGGCGAATAAACAGGTTGCCGCCATTACATGGTCGTAGTTATCGCGTGTGTGGGCCCAGAGAACAGTACCGAATCCCAGGCCAATGGTTGTTATCAGCGCAATGCGCGGCGTGTATGCCAGGTTCAGAAGCAGCAGAAAAAACATCGCACACAGCAACGCGCCCAGTAATGGGTTGACCAACGAGGCAACAAACTCGATTGCAGCCGCTTCGGGCAGTCCCCCCCCATCTGCAATAGTTCGAGCAGCCACCACAAACGGAACGTACACCAACGAAATGCCCAGGCCATAAAACGAGTATGCTTTGCCATCGGGACCCTGTACCGTCCAGCCCTCATAAATACTCCCTGGCTCTAGATGCCACCCGTTGCCGGCTGCAAGCTGTTCGGCAACCCGCAAGCGGGTGATGCCGTCGGTGCTCCACATATACCCTGGCATTGTGATGATGTAGGTCATAAAACAGGCCAAGAATACCCAGAGAGCTAACTGGTGCTGGCAGGGTGCGGGGCGGGTGTCGGTTGAGTCCATATGCCTGGAGCGTGTTCTACAGCGACCGGATCGATCTTGGTATCATAGGGTGTAATGATCCAGTTTGATAATGTCCCGATCCAATCATAGTCTATTTCAGTCCTTTTTACAATCCCTGTTTCCCAACTTCTGGCAATCTGTGCAATTCCCCTCTTGACCCCTGTGCAAATATTCTTTATACTACTTTATATTCCGATGTGGGAATAAAACTGATAACCAGAAGGTATTAAACAAAACAAAACGAATGCCTCTGTATTACTCAAGGAGGAGTGTATGCCGCTTGATGCTGCAACGACCGCGTTTCTGACTGAAATGGCTGAATCGGGAGCCAAGCCGATTCATGAGAGTACGCCCGAAGAAGTCCGGATGCTTATAGCCGAGTTGAGCAAGCTGTACGGCGCAGGGCCAGCCATGGCCCGCGTCGAAGACCACACGGTAGCCTCGTCCGACGGTTCGTTTGATCTGCGGGTGCTTGTCCCCGAAGGTACCCCGCGTGGTATTATCATCTACTATCACGGTGGTGGCTGGGTTATTGGTCAGATCGATGAGTTTGATACGCTGGGACGCCGCATGGCCCAGCGCACAGGCTGCGTGGTGGTGCTGCCCGGTTACCGCCTCGCGCCCGAACATCACTACCCCACTGCTGCCGACGACTCGTATGCTGCCCTGGAATGGGTGGACGCGCACAAACACGCTATTGCTGGGGGGGATGTGCCGATTGTGCTGGCCGGTGATAGCGCTGGTGGCAATCTGGTTGCCGTCACCACCCTGCGTGCCCGCGACCGCAATGGCCCCAGGGTCGCAATGCAGGTGCTGGTCTACCCTGTTGCCGATGCCGATGTCAACACCCCTTCGTACCTTGCGCCCGAAAACCAGCTTTTGCTGAGCCGCGACTCAATGATCTGGTTCTGGGATCACTATCTGCCGGATGCCGCACGCCGGAGCGAGCCGGATGCTTCTCCGCTGCGGGCCACAAGTCTGGCAGGGTTGCCGCCGGCGTTTGTCATCCTTGCCGAGCACGATGTGCTGCGCGACGAAGGCGAAGCATATGCCGAACGCTTGCGCGCCGAGGGTGTGCCGGTTGAGATGCAAGTCTACGAAGGACAGATGCACGCCTTCTTCACCCTGCTGATGCTGCCCGAAAATGCCCGCGCTGTTGAAGATGCCTGCGCTGCAATTGAGCATTATCTGGTTGCACAGCCCGCCTGATCCCAACGCAGGAACGCGGCGGGAACAGGGCCTATCTTACTGGTCAGTATCTCTTACGAGCCGTCAGACAGGTTGCCGCAGGGTACCTGTCTGATACCTCATACAACGTTAACAATCAAATAGTTGTTCATATGGTAATGAAGCCATACATGCAAGGAGAGTGTACCAATGACACAAATACAGGAAACACCAGTACACAGCAGTACTGCAACAACACACACCTATGACGCCATTATTGTTGGGGCGGGCTTTGCTGGCCTCTATATGCTTTATCGGCTGCGACAGCTTGGCCTGTCCTCGCGGGTGCTCGAAGCGGGCGACGGCATCGGCGGCACATGGTACTGGAACCGCTACCCCGGTGCACGCTGCGATGTTGAGAGTATGGAGTATTCGTATTCTTTCTCGCAAAAATTGCAGGAGGAATGGCAATGGAGCGAGCGTTATGCCGGTCAGCCTGAAATTCTGCGTTATATCCACCACGTTGCCGACCGCTTCGAGCTGTGGTCTGATATCCAACTCAGCACACGGGTTGCCTCGGCCACCTTCGACGAAGCAGCGGGGCGCTGGGCCATTGCGACAGAAGCAGGCGAGCAGTTTACCGCCGCCTACTGTATTATGGCAACCGGCTGTCTGTCGGTGGCGCGGGTGCCAAGTTTTGAAGGTCTGGACAGCTTTGAAGGGAACACCTACCACACCGGCAACTGGCCCCACGAAGGCGTGGACTTTACCGGGCAGCGTGTGGCAGTAATTGGCACTGGCTCGTCGGGTATTCAGTCCATCCCCGTTATTGCAGAGCAGGCCGCACATCTGTATGTGTTTCAGCGCACGCCCAACTTCAGCATTCCGGCGCGTAATATGCCCTTAACGCCAGAGTATCAGCAGCAGGTCAAGGCCAACTACGACCAGATACGCTGGACGGCCCGCAATTCGGCGTTCGGGGTCTGCTTCGATCCTAATGATCAGGCTGCCCTGGAGACAACGCACGAAGCGCACGAGCGCGAATACCGCCGCCGCTGGGAGAAGGGCGGCCTCAGCTTTCTGGTGGCCTTCAACGACCTGCTGCTGAGCAAGGAAGCCAACGAAACCGCCGCCGAGTTTGTGCGTGCCCGTATCCGCGAAACTGTCCGCAACCCTTCGATTGCCGAAACGCTGATGCCGTTTGACCACCCGATTGGCACCAAGCGTATCTGTGCCGATACCAACTACTACGAAACATTTAACCGCGAGCATGTTACATTAATTGATGTGCGGGCTACGCCGATTGCCGCTACTCACCCCTAGGGTTGCGTACCACCGAAACCGAGTTCGAGGTGGATAGCATTGTGTTTGCAACTGGCTTCGATGCCATGACGGGCGCACTGATGAACATCGACATTCGCGGGCGCGGCGGGCAGTCGCTGCACGAGAAGTGGGCCGCCGGACCGCGCACCTACCTCGGCCTGATGGTTGCCGACTTCCCGAACCTGTTCACCATCACTGGCCCCGGTAGCCCGTCGGTGCTCAGCAATATGATGGTGTCCATCGAGCAGCACGTAGACTGGATTACCGACTGCATCAAGTACCTACGCTCGCACGATATGCGTACAATCGAGGCAACGGTGGCAGCAGAAGACGAATGGGTTGAGCACGTTAACACGGTTGCCCACTATACGCTGTTCCCAATGGCGAACTCGTGGTATATGGGCGCAAACATTCCGGGCAAGCCGCGTGTGTTTATGCCCTACGTCGGCGGGGTGAACGCCTACGCCGAGCGCTGCAACGATGCAGCGGCGCAGGGCTACCGTGGGTTTGCACTGTCGGCCTGACAATATAGCGATGGATTGCCCCCTTTCCCATCAATCGGAGAGGGGGGCAGTGTGTGCTGTGGTGTTATGCCACAGGGCTGAACATAGGTACATCGGCAGCGGTATGTTCGGTGAAAAATCGCTGGAGAGCCGGACCTACCCGTTCGGCACATTCGACGTGAGGGATGCTGCCACATCGGGGACAAGCAGCAGTTGTCCATCGGGAAGCCGTTGCATGGCAGCCGCAGCGTGGTGGGATGGCAGGACCCGGTCGCCCATTCCCCAGATTACCAGAGTTGGCATCTGAAGGTGTGGCAATTCGTCAAGCATAATCACCGAGTCGCGTTGCCCATCGAGTGTTGTGGTGCTACGTGCGGTAGCAACTGTAGCCTCGGCATAGCCGGGAGTCAGTGCCATACGATAGATTTGCCCCAACCACGATTGTGAGATACGAGTGGGATAGGCAAACAGCGTCAGCGATAACGCGGTTGCCCACTGCCACGCCCCGATAAAGGTACGGTTCCAAGTTGCCAGCATGATTTCAACGGTGGGCAGGGTCAGAATGCGCATGGTGATATTAATCTCGCGCCCAAGCCCAGCGCTTGAAATGAGCGCCAGCGCACTGACGCGGGACGGAGCCGCCAACGCGAGTCGGATAGCGATTAGGCCGCCGAGCGAATTGCCAACCACCCCCACCCGCTCAATGCCGAGCGCATCGAGGAAGGCGGCAACAAAGGCCATGAAAAAATCGGGCGAGTAGTTAACGTTTGGCTTATCGCTGTTACCAAAACCGGGCAGGTCGAGTGCATACACGGTATGTTCCCGTGCCAGCATGGGCATCACCCGTTCCCACGCCTGAGCGCTATCGCCGAGGCCATGCAGCAAGAGCAGCGGTGTGCCAGTGCCGGCGGTCAGGTAGGTAACGGTTATCGGAATAGCCATCGCTGTGACGGTAATCTGGTGTTGGTTGATCATTAGTCTGTTGTTGCTCCCTGATAGGTCCTTGTTGTAAGTACGCCAGCAACAGTGCCAGTGTCGCGCCCCAGACTAGATGCGCGCTAACTAGAATAGCGCGTCGGTAGGGCGAACGGTGGGGTGGTCGTGGAATGATGTGCAGCGCGGGCATCCAGCCAAGATACCCCACCGCCCACACCACGACGCCAAATGTTACGCCGCGATGGATGGTGTAATGCGCATGTCGGGCTGCAAACGGCACGAAGGCCATACCCCCCACTGCACCATATGCAATGTGTGATGCAAGGGTGAGTGTCCAGTGTTGGGCACGATTGAGCCGCTTGTCAAGGCCCACCCGCGCCTCGAACCAGCGCATAATGCGGTCGGGGCCAAGTGGGGCCGTGTGGCGCGGCAGCAAAAGATAACGCAGTCCGTACATGGTCACGGTCATCGGGACGGTGGCGGCAGCACCGGCCAGTGCGCCCCTGACCATTTGTGTTGCAAGTGATTGCTGATTGTGCATAACGTGTTCCTGAATTGTTCAGCCAGTAACCTCCCCATCGGAACAGCAAGAAACATACCAGGATGAGTAGGATCGAAACGGATGGAAGGCCAGGAGCGGGAGCCATGCATCTCCGGCTTGCCCTTTGTACGGTCTACACCTTCAGCACCAGCAGGCGTGGCTCGGTCATCTCTTCAATAGCGTACTTCAGCCCCTCGCGGCCCAGCCCGCTGAGCTTGATACCTCCATATGGCATATGGTCAACGCGCCAGCTTGGAACATCGTTGACCAGCACACCCCCCACTTCGAGCCGCTCGAAGGCCCGCCACGTCAGCGCCATGTCGTTGGTGAAGATACCGGCCTGCAAGCCAAACTCGCTGCTGTTAAGGATGGCAATTGCCTCGTCTGCATCGTGGTAAGTCTGTACTGTCACCACAGGCGCAAAGACTTCTTCACAATTGACTTTGAGATCTGGCCCCGCATTGACAATGACCGTCGGTGGCACGACGCGCCCTTCAATCGTGCCGCCTGCCACAACTTCGGCACCAGCACCGCGTGCTTCGTCCAGCCACGCCGCCACCCGTTGCGCCGCCTGATCGTTGATGACGGTCGATAGGTCGCTCGCTTCATCGAGTGGATGGCCCACCTTGAGTGCCCGCACGCCGATCAGGAACTGATCCATAAAGGCCTCGTATACGCTCTCGTGTACACAGATGCGCTGCACACTGATACAGCTCTGCCCAGCATACGCAAAGCCACCCGCGACGCAGCGTGCCGCAGCGTGCGCCACATCCGCGTCGCGGTGGACGGGATGAACGCCTCCGCCCCCTGCGCCGAGAAGTCGCGGTCGAGGAGCTGCCCGCCGGCGAGTCCGGAGAGGCGTTCGCCGAAGCGATGCTCCACCTCCACGCGCGCGTCGTCGGCGATGTTGCGGAACGTGGTCGCGACCAGCCCGTTCTCCACTTCGTCGTGTCGGTAGCGCACGCTGGCGACGTCCACGCGGACGAGATCGATGTGCCGGACGATCGTGCTCGAACGTGTCCCACTGGACTTCGCGAATCAGTGCGGTCTGCACTTCGCCGTCGGGGGCCCCTTTTTTTAGTTC
>JAAUSQ010000163.1 GCA_012033195.1 Chloroflexaceae bacterium
GGAGGCCGACGCAAGCAGGCTGCCATCGGGACTGAACGCGACGGCCCGCACCCAGTCATCATGGGCCGCAATGTTGTAGAGCAGGCTGCCGTCGCTGGTACGCCACACCCGCACGGTCCCATCGTCGGAGGCCGAGGCGAGCAGAAAACTTTCGGGGCCAAACGCCAGACCGCGCACCCAATCGGTATGCCCACGCAGCACATAGCGCGGGGTACTCTCGGCCCCCCACAGATACACGGTGCCCGACACAGTGCCACCTGCAACAAGTGGCCCATCCGGGGCGATGGCACTGGTTACCAGCGGCACCTCAAGGCCATCAAGCGGCGTTTCAAACAACGCCTGCTCAAGCGGTGGGGGCGGCGCGGTCGGGGTAGGTTCGGGGGTAGGCGGCACATCTGCCACAAATTGCGAAGCCAGCGAGGTGCTGAGCCAGCCTTCTGCCAGTGGTGGCACCCGGTCGGGCGCACAGTCTGCCGCCAGTTCAATAATCTGCACCCGCACCCAGTCGCCCTGTTGCTCGCGTAGCGCCAGCCTATCGCCGGGGCAGACCTGGGCAATCACGGTATCTGCGGCAATGCGCGGCTCGGTACGCAGGTTGCCGCCATTGGTCACCGTTGCGACCTGTTGCGCCTCAATCACAATAGGTGGCACATCAGTTGGGGTAGCGGTTGGCGCGCGGCTTCGGCGGCAACCGGTGCTGCCGCTTCGAGCAGCACGCTACTGATCCAGCCCCTCGCGCTCGACAGCGGCGCGGTCGGACACACAGTCGGCAGCACGCAGCAGCACCCGCACCCGCACCCAGCCAATATCGTCGCGCTCTTGCTGCTCCAGCACCTCAACCTCGTCGCCGGGGCAGACCTGCGCCAGCACATTTTCGGCTGCAATGCGCGGCTCACTCCGCAGGTTGCCGCCGTTGCTAATACGAGCCGTGGTCGCGGAGGCGGCAACCGTGGGGGCGCTCTCCAGAGCGGGCTTCTGCGGCGTTACGGCACGCGGCTTGGCCTTATCCGCCAGTACTGCGGGGGTAGCAGTTGCGGGGGCAGGTGTCCGCGTGGGGCGGCGTGCCACGGTGGGCGAAAGGGCTACCGTCGCGGTCAGCGCTTCTGTTAATGGCTGGCTAACCTGTTCGCCAGTGCTGCCCACCGGAGCCGTTGGCGCAGGTGAACTGGCGCACGCCTGTACTGTCACGCCGATGCTCCATAGCATCAGTGTAAAGAGAATAGCCCTGCTGATAGTGTGTAGCATGATAGCACCCTCCGCCGCCGCTGCGCTTTATATAGCCAGAAATCACCCCCTATTATACCCGGTTCCGGCTGGTCAATTGCTGATGCGGCGCTTCTCATTAACTCTTCATTGACGCACCCTGAACGAGCATTGCCGCGATTCTAGGCGTATGGTACAATGACAAAAACATACGCGATTCTCAGCATATCTGTGTCGTAAGGAGAAGAGGAAGCGATGGAGAAGTCTACCTGGTCTACAAAGGTAGGATTAGCTCAAATGCTGAAGGGGGGCGTTATCATGGATGTCGTCACCCCTGAACAGGCCCGCATTGCAGAGGAGGCAGGCGCAGTGGCGGTTATGGCATTGGAGCGTGTCCCGGCTGATATCCGGGCACAGGGGGGCGTTGCGCGGATGAGCGACCCCGAACTTATTCAAGCAATTGTTGAGTCTGTTACCATCCCCGTGATGGCAAAGGCCCGTATTGGGCATTTTGTGGAAGCACAGATCCTCGAAGCGCTCGGAGTTGATTATATTGATGAGAGCGAAGTGCTGACCCCGGCAGACGAAGAGCACCATATTAACAAGCACGATTTTAAGGTGCCGTTTGTGTGTGGCTGCCGCAACCTGGGCGAAGCGCTGCGGCGCGTTGCCGAAGGCGCGGCGATGTTGCGTACCAAGGGCGAAGCTGGCACGGGCAACGTTGTTGAGGCAGTGCGCCACGCCCGCACCGTCTACAGCGAAATTCGCCGCCTGCAAAACCTGGATGCCAACGAATTGTATACCGCAGCCAAGAATCTGCAAGCCCCCTACGAACTGGTGCAGCAGGTTGCCGAGATGGGCCGCTTGCCCGTCGTCAACTTTGCGGCGGGTGGCATTGCAACCCCGGCAGATGCTGCACTGATGATGCAGCTTGGTGTTGATGGGGTGTTTGTAGGCAGTGGTATCTTCAAGTCGGGCGACCCGGAACGCCGCGCACGGGCCATCGTGGAGGCTACTACCCATTACAACGACCCCGAACTGCTGGCCCAGATCAGCAAGGGGCTGGGTGAGCCGATGGTGGGCATTGAAATTAGCACGCTTCCGCAAGAGCAACTGCTTGCCGGACGCGGCTGGTAGGTATAGATAGATTTTCATGACGGCTGGTATATTAGCCCTACAGGGCGATTTCTGCGAACACGAGGCGATTCTACAACGGCTGGGCGTGCCGACACAGCAGGTGCGCCTGCCGAAACATTTAGACCTCGTTGATCGTCTTATTATTCCAGGGGGTGAGAGTACCACCATTGGCAAGTTGCTGGTGCGCTTCGACCTGCTTGAGCCAATTCGTCAGCGGGCTGGTCGCGATCTTGCTATCTGGGGCACATGTGCGGGAGCTATCCTGATGGCTCGTACTATTATTGGTGGCATCGATGGACAGCCACGCCTGGGCCTGATGGATATGGCGGTGCGCCGCAATGCGTATGGGCGGCAGGTCGATAGCTTCGAAGCCGCCTTACCAGTGGCGGTGTTCGGGCAACCGCCTGTACACGGTGTTTTTATTCGTGCGCCGATTATCGAATCCGTAGGGGCAGATGTAACGGTGCTGGCCGAGGTGCCTGGTCAGCAGGGCGTTGTGGCAGCGCAACAGGGCCGCCATCTCGCAACCACCTTCCATCCTGAATTAACGGGCGATGATCGGTTTCATCGTTACTTTTTAGAACTCTAAATGATACGTTCTGTCACACCTGGCGATCTGTGGCGATTGCGCGGCAAAGCCAGAAACCAGGTTGTGTTTTATGATGATACATTGCTGGTGCAACCGCACCAACCTGTCTGGTTCGCCTTCCGTTGCTTTATTGCAGGGAACGGACGCGATCGTATTACAACGGTCTACCAGGAGCGTGGGGTGCGGGCCTATGTGCAGGCACAGGGACGGTCGGGCCGCCCGGAGCAAGATATTATTTATGCCTCGGTGCTGGGGGGTGGCTCCAAAACACGCCGCAGTGACCGCGATATCTGGTATCGCTTGCTTGAGCATACCGTTATCGAGGCAGGTAATCACCACGTCGAACGGCTGTATGCTGCTATCTGGAATCAGCAAGACGAAATGCGCGAAGTCTTTCGTCAGCTTGGATTCCAGCCCTATGTGCGGCGCTACGTGTTGCAGCTTTCTGGCCCCGATTGGGATCAGGGCACCCGGCTTGCAGTCATGCGCACACAGTCACGCCGCGACTCGTGGGCTATCCACAAGCTGTATGGTAGCGTGACCCCGCATGTTGTGCAGGGTCACGAGATGCGAACACCCCGTACATGGTCGCTTTCGGTCAGTCAGCAATGGCTGCAACCGCGTCGGCAGGGCTGGGTGCTCGGTGCGGATGATGATCTGGAGGCGTATCTGCACGCCCTGAGCGGCCCGCGTGCCCATGTGCTCACGCCGCTGATTGTGCCAGCGGCCCGCGAGAGCCTGCCCGAAATCCTGCGCTTTGGCCTTGCCCAGCTGCACGATGATAAACCGGTTTATTTGTTAATTGCAGAGTATCAGAGTGAGCTGTTAGCCTTGGCGCAAAACCTGGGCTTTCAGCCCATTGGTGAGCAAACACTGCTGTTGAAACAGACAGCAGTTCCAGCACGGCGGCTGGTGCTGCGCCCCACGTTCGAGCCAGAGCCGGGGCTGGAACCCAGAGTCACCGTTCCCAGTATCACTGTGCCCAGGGAGGACACACACGCTTATGTCAGAACAACAGCAAACGACTAGTGACATCGAACTGCTGTTAGCAACACTGCCGCCGCATATTATGCATGCGATCCTGAACGCGCCCGAAGAGCCGCGTGATCTGATTGAAGTCATCATGGACCTGGGCCGCCTGCCGGAAGCACGCTATCGCTCGCGGGAGCGTCTCCTGAGCGAAATAGAGGTGAAGCAGGAAGATATTCAGTATGTACTCGACCGTATCGGCGAGTTTGGCGAAGATAACCGCGCTGGCATTCAGCGCACGCTGCACCGGATTTCGGCTATCCGCAACCGGGGCGGTACGGTGATCGGGTTGACCTGCCGTGTGGGGCGGGCCGTCTTTGGGACCGTGTCGATCATCCGCGACCTAGTGGAGACGGGCAAGAGTATTCTGTTGCTTGGCAAACCGGGTACCGGCAAAACAACGCTGCTGCGTGAAACAGCCCGCGTGCTCTCGGCGGAGTTCCGCAAGCGGGTTGTGATTGTGGACACCTCCAATGAGATCGCCGGCGATGGCGACATTCCGCACCCCGCTATCGGGCGGGCACGCCGGATGCAGGTAGCGCGTCCGTCGGCGCAACACGCCGTGATGATCGAGGCGGTTGAGAACCATATGCCCGAAGTGATTGTGATTGACGAGATTGGTACCGAACTCGAAGCGATGGCCGCCCGCACGATTGCTGAGCGTGGTGTGCAGCTTATTGGCACAGCGCACGGTGTCAACCTCGATAATCTGATGGTTAACCCGACCCTCTCTGACCTGATAGGCGGTATTCAAGCTGTCACACTCGGTGACGAAGAGGCCCGCCGCCGTGGAACCCAGAAGACGGTGCTGGAGCGCAAAGCGCCGCCGACCTTCGATGTGCTGGTTGAAATTCAGGATTATGATAAAGTAGCACTGTATCGTGATGTTGCTAGCGCGGTCGATGCATTGCTGCGTGGCGAAGAACTGATGCCCGAACTGCGCTCCCGCGACGAAGATGGTACCATTACGGTGACGGCAGCACCGCCGCGCCCGCCCGAAGGTGAAACACCTTTCACGCCGCGCCGTTCTGGGGATGGTGCAATGGGTGGCGGCAATCGGAGCTATTTTCGCATGCCAACCGCACGCGGCAGCAACCGTCCGATACCTGAAGCACGGCAGCCTGTGCCCACCGGTGAGCCGCAGCGCATCTTTCCGTTTGGGGTGAGCCGCAACCGACTTGAGGCGGCAATTAGCCGTCTGCGCGTGCCCGCCGTGATTGTGCGCGACCTGCAAGAGGCATCTATGGTGATGACCTTGAAGAACTACTATCGGCAGAGTTCGCAGCGCTTGCGGCAAGCCGAAGACCGGGGCGTACCGGTGTATGTGCTGCGCAATAACACCATCACGCAGATGGAGCGGCAACTTGCCAGCATCTTCCAGCTTGAGCTTGACGACGACGACGAGGCCTACTGGCCGGGTGAATATACCGACCAGAGCCTGGAAGATGTGCTTTTAGATACTGAAACAGCGATTACCCAGGTCATCAATGGGGAACAGGATGCTATCGAACTGCCGCCACAAAATAGCTACATCCGGCGGTTGCAACATCAGATGGCCGACCGTTATAATCTCCAATCGGAGAGCTATGGCAGCGAACCGCAACGACGAGTAAGGATATCACGCTAACATGAGCCTCTTTGTCACATTTGAAGGGCCAGAAGGCAGCGGCAAGAGCACCCAGGCGCGCCTGCTGTACGAACACTTGCAGGCACGCGGATATCCTGTTATCCTGACACGCGAACCGGGCGGGACGCGGATTGGTGAGTTGATCCGCCGTATTCTGGTAGACTTGCAGCATACCGAGATGGCCCCTACTACCGAAATACTGTTGTTCTCGGCGGCCCGGGCGCAACTGGTCAGCGAACTGGTGCGGCCCTATCTGGACGCAGGGGGTATTGTGCTGTGCGACCGCTACGCCGACTCGACGTATGCCTACCAGGGCTATGGCCTGAACCGTGACCTTGATGAGCTACGTGCTATTACATCGATTGCAACCGGCGGTTTGCAACCCGACCTGACGATCTATCTGGATATTTCGGCGGAGGAAGGGCTGGAGCGCAAACGCCAACCACGCGTAAGCCGCACCAGCACGGGTAAGCTTGTTGCGGCAGGCCTGCCCACGCCCAATGTGTCGCCTCCCGAATGGAACCGCCTGGATGCCCGCGACTTGGCCTACCATCAGCGGGTTGCCAATGGCTTTCGCGAATTGATGTTGCACGAGCCAGAGCGCTGGCGGAGAATGGATGCGCGGCTGCCCGTCGATGAACTGGCCCGCACCATTGCCGAAGTCGTCGAGCCGCTGCTCGAACGCATTACACCGCTGAATTAGCGCAAGCTGGTTACGGCGCAAGCGCAAAACGCACAACTCGCGCATGCGACATAGCACAACTATCGGAACCAGCACGGGCCGCGTTGCCCGTGCCGGACGTTAACCCAGGGAGTAACACGATACAATGGAAATCATACAGGACTTTCTGACCAACCTGCGCCCGATCCTCAACCTGATCGGCGTAGTGCTGGGAGCCTACCTCATCTTGTTGTGGGCCGCCTCGGTGCTGTGGGCCTACCGTGATATTCGCAGCCGCAGCGATGATGTTTCGGTGCAGGTGCTGGCGGTCGGTCTGGTGCTGGCTATTCCGTTTGCGGGCATTCCGCTGCACCTGATGCTGCGCCCCCGTCAGACGCTCTCGGAGCGCTACGAGCGCTCGCTCGAAGAAGAGTACCTGCGGCGCGACATCGAAGAGAAAAACGCATGTCCGGCCTGTCATCGCCCGATTGAGTCAGACTTCCTACTGTGCCCCTACTGCCACACCACCCTGCGCCGCAATTGCGCCGCGTGTGATCGGGTGGTTGACCTGACATGGAGCATCTGCCCATACTGCGGCTATGATGGCAACACCATTGCCCTGACATCAACCGCCGCCCCGTATGGGCAACCCGAACCACACCGCCACCCGCACCGCCACGAAACACAGCAGTTTGTGCGTACCGAGTAGCATGTGAGATGATGAGCGAACCTGTTACAACCCGCCGTACTATCAGCGACGTGACTGGTATTCTGGTTGGGCACGCCCACGATGGCGAGGCGTTGACTGGCTGCACCGTTGTGCGCGTGCCAGAAGGTACGGTCGCCGGTGTGGATGTGCGCGGCGGTGGCCCCGGCACCCGCGAAACCGACCTGCTCAATCCGGTGGCGAATGTCTCAATGGTCAATGCCATTGCGCTGTGTGGCGGCAGTGCCTTCGGCCTTGCGGCAGCAACCGGCGTGGTCGAATGGCTGCGCGAACATGGCATTGGCTACCAGACCTCTATCACCAGAGTACCGATTGTTCCGGCTGCCGTCATCTTTGATCTGGGTATCGGGCGGGCCGACCGCTGGGCCGATGCTGCGCTGGGCTATGCTGCCACTGCTGCCGCTTCCGCCGATGTTGCCGAGGGCTGCGTGGGCGCGGGAATGGGGGCAACAGTTGGCAAAATCCAGGGGATGCAGGCCGCTGTCAAGGGCGGCATTGGCACCTGGAGCGAAACCCTGGCCGATGGTACCATTGTGGGGGCGCTGGCCGTCTGCAATGCGTTCGGCGATGTGGGCAATGGCGATCAGATTATTGCAGGCACCCGTAATCTGGAACAGGGTGGCTTTGCCAACGCGATGCACCTGATGCGAACATCACCTATGCAGGCGTTCTTTGCCAATCGGCAGGTCAGTCAGGCGCAAGCGATTGACAATACAACGCTGGTTGTGGTTGCCACCAATGCCGATCTTTCAAAGGCGCAGACCGTGAAGCTGGCTCAAATGGCCCAGGATGGACTGGCGCGGGCGATTCGTCCGGTACATACGCCCTTCGATGGTGATACCGTTTTTGCACTGGCAACCGGGCAGCACCCCGCCCCACACCTGATGATCCTGGGGAGTGTGGCGGCAGATGTTGTACAACACGCCATTGTTCGCGCAGTACAGACTGCCCAGACGATGGGCGGCATTCCGGCGATGCACGATATACAGAAAGCAGACCACTGATGCAGCGCAATTCGTCTTCTCTTCATCTTCGCCGCCTGATACGGGGAGTCTGGTTGCTCCCTGGCCTGATCGCGCTGATAGTGCTGGCGGGCTGCGAAATTGAAGGCGGCGTGACCGCACCCACTCCGATGGGTCGTTTACCGACGATTACCCCCTTCCAGACTGCCGCACCCGCTGCCTCGGCACCGCTTGAGGTAGCCCCAGAACAGGCCGCCGAGCCTGGCGCTGCCAGTGCAATGGAAGAGGTTGTAACGGATACTACTGCTGTAACACCAACTGCTTCGGTGCTGGTGACCCAGACCGGCAACCTACGTATCGGCATGGTCGGTGAGCCGTCCGACCTGCTGCCCTACCACACCAACCCCGTCGATGAGCGGATGACCGCACCAATCAGCGAGTTGCTGTTCCCCTCGCCGCTGCTGGCAGTCACCTATGATTACACATCAACGGGCGTGCTCGAACGCATTCCCACGCTCGACAATGGCGATATTACGGTGCAGACGGTTGAGGTGTACCTGGATGAACTGGGCGCAATCAGCGTAGAGCCAACCGATGTGTTGACCACCGCGCAACAGCTTGCGATTACCTATCGCTGGAACCCCGATCTGTACTGGGCCGATGGTGTGCCCGTCAGCGCCAGCGATTCGGTGTTTGCCTACGAACTGGCGCAGCGCGTTTCGCTCGGTGAGGATGCCACCAAGCGCCTGCTGCTGCTTGATGATTACCAGCAGGTTGATGAGCATATCACGCGTGCGCTGCTGCGCCCCGAACTGATCGATTTCACGGCCAGCCAGACGATCACGCTTGATCTGCGCGGCTCTGATTTCGGGCAGACGTTCTGGACACCGCTGCCGCGCCACCTGCTGCAAGATGTAGCGCCCACCGAACTGCTGCGCAGTCCGTTTGCGCTGCAACCGGTCGGCTATGGCCCCTACACAGTTGAGCGCCGCACCACCGATACCATCCGGCTCCAGCGCAACCCCTACTATCAGGGCGATGCACCCGCCGCCGATGGCGTGACATTTGTGTTTGCCGCTGGCATCACCGAACTGCGCGAGGCCGTCTTGCAGGGCAGCCTGGATGTAGCAGCACTGGAAACCTTTCCGACCGATGTACTGCCGATCCTTGACCAGGATGCGGCGGCGGGCACCTTGCAGGTACACTATGTGCCCAACCCGATCTGGGAGCATCTGGACTTTAACCTCGACTTCACGCTGCTGCAAGATGCCCGCCTGCGCCGCGCCATTGCCCACGGCTTCGATAGGCAGGCGCTGGTTGATACGCTCTTTATGGGCAAAGTGCCCGTGCTGGATAGCTGGATATTGCCACAGCACTGGGCCGCTGCACCGACCAGCACCCTGACGATCTACCCGTATCAGCCCGATGTGGCACGTAGCCTGCTCGATGAGGTGGGCCTAATCGACTACAGCGGCGACGGCTTCCGTGATGTTGGCTTCGACCACGACAGCAACGGCGAAGTTGATGCCAGCGTGCCCATTACGTTAACGCTGATTACCACCGATAACTCGCCGCTGCGGGCTGCCATCTTCGCGCAGTTTCAGCAGGATATGGCCGCGATTGGCCTGGGCGTTACCAGCATTCTCACACCGTCGCAAGAGCTTTTTAACCCCAATGGCCTGCTCTTCCGGCGCGGCTTCGAACTGGCCCAGTTTGCCTGGATTGCCAGCCCCGACCCGCGCGGCTTCGAGCTGTGGAGTTGTTCGGGTATTCCGAGCGAAGCCAACAACTGGAGCGGCAGCAACCTGCCCGGATGGTGTACCCGCGAAGCCAACCAGACGATTATTACCGCAACGACCGCGCTTGATTACGACACACGGCACGCGGCCTACCTGCGGCATCAGCAGCTTTTCACCCAGGAATTGCCTACCCTGCCGCTTTTCCAACGCCTGACGCTGGTCATTAACAGCCCACGTCTGGTGGGGCTACGGCCCGACCCGACGGCACCGATTACATGGAATATGACGGAATGGTCGCGCCAGTAACCTACAGATATAGCCTGCTGCTAGTGCTTGCTATGCTGCTGACCGCATGCGGCGGCAGTGGAGCCCCGCCCGCGCCCGTGGTGGAGCAACCGCCCCTTGCACGGTTGCCCACTGTTACACCCGAACTGCCCACCGTGCCACCACCCCCAACCGAAGAACGCCCTGCACCGACTGCACCCCCAACCGTGCCAACCTGCCGCCACTGCCCCGCCCGCACCGACTGCCACCCCTGGCCTGAAGCCCGAAACGTATGCCACGCTGGGCGACCCGAATGCACCGATTACGATCTACGAGTTCTCAGATTTTGGCTGCCCCTCGTGCCGCCAGTACAACCTCTTCACCTTCCCCACCCTGCGCGAGCAGTACATTGATACTGGCAAAGTATATTATGTCTACAAGAACTACCCGATTGTGAGCAGCAATGGCGGATTGGCAGCGCAGGCTGCCGAATGTGCGGGCGAGCAACAGGGCTACTGGGCGATGCACGCACAACTCTTCCGCGACCCGGCAGCCTGGAACGGCGACGAGGCCAGCGCTGTGCAGGTCTTCAGCGAATATGCTACGGCTCTGGGGCTGGATGGGGCAGTGCTGGCACAGTGTGTGAGCGAAGGCCGCTACAAGGCCGATGTTGACAGCGACTTCGAGGAGGGTCTGGACATCGGCATTTTTGGCACGCCAACCTTTATTATCAATCGTAAGCTGCTGAGCGGCGCACAGTCGGCCAATGTCTTCATCGAGGTGATCGAGGGAGAGCTGGCGGGGCGGTGAGAGGTACCCTGTTTAGGAGGGGAGGGGTATTTGATCACTACGCGTGATCGAGGGAGAGCTGGCGGGGCGGTGAGAGGTACCGGGTATGCAGCGCCCCGCCGGAGCCGTGCTCCCGTTTTGCGCTTTGCGCTTCCCCCCTCACCGCACCCG
>JAAUSQ010000164.1 GCA_012033195.1 Chloroflexaceae bacterium
CGCCACCCCTGCCAGCGGTGTGCCAGTCTGGGCACCCGATGCCGAGCAGATGCTTAAGCAGATACCGTTTTTGTGCGCGGACGTGTCCGCAAGAACACCGAGCGCTACGCCGCCGAGCACGGCTATCACACCATTACGGGCGACGTGCTGCGCGAAGCAAAGGAGGCCATGGGTGGTTAACCCGACTGTACACGATAGCGAACATAAGGCTCGCCTGCGCGACTACTTCGATGGCGAAGGCTTTCAACGCTGGCAGGCCATTTATGGCGAGGGCAAACTCTCCGCCATTCGCCGCACCATCCGCGAAGGGCACCGCCAGATGCTTGCCCAGCTTGCGAGCTGGATGGACGACCACCACCTGCCCCCTGGCACTCACATCCTCGATGCCGGCTGTGGCACTGGTCTGCTCAGTGTGGCGCTGGCACAGCAGGGCTACCATGTAACTGCCGTGGACCTTGCGCCGCATATGGTAGCGGCAGCCCACCAACGCGCCGAGGCTGCGGGGGTTGCCAGTGCAATCGACTTTGTAGCCGCCGACCTGGAAGAGATTGGCGGGCACTACGATGCAGTCATCTGCCTGGATGTGCTGATTCACTACGCGATGCCCGCCTTCGCGCACCTGTGCGGCCACCTCGCCGCCCTGAGTGGGGGGCCGTTCTTTTTCACCCACGCCCCCTATAACAGCATGCTTGCGGCCATGCACTGGATCGGTGGGCACTTCCCGCGCAGCCAGCGCCGCACCAATATTCAGATGATCAAAGACGGCACCGTTACCGAGGTACTCGCTCCAACCGGACGGCAGATCCAGCGCACCGCCAGCATCAACCACGGCTTCTACTTTGTGCGGCTCGTTGAGTCATTGTAACGGCTCAGGCAATAAGCAATGGGAACGGGGCAATAGGCCAAGTCCGCGCCGGCGGACTTCGTAATGAAGAGCCGGGAACTTCAGTCCCCCGGCGGCGGGTGGCATTGTGTGCCCCGCGCCGCTGGCCTGAATCGCTTTGCGCTCCTCCGTCCCCCGGCGCTGCGTGGCACGCGACAGCACCCCCCTTTCAGCACCAGCGAACAGGGTCAATAAAAAACGTCTCGTATCTAGCAAAGAGGAAAACAGGATGGCAGCACAATCACAAGATCTTACCTTCCATATCGGTGGGATGGACTGCGCCGACTGTGCCCGCGCCGTTGAGCAGGGCGTGCAGAACCTGCCCGGTGTGCAGACCTGTCAACTGACCTTTGCCACCGAAAAGCTCCACATTACCGGCACCGTCAGCCGCGAGGCGGTGGTGCAACGAGTGCAGGCGCTTGGCTACGAGGTGCGCGAAGCCAACCAGCCAGCCGCGCCGCAGCCGACCAACTTCTGGGGCTTTCTATGGCACCGCACTGCTACCCGGTTGGCACTGCTGGCGGTGGTGCTGATGGTTCCTGTTCTGGTGGGCGAACTGCTTGGCATCGAGCATCTACTGCTTGATCTGGCAGCCCTGACTGCGCTGGTACTGGCAGGCTGGCCCGTGGCCCGCAGCGCATGGCGGGCGCTGACCATCAACCGGAGCATCAATATCAATGTACTGATGACGATTGCCGCCATCGGTGCAGTGGTGATTGGAGCCTACGCCGAGTCAGCAATGGTCATGATTCTGTTTGCGTTTGGCGAAGCGCTCGAAGGCTACAGCGCCAGCCGTGCCCGTGACTCGATTCGCCGCTTGATGGAGGTGATGCCTAACACTGCGACTCTGCTGCGGCGGGCGACACCCGCCAGCGAAACAATCTCGCTTGCCGTGTGTAGCTGTGGCGATGGCTGCTGTGAGAGCGCCGCCGCTGCGCCGATGCAGGTGGTTGGTATCGATACGCTGACTGTTGGTGATATCATCCTGGTACGACCGGGCGAACGCATCCCAATGGATGGGCGCGTCGTGGCGGGTGCGTCGTCGGTCAATCAAGCCCCGATCACTGGTGAGAGCCGCCTAATCGAGAAGCAGCACGGTGATGAGGTTTTTGCCAGCAGCATCAACGGCGAGGGTGCGCTTGAGGTTGAGGTCACCCACCGCGCCGCAGACAACACAATCAGCCGCCTGATCCGTATGGTTGCGGAGGCGCAGGAGCAACGCGCCCCCACACAGCGCTTCATCGACCGTTTTGCCCAGTACTATACGCCTGCCGTGGTTGCGCTGGCGCTGCTGGTGGCAAGCGTGCCGCCGCTGTTGTTTGGGCAGCCCTTCTGGAACCCCGCCGATGGCAGCACTGGCTGGCTGTATCGTGCGCTGGCGCTGCTGGTGGTGGCCTGCCCGTGTGCGCTGGTCATCAGCACCCCTGTCAGCATCATCAGTGCAATCAGCAACGCGGCCCACAATGGGGTGCTGGTGAAGGGCGGGGCCTACCTTGAAGCGCTCAGCCGCGTGCGGGCGATGGCCTTCGACAAAACGGGCACACTGACCGCTGGCAAGCCTGCCGTAATCGAGGTACAATCGGTGGGGTGTCTCACTGGCAACGCCGCACCGTGCCACGCCTGCGACAATGTGCTGGCGCTGGCGGGCAGCCTGGAGCAGCGCAGCGAACACCCGCTCGCATATGCAATTGTTTCGGCGGCAGCGGGGCGTGGTCTGGATACGCGCTACCCGGCGGCGCAGAACGTCACAGCGCTGGTCGGGCAGGGTATTACAGGTGCAGTTGGTACCCACATCATCACGCTGGGCAGTCATCGCTATTTTGATAGCACTATCGCCCACCCGCCCGAACACTGCCACGCGGCGCAGCAGGCTGCATCGGCGGGGTACACTCCCGTGCTGGTTAGCGTCAACGGCTCGTACATCGGCACTATCACGGTAGCCGACACAGTGCGCCCCACCAGCCACGCCGCCCTGCACCAACTCAAGCAGGCGGGTATGCGGGCACTGGTGATGCTGACAGGCGATACAACCAGCACTGCCCACCGTATCGGGCAGGAGGTTGGTGTCACCGAGGTACGCGCCGAGTTGCTCCCCGCCGCGAAGGTGCAGGCCGTTCACGATCTCAAACAGCGCTATGGGCAGGTTGCTATGGTTGGTGATGGTATTAACGATGCGCCCGCACTAGCGGCGGCAGATGTGAGCATTGCCATTGGTGGGCAGGCTGGCGGCACAGCTCAGGCAATGGAAACCGCCGATATTACGCTGATGCGCGACGATCTACGCCTGCTGCCATTTGCAGTGCATCTGAGCCGCGCCACGCTGCACACCATCTGGGTCAATGTTGCGCTGGCACTCGGCTTGAAGCTCTTCTTTCTTGTGCTGGTGCTGCTGGGTTCGGGAACGCTCTGGATGGCAGTTCTGGCAGACGATGGAGCGGCGCTGCTTGTGACGTTGTATGGCATGCGATTGCTGCGGTGGGGCCATCCACCTGCCTGATACAACCCGTACTGGCACATGCGGGCAGGGGCAAGAACTGAAGTCAGGACTTTGCGAAGTCGGGCAGATCTTCGCAATACTCTTTAACCAGGGCGAGAATCTGGCGGCCCGATTCGCTCACGCGGCCCAGAAGCTGCCGTTGCTGGTCGTTGAGCGGCTCGTCTGAGGTGAGCCGTAGTGTGTGGTCGATATCGACCATAAAACACAATTCCTGGCGGATGCTTTCGCTGAGCAGCGCCATCCGCCGCTGTTCTTCTGCACGCTGTGCCGCAAGCAGTTGTTCGAGTTCGCGCACACGCTGATTTAATAGGGAAATACTAGCTTCCATTGTAGAGTCGTTTTTGTCTCCAGAATGCATACACCGACTGTCTTTCTGTTCCCATGTACCTCCGAGATATTGACTGCAAGTGCCAGAAGTACACGCTGCATAGATGTATTGTAGCTCAGAGGACAGGCTGTGACAATTAAAAAAAGATCTAAAATTGCTACAGATTGGGGAAAGGAAAACGTACCATTGTAGTAAACACGCCTGATGAAGTAGCAGTCTGGTTATATTCATCAAAAAGCCCTGACTGTATTGGAACAGTCAGGGCGGGAAGTCGAAAAAATCCGCTTATTCTACTGTGAGAATGCCGTGCATCCCAGCAGCATAGTGACCAGGCACAGTGCAGATGTACAGGTACTCACCCGGCTCGTCAATGGTGACAGCAAACGAACCCTCGGCACCTGGGTCGAGCAGTTCGGTGTGACCAATAATTTCGGGCGCATCGGGAACATAGCCAGCATCGGGGCCAACCTCGGCACTCGCATCGTTCACCGAAGCGGCCACGGTTTCATCGTTGGTATTCAGCAGCAGCAGGTTGTGCTGGTTGATGGTCGAGGTGTTGTTGAAGCTCAAGGTAACTTCTTCACCTGCCGGAACCGGACCAAGCTGCTCCGCGCTAAAGAGCAACTGCTCGCCGCGTGCCTCAACCGAGGGCGACGTGGTCAGTTCACCTGCCGGGGCCTCGGCAGCCTCACCACCTTCTTCTGCCGCCGGGGCTTCTTCGCCACCGCCTGCCGGAGCCTGCCCACCACCGCCACCGCCGCCACAGGCAGTTAGCGCTAGCGCCAGTGCCAGTGCCAGACTCGTCAGCCAGAACCGTACAATGTTCTTCATGTAAGCTTCCTCCTGGAAATCTCTTCTTTTAAGATATGAACCTCATACAAGACGGTAGTATATTATCGCTGAGTATAGGCCTTGTCAAGACAACCATCGCATTACGAACTTTTGTCGTATTATAACGCAGCCGACGTATCAGCGATTGTAAAGGCATTTATGCAAGAAGCATACCAGGTGTTGAGAATGTATACCGCTTTCTTATAAGAATCATTACTGTTGCCAGTATCTTGCTTGCTTGACACACGCAGCACTTCGTGCTACTTTTAGCAGGAAATCAATAAACAAACCTTCGGGGCAGGGTGCAAATCCCGACCGGCGGTAATCCATCAGCCGATGGTAGCCCGCGAGCCGCAAGGCAGGATTCTGGTGCGATTCCAGAGCCGACGGTATAGTCCGGATGGGAGAAGGTAACCGATCAGCGCACAGCATACAGGTGCGTCTGGTAGGCTATAGGATACGGCCCGCTGTGGCTCGTCTATTGGTGCATCCTACAGCCTGCCAGCGCATGCGCGGTCTATTCAGCTATCCCTGCCTCGAAGTTTTATTACTTCGGGGCTTTTTGTATGCCTCGGAACAGGAGCCAGCGAAGGAGGCGATACATATGCAACAGATAGTAATACGACAACCGCGTAAAACAACCGAAAACGCCCCAACCACCATGCGCCGCCAGCGGGCAGCATGGCACCGCCATCGGGCGATGCGCCGGCTTGCGCTGCCGCTAACACTCATCAGCGTGCTGTTCTTCTGGCAAATGCTGGTCATGATCGGCGGGTACGCACCGTTTACCCTGCCGTCGCCGCTGCTGGTGCTCGAACGCTTCATTGCGGCAGTAAGGAGCGGCGTGCTGCTGGGACACCTTGTTATCACCCTTACCGAAGCGCTGGCGGGCTTTGCGCTGGCGCTGGTGGTTGGTCTGGTGCTGGGGTACATCCTGGCCCACACCCGCTGGCTCGAACAGGCGCTGGCCCCTCTGCTGGCGGCATCACAGGCCGTGCCGATTATCGCTATCGCACCACTGATCATTCTGTGGTTCGGTACGGGCATCCAGGCCAAAATCCTGGTTGCTGGTATCATCACCTTTTTTCCGGTGCTGATGAGCACGATTGTTGCGCTGCGGAGCATTCCGCGTGAACTGCGTGAGATGGCCCTGATCAGCGGGGCGAACCGCTGGCAGATGGTGCGCTATATCGAATTGCCGCTCTCCTTGCCGGTGCTATTCGGCGGCATCCGCACCGGGCTTGCGCTGGCAACAACAGGCGCAGTGGTTGGCGAGTTTGTCGCCGGACGCGATGGGCTGGGCGCGTTGATTAACATTGCACGTGGGCTATTCGACACACCGCTGATGTTTGTTGCCATCCTAACACTGGCGGGTGTCACCCTGCTGCTGTATGTGCTTGTGAACATACTCGAACGGACGCTGGTTCATTGGGAAGATGAGCGCATCGTGCAATAACCGTGCGGCAGGGCACGGCGCGGGCTGACCTATCGCCTGAGGAGTGCGAGATACTGTTATCTGGATAAGGTACATTTTGAAGAGGAGATGGAGAACCTACAATGATGCAGATGCGTCTGGTGCGCTGGCTGCTGGTGTTGGTGGTACCTGCGCTAATGGTGGCGGCGTGCGGCGGTACGGCTCCCAATACATCGACCGAACCCGCCGCGACGACCAATGTCACAATGCTGTTTGGCTTTATTCCAAATGTGCAGTTTGCGCCCTTCTATGTTGCCGATAGCAAAGGCTACTACGAAGAGGCGGGCCTCTCGGTGACGTTTGAATACAATATGGAAACCGATGTCTTGCAGCGTGTCGCCACTGCCGGAACCGACGCGCCCACCTTCGCCCACGGGAGCGGTCTATCGGTGATGCTGGCGCGGCAGCAGGGCTTGCCCGTGCAGATGGTCTTCCAGCATTATCAACAATTTCCGGTCGTCTTTTTTGCCAAGCCCGATGTACCGCTTGAGTCGCCCCAAGACCTGCTCAACCAAAGCATCGGCATTCCGGGGCGCTTCGGTGCAAGCTATTACGCCCTGCAAGCACTGCTGTATGCCAGCGGTATTCCAGAGAGCGAGCTGAATGTGCAGGAGGTAGGTTTCAACCAGTTTCAGCTTATCCTTGAAGACAACATCGCCGTTGCTTCGGGCTACGCCATGAACGAGCCGGTACGCCTGCGCGAACAGCTTGGCGGTGCATCGGTGCTGCGCGTCGCCGATTACTTCCCGCTGGCCTCCGATGGCATCATAACCAGTGAAGAACTGACCAGCGAACGGAGTGATCTGGTGCGGGCTTTTGTGCAGGCCACGCTGCGCGGGTTGCAAGATACATTCGCCAATTCCGACGAGGCCTTTGAGATCAGCCTGGACTACATACCAGAGGCCAACCTAGGCACACCCGAATTTGAGCGCACCGTGTTGCAGGAGAGCCTGCCCTACTGGGAAGCCGAAAATCTGGGCACGATTGACCCGGAGGTGTGGCAGCAGTCGCACCAGTTCTTGCTCGACCTCAACCTGCTGCAAGCGCCCGTCGATGTTGAGGCATCGTACACCAACCAGTTTGTGCAGTAGCCAGAGTACGCTACAATACGCAGACAATCGGCCCGGGGCACCGTAGCACAAAGCCGAGAGCGCAAAACGCAGGCGAGAAGCGAGAGGCAAGGGGCACAGTCCCGGAGCGGCTTCGTAATGCGAACCAGGGACTTCAGCGTCCGGCGGCTCTGTACCGCCGGACCTACTGTTGTACACCACATATTGAGTAAGGAGGATTCGATGGGCAAAGTGCTTGACACCCTCACCCCCGACCTGTGCACCTTCATCGCAACCCAGCCGATGTTTTTTGTTGCCACCGCGCCACTCGCCGCCGATGGACACATTAACCTCTCCCCTAAAGGATACGATTGCTTCCGTATCCTCTCACCGGGGCAGGTAGCCTATCTCGACCTGACGGGCAGCGGCAACGAAACATCGGCCCACCTGCTGGAAAATGGACGTATCACCTTTATGTTCTGTGCCTTCACAGGCCGCCCGCAAATTCTACGGCTGTATGGCGTGGGGCGCACCGTATTGCCCGAACACGACGCGTGGGCCACCCTTGCGCCGCACTTCCCCGACCTCGCCGGAGCACGCCAGATTATTGTGGCCGACCTGCACCGCATCCAGACTTCGTGTGGCTATGGTATTCCAGTCATGGAGTTTGTCGAGCAGCGTGATACCCTGACACGTTTTGCCGCGACAAAAGGCCCGGATGGAATGGAAACCTACCGCCGCGAGCACAACCGCAGCAGCATCGACGATTTGCCAACGCCGCTTGATGCACGCTATCGGCAGGATTAACCGTTCCTGAGAATGCGCCTACACTGGCCCGCTCCCGCGCCTCCAATGGTATACTGAGGGCGCTATGAAGGTTTTTTTAATCAGTGGATGGATGTTCCTGCTGCTGGCCGGGTGTGGCGCTGCCGTTGCCGTTGAACCATCTGCAACGCCTGCCGCCACATCGACGGCTGCGGTGGTGGTGACCCGCGTGCCACGTGCGGTGCTGCCTGCACCATCTGCTACGTTGCCCGCCCCAACTGCCCCACCCACCACGCCGCCCACTGCTCCCCCCGCGCCACCGCCCACCGCCACGCCTGCACCGGTGCAAGCCGAAGCCGCCTATAGCTACCCGATAGGGCAGGCAGGGCAGGTACCCGGCGATGGCTTTTATATGCGGCACGGCTATGCGGTAGAAAATACGTGGTTTAATCCGAACCACTGGCACGCAGGCGAGGACTGGTATCGCATCGATGGCGACACCGCCGGAGCCGAGGTCTACGCGGTGGCAGCGGGCGAGGTGGTGTATGTGGGGGCCAACTATCCGGGGCGCGTGGTGATTGTGGCCCACCCGGATGGGCTGTATTCGATGTATGGACATCTCGACCCGGCGGTCGCGGTGCAGGTCGGGCAGCAGGTCGTGCGCGGGCAACTGCTTGGCACCGTGCTGCGGCGCGGCGATAGTGTGCCCAACCATCTCCATTTTGAGGTACGCACGTTTTACACCACCACCGAAGTGAATGGCGCTGCACCGCGCTACCCGTTCCGCTGTGGCGTCAACTGTCCACCTGGCCCCGGCTACTGGCCCATCGCCGACCCGAACCACCCCAGCGATATGGGCTGGCGCAATGCAACCCATGTGCTGAACAACCGCGCCGTTGCGCCCGCCGCACCATCCGACCAGCCAACCTATCGCGCGGTGGTGGTGCCTGCCCAACCTATCCGCGACCGCCTGCCCGTGCTGGATGCGGTGCCATCTGCCGAAAATCCCACACCGCAGCAAGTCGCAGAACTGATGCTGACACCGGGCACGCGCTACACTGTGCTCGAAACACGCACCGGCCCCGAAGATAGCCGCGAGACCAGTGCGCTCGGCTATCTGCTGTGGTACCGGGTGCAGCTTCCCGATGGTAGCGCCGGCTGGGTAGCGGCCCTGGAACCGTTTAGCCAGGATACAGGCAGCGATGGGCGACCATCGGGCATCCGGTTCAATCTGCTACCCGCTCCATAACCCTGACGATAAGGAGAGAAGAATGCGCCTGTTCCGTCTGTCACTACTGCTGATTGCACTTGTGGCGCTGCTTGGTGCCGTCAGCCTGATGATACCGGGAGTGTATCAGGTTGCCCGCAGCACCGTGCAGGCGGTGGTGCGCCCCGAACCACCCGCGCCGATTACACCTATTGCCCTCAACCTGCCGCCAACGGTTGCACCTGTCACGGTTGAGCCTACCAATACCGCACTGCCCACCAGCACGCCGCTGCCCACCAACATACCACTAGGCGCAACCCTGCTGCCCCCTACCAGCACGCCACTGCCCACCAGCACGCCGCTCCCACCGACAGCCACCCCCACACGCGGCCCGATAGAAGTGAACGGGCGGCTGTACGATGCCTATATTCCGGCAGCCAACAAAGAGGGGCAGGCCTATCAGTACTCGTGCGAGTTCGATGCGGTGTGGGTCATCCTCAACACCTATGGTTTCCTTGTATCGGTGGACGAACTGATTGGTCTGCAACAGTTTGATACCAGTGTCGAGCCATATATCGAAGAGACAGCCAATGGCTACCTGATCCACGGCGGCGACATTACCACGGCGTTTTCGGGCGACTACACCAGCAACTTTCTGGCCCGCTCCACCGGGCAGGCCGTGCTGCCGCTGTTTACACAGTATGGCCTGAGCGTCGAGCCAGTCAACACCCGCGAGGGGCTTGAGGCGGCGTTGCGTTCCGGGGCGTTGGTCTGGATGAAAACCACGGTAGACTTCAAACCGTGGCGGCCTGCAACGTGGGTGATGCCTGACGGACGCACCCATCAGACGGTGCTGGGCAATGACCATGCCGTAGTGGTGATGGGCTTCAACACGCAGAGTGTGGTCATCCGCGATGTGCTTGGCCCGACCAGTAGCAACTGGCAGCGCCCATATGAATACGAGGTGGACTGGCCCACGTTTATGGCGGCGTGGCAGGCCCAATCGTTTGATGGGCTGGCAGTGTACCCGCCTGCGAACGGCGGGCAATAGGCACCGGGCACGCGGCACCGCGATGACGACACCCACATCAACCTATATAGCAGGCTGGCGGCGGCTTGGCCTTCCGGCGTGGCTCTATCTGCTGCATGCCGGGTTGCTCACATCGAGCCTTGCCATGAGCTATCTCGTGTTTAATCTGGCGGTCGTCGCGCTGGACGCACCACCGATAGCGCTGCTCGGTCTTGAACTGGAACTGCTCGGTATCCTGGGCAGCCTCTCAATCCTGACTGCAATGGTTGCCGCTCTGCCGCTGCTGTGGTTTGTCACACGGGTTGGCTTCTGGTGGCCGCTTGTCGCCAATGCGCTGCTACAGGCAGGCAGTGTTGGCGTTATCACGCTCTCGTTCACGCCCGCCGCCCTGATCTGCTCCGCCATCCTGACGGGCATCGGTGGGGCGCTGTTTCAGCTCAGTTCGGTGCCCTTCATCAGCCGTATCAGCGACGACACCACCCGCGACCATCTCTTTAGCGCCAACTTTGCCGCCAATATTGCCCTGGCTGGCCTGGGTAGCCTGGTGGCTGGCTCGGTCGCTGTGGGTGCGGCCCGCCTGCTGGCGGTGCCACCGGGCAGCCTGCCCGCCTATCAAGTTGTGTTTGCGGTAGCAACTGTACTGCTGCTGCTCTCGGTGGGGCCGCTGTTCCTGCTGCGGCGGGTGGCAGCTACCCCTGCGCGGGTTGTCGCCCCGCCTGCGGCGACGGTTGCCGCTGCCGTTCGCCCCGGTAGATACCTGGTGGGCGGCGGCGTGGCTCGCACCGGCTGCCCTTGGCGGCGGTTGGTAC
>JAAUSQ010000165.1 GCA_012033195.1 Chloroflexaceae bacterium
ATCGAACGAGTGCGACCATGCCCGGTCGATGTGGCCGAGCACGGCCAGACAGCCGTGCGCCAGCATGCGCTGCGGAAGCTGTGCAATCATATCGTATGGGGCGATAAAGGGGCGGCGAGTGGAGCCATTGCCGTTTACCTCAAAGACAAACTGATCTTCCTGGGGGCAGCCTGCGCCATAACACGCAAACAGAAAGGCAATCAGGCCATCCATGCGGGTGTCGCTGGTCAGGTCTTCGCCGGCAAGCCAGTGCTCCCGTCGGATGCTGCCAAAGCCTGTCCAGTCCTGGCACAGCAGCGCCCCCTGATGCGCCAGCAGGCGGGCATCGTCGGCGGGAAAGCCCACCCCGTGCGAGGCTCCAAAGAGCAGGGCAGGCCGGGTGCTGGTACCACGCAGCACGGCTTCGAGGTTGCTGCGGGTTGCATCGGGGCCAAGCAGGACATGCTGTGCGAAGCCGTTGCGCTCGGCAATGCCCGCCTGTCCGTTGTAGCCGTGCACAAGCGGCGTTATCAGTTTGTCGGCACTGAGTTGTGTGGCGAGGTCGGTTTCGTGGCGGGGGCCAAAAAAGGCGACCTGCTTCTGATAGGCGGGCGTGGCTCCTTCGAAGGCTACCACCCGCTCGGCATAGGCGGTATAATCGGCATAACAGTGCTGGCCCTGCGCGTCGGTGAAGCACAACCGCCCCACGCTCCAAAACATATCAAGCTCGTACTGAAACAGAAACGGGATAGATGGGCGGCCCGCGTTGCTGCCTAGGTCACCCGGTTGGGCCAGCAGCAGCAGATAAAACGGCACCCCCCGCCGGGGATCGACTGGCCCCTGCGAGACGCTGTGCCGTTGGAGCCAGCGTTCGGTTGTTTCGCCGCTGCGATAGAGCAGAACAGGCGGGCGCGTTTGCCAGGGGACGTTCGGGTTGGGGACGTGGCGGGCATACCAGTTGCCGCACGTTTCACCCTCGCGGAAGGTGAGCGGCGGCAGTATGATGCCCTGTTCGCGGCTGCGATGCTCAATGAGTGGCAGCAGCGCCTTGAGCAAGTCGGCAGGGTCGCGGTCGTTAACAACGACGGCCCACAGGCTTTCATCAAGTTTGTCTTCGTCGATGCCAAACACCACGCCAAGGTGCTCCTGGCGCACGTGCTCCTGCTTGGTGGTGTGCAGTTGGTGCAGTGCTTCTTCGCGCTGCTGTTCGGTCTGGTTCGTGGGTACGTATGTAACAATCTGGCTGGCTGCGGCGATATCAATCTGCAACAGCGGTGCGCCGGTTGCGCCATTGATGCCATTGGGATACAGGCGTGGCATGCTCCGGGTCGGGTCGGCAGGCACAAAAAACGCCTCGGTGCCAAGCAACTTGCGGGGCGCGTCGGTGGGTCGGGTTGCTGCTGTTTCGGACAGGGGCGCGGTAACAGGTGCGCGGGGTGGGTCGTCGGTGGCGAGGATGCCCGCCTCGGTGATGGGAGGCGAGCTAGCCTCGCGGTATTCGTGCAACTCGCGGCGGAAATGAGCAACCTCGCTTTGCAGCGCATTCAGTTGCTCACGGATCTGCACAAGTACAGTTATGAGCGGTGATAGAGCCTCGGTAGTTCTGGCTCCTTTTGGTTGCCGGGTGCTCTCGTCGGTCATGGTTACGATATCAGATGATCTTCAGCACATGCCATAGATGCCGCAGGAGCGTTATTACTTGCGTGATGGCAGGTTGTTGTCGGTCTGTTGCTGCTCTTCAAGTTGCTGTGCCAGCAGGCGGCGTGCGGCCCGGTCGTACAACACACGGCGGCGCTCCTTGCGGTAGGCATCCCACCCGACGATAATCAGCAGCGGAATCACCACGGCCCATAGGTCGCGGGTTTCTTGCAGGTCGCGGGCGAAGGTTCGCAACTGGACAAGGGCCGGAATGCGCTCGATAATCGCTTCGGCCTGCTGGTTCATGCGATCCATCATCGTCGGGTCGGAGACAGGTTCCGACTTTTTGCCAGACAGCATGTTCTTCACAAAACTCATGGCCTGTGCTTTCTATCCTGGTGTGTTATCGGTTCGGTTATGTTGCACCGATTGTAGCGAATGGGCCAAGGTATGTCAACTACTTTGCTGCTCATAAAGTGCTACCGTAGCTTTTAATCGTTCAGCATAGCCGTAAATATCATCGACTTTTTCGATCAGAATACGCTCTTCCTTCTTTTCTTGATCGAAGAGGCCGATATACTTCTTCGAACGATTAAACCATAATCGGCAAATAGGCTTCCTATTATTGTCATCAAGAATGATACCACAGTAGCTTTGCTGGTCACGCATCATAATACGTTTCACGTTTACTGTTTCTCTCAGAATGGCTTTGATAATAAGGTAACCTTCGAGTTCCTCTTCCGTTGTTACACTGCCCCCCTTCTCATCCTCTACAGTCTCTTCTGGTTGATTGGTCTCTAGTGGTACATCGCCATTGCTCTCAAGTACAGTTTGTAGTCGTGTGTTAATTTGTTCATTGATAAATTGACGGAACGCACGCTTAGTAAATTCAGCAAACTGCTCACGTACCGTTTGTGTCATACGTCCAGTATACACCTGACTCGCAAAAAACTTAACAAAATCCTCAGCAGGTTGTGTGATCTGATCAGCAAGGATGCGTTTTATCTCCCGCGTATATTTGAGCTCACTGGCAGTATTCAAAATACCATCCAGATCAAATGTGGAACGAGTGAACTTTTTAAGTTCTCGCACGTCTTCATCTCGAATAGCCAGGAGATCAAACTCAAAAAAGGGCTTTGCATCCATTTTATTTGGAGCATCAAGATCAGTGTAAAACCAATACTGGATTCCATTGGTTAGAATCGCAAATCTAGCTGCTGTGACACTGAAGTAACGATAGAGCTGAGATGCGTGCTCCTGAGCAAGATTGCAGCCGTGCCATTTACACTCCATAAGGATGATAGGCTTGCCATCTCTCAGAATAGCGTAGTCAACTTTTTCACCCTTCTTGACACCAACATCAGCATGGAGTTCAGGAGTAACCTCGGTAGGGTCAAAAACATTGTACCCCAATGCACTGATGAAGGGCATAATCAAGGAATGCTTGGTCGCTTCCTCGGTCTGAATGTGCTCCAACTGCTTTGGTATACGGGCCGATATTTCACGAATACGGTCGATGAAGTCCATGGTCTACTCCTAGTATTTCAGCTTAATTATTCTCCTATTAAGTTAGTGCCATTTTGGTGATTTTTTTGTGGGTTTTTTCGATTCATGAAAAAACTCGGTAGATTTACCACCGAGTTTCTTTTACAAAATGTAGTTTAATTTAGTTCTAACGGCGCTTCTTCTTGCCGTTGCTTCTGACGTTGCCACCACCATTTGCGGCGGGTGCCTTACGACCACGCGGGACAGCCTGGGTGCTGGTACGGGTGGCGACTGCGACCCCACCATCGCTGTCGTCATCGTCGGCAACACCACCGGCGGGCACCGCAACCGGTTGCTCTTCGGCAGTAACGCCCGCCACCAGCAGATGCTTGATCTCCTCTTCGCGTCCCAGGTGGCAGTACTTAAACTTCTTGCCACTTCCGCACGGGCACAGGTCGTTGCGGCCCGGTTCGCGGTAGGTCTTCTGGACGGTGCGGGTGCGGCGCGGCTGGGTCGTGGTCGATCCACTGCTGGCGCTCACTGCTTGCGCGGCAGCAAGGCGCTGCTTCTGCTCCTCTTCAATGCGGCGCATCTGCTCCTCGTAGCGGAAGGAGGTTGGCAGGATCTGGTACACGATGTCGTGGGTGATGTTGGACTTCAGTTCATCAAACATCGTAAACGAATGCCGCTTGAACTCAACCAGCGGGTCTTTCTGGGCATACCGCCTGCAAGTTGATAGACTGTCGCAGTTCGTCCATCGCCGTGAGGTAGTCAATCCACTGGCGGTCAATCGCAGCCAGCATCATGCGGCGCTCGACATAACGCATATTCTCGCTGCCGATGGCCTGCTCCTGCTCCTGATACGCGGCCTCGATGGTTTCCATCAGCAGACCCTCGATCTCGTCGCGGCTGTGGCGCTGCAATTCTTCCACCGTCAGGTGTTCGGGCAGAGTGGCGGTGATGGTACGTACCGCTCGCAGCAGCCCTTCATAATCCCACACCTCACGTTCGGGGTCGTCGGCGGGCAGATGCTCATCAATCAGCACAGCAAGCTCTTCGCCGATCATATCCAGCACGCGCTCGTGCATATTTTCGCCTTCGAGGATGGCGCGGCGGTCGGCATAAATCACCTGGCGCTGCTTGTTCATGACGTCGTCAAACTCGACGGTATGCTTACGAATATCGAAGTTGTAGCCCTCGACCCGCGACTGCGCACTCTCGATGGCTTTATCCAGCAGGCGCGACTCAACCGGCAGATCTTCGTCGCCGGAGATACGCTCCATAATGCCCTTGACGGCTTCCATCCGTCCGAAGCGGCGCATCAGTTCATCTTCGAGCGAGATATAAAAACGCGATGCACCGGGGTCGCCCTGACGACCAGCCCGACCACGCAACTGGTTATCGATGCGGCGGGCCTCGTGGCGCTCGGTGCCGATGATATGCAGCCCTGCCAGTTCAAGTACACGCTTGCGTTCCGTCTCGGTAATGCGGCGGGCCTCTTCCAGCGCTGCCGCGTGTTGTTCGGGAGTAGCCTCCTCAAAGGAGAGTTTCTGGCGTGCCAGCACTTCTTCCACCAGACCATCGGGGTTACCACCCAGCAGAATGTCGGTACCACGACCAGCCATATTCGTGGCAATGGTTACATGGCCTACCCGTCCGGCCTGCGCCACAATAAACGCCTCACGTTCGTGCTGCTTGGCGTTCAGCACACTGTGCTCAATTCTGGCGCGGCGGAACAGTTCGCTCAGCTTTTCGGAGGTTTCGACCGACGCGGTACCAACCAGCACGGGACGGCCCTGTTCCTGCAACTCCTGAACATCGTGGACCACCGCGTCGAACTTGGCCTGCTCGGTACGGTAGATCAGGTCGGGATGATCCACACGAACGGTTGGCTTGTTAGTCGGAATAACGGTCACATCCATATTGTAGATCTTGCCAAACTCTTCGCGCTCGGTGTAGGCCGTACCAGTCATACCCGCGAGCTTCTTGTACATACGGAAGTAGTTTTGCAGGGTAATGGTTGCCATCGTGACGTTTTCGTTTTTAATCTCAACGCCTTCTTTGGCTTCGACGGCCTGATGCAGCCCATCGCTCCAACGGCGGCCCGACATAATACGCCCGGTGAACTCGTCTACGATCATTACTTCGCCGTTGCGTACCACATAATCCTTGTCGCGGTGGAAGATAAACTCGGCCTTCAGTGCGTTTTCAAGGTAGGAGGTAAGCGTGAAGTACTGCGGGTCGTAGAGGCTTTCGTCAGCGGGAATACCAAGCGCCCGCTCAACCTTCTCGATGCCTTCATCGGTGAGGGTGACGCTGCGCGACCGCTCATCAATCACATAATCGCCATCGTGCTCGGCCCCGAACTTGACATCTTTCTGCGCAACGGTGCTGCGCCGCAGGTTGAGCGAACGCATAATCCGCGCCATGCGTTTGTATTCTTCGCTGCTCTTCTGGGCGGGGCCACTGATGATAAGCGGGGTACGGGCCTCGTCAATCAGGATGTTGTCCACCTCGTCCACGATGGCATAGTGCAGTTCACGCTGCACCACGTTCTGAATATTAATAGCCATATTGTCGCGCAGATAATCGAAGCCAAACTCGTTGTTGGTACCATAGGTAATATCGGCGCGGTAGGCTTCCTGACGGGTGCAGGGCCGCCAGTGGATCAGACGCGAGTCTTCCTGATTAGCTTTGGTGTCGATATACTCAGGGTCGTATAGGGCGCTGGTGTCGTGGGCCACAAAGCCAACGGTCAGGCCAAGATAGGCATACACGGGAGCCATCCAGCCTGCGCCCACTTTGGCGAGGTAGTCGTTGACGGTAATAAGGTGACAGCCTTTGCCCGCGAGTGCATTGAGATAGAGCGGCAGGGTGGCGACCAGCGTTTTACCTTCACCAGTCCGCATCTCGGCAATTTTGCCCTGGTGCAGCACAGTACCACCAATCATCTGCACATCGTAGTGGCGCATGCCAAGCGTACGGCGGGCCGCCTCACGCACAGCGGCGAAGGCTTCGGGCAGCAGATCATCAAGCGTTTCGTCTTCGGCCAGCCGCTCACGGAACTCTGCCGTAATGCTGCGCAGTTCTTCTTCACTCATCGCCTGGAATTCGGGCTCCAGCCGACTGATTTCATCGACAAGTGGCTGTACGTCTTTGACGGCTCTTTCGTTTGTATCACCAACGAGCTTACGCAGCCCGCTTACAATCTTATCAAACATGCTAGCTCCTTAGTATAGCTTGCATCAGGGGGATATCTGAATAATTCGATGACGTGTCAGGTGTTTGAATTATCACGCTTTGTGTGTATTATACCCCACCCCAAAAAGGGGGGCAAACGCAGATACCAGGCGCGGGGCACCGCCGGAGACCCGCCTTTCTCGCAGCCATAGATACCGCGTACAATAGAAACAACCAGTGAGGACCTTCTGAAGGAAACGAGAGGAGCACCGACCCATGGCAAAAGCAGGTATTGTCTATATCGGTACCGACGACGGCATGATTACGCTGAGCGATCCCGGCGCAACCGGACGCTGGCGGCGGGTAGGGCATACATTGCAGGGGCAACAAATCACGGCGGTTCAGGCGCTCAGTGCGCTCGAAGTGCTGATTGCAACACCAGCGGGCTTGCACCGCAGCACCGACGGCGGGCAAAGCTGGCAACCCATCGACAGCGACACCCTCTCGGCACAGGCGTTGCCCTTTGCGCTGGAAGGCAACCCGCCCGCAATGATCGGGCTACAGCCCGACAAAAACGGTATGCAGCGCTTTGTACGCAGCGAGGATGCAGGCGCAACCTGGCAGCCTGCCGCCGAACCCACCGAGATGCAGGGCAATGTGACGGTGGTAGTGCCCGCACAGTATCACCGCGATGTGGCATGGGCGGGCACGGCAGGCGGCGATGTGTTACGCTCGGATGATCGGGGCCGCACATGGGTAATAGTGACACAGGGGCTTGCGCCCGTGCGGAGCCTCGCGGCGGTGCGGCTGGCGTAATGGAGGAGGCACGGGGCACGGGGCAAGGGGTGCGAGAACAGCCCACGCAGGCGGGCAGCACCGCGCAAAGCTGGCACAATAGCCCCACTGGGGGCTTCGTGTATGATCCCGGCATGGCTGGGCGACGGGCTGCCGTGCGACGGAAGTCTCCCGGCGATAGGTAGGCGCGGCGTGCCGCCCCTGTTCCATGCTATAATCGCCGTATGGCATACACACCACCACAACAAGCCTGCACCACTCGCCACGCGATCATTCTTGTGGCGGGCGAATCGAAGCGCACCCGCCCGCTGACGCTGCAACGGCCCAAGCCGCTCATTCCGCTGCTCGATAGGCCGCTGCTGGCGCATATTATGGATCAACTGGTGGGGCTTGCCACGCGGGTGACGCTGGTGGTGGGCTATCGCGCCGATATGCTGCGGGCCTTCTTTGGCCGCACGTACCGTGGTATGGCGCTGGACTATGTCACGCAGTACGCGATTAACGGCACGGCAGGTGCGCTGCTCGCCGTCGAAGATGCCGTGACAGCCGGCCAGATTGCACCCGTCGATGGTTCCTTCTTTTTATTGTATGGCGATAACCTGATCAGTCAGATTGATGTGGTCGGGGTGTGCCAGCAGCGCTATAGCCTCGCGGCGCTACCCGTTGGCGACCCCAGCGCATTTGGGGTGCTGGATGTAGCAGGCCAGCGGGTGCAACGTATCATCGAGAAACCACCCGATGCGCCCCCTGGCTCGCTGGCGAACCCTGGCATTTATCACTTCGATGCACAGGTGTTTGCGGCCCTGCACGAGATAGCGCCTTCGCCGCGTGGTGAGTACGAACTGACCGACCTGATCGCGCTGCTGGCTGGGCAGCACCCGGTTGGGTATCATGTCTGTCAGGGGGTGTGGATACCGATAGGCACGCCGTGGGATGTGCTGATTGCAACACAGTTTCTGTTGCAGCAGCGTGCCCACCTTGCACCCGCGATTGACCCGACGGCCCACCTTGCGCCCGATTGCACTATCGAGGGGTATGTACAGATTGGAGCATCCAGCGTGATCGGTGCGGGGTGCCAGATTGTTGGCCCCGCTTTCATTGGCGCTGGTGTGACCGTTGGGGCAGGCTGCACTATCGAGCGCTCGGTAATTGGCTCGCATTCAACCACTGGCACGGGTTGTTATATTCGCAACTCGGCGCTGATCGATGCCGTGCTCCCCGGCCCCGCCTGTATGATTGACTATTCGGTGCTTGATATGGGCGCGACCGTTGGCGAGGGTGGCGCGTTGCAGGCGCAGCACGTTGCAGATGTGCGCCCGGTTGCCGCAACCGGCGGCCTTGTGGATGTAACGACGATGCAGCAGCGTGGCGTGGTGCTGGGGCAGGGCGTTATTGTGGCGGCAGGGCAGTTGCTCGAAGCGGGTACCGTTGTGTTTCCGGGCGCGTAACGAGGGAGCCGATGCACATTCTGCTGCCGAGTGATGTGTTTCCGCCGGGCAGTGTGGGTGGCGCGGCGTGGAGCGCCTATACACTGGCCCACGCATTGCAGGCCGATTACCACACCGTTACGGCAGTCGTGCCCGTGCCGCAGGGCACACAGCCGCCGCAGAGCGAAACGCAGATACCGACCGTCTATCATCCTTATCGTGCGCCTGCTATTCCGTTTGTGCAGAACTACTATCGGCACGAACGGCTCTGGCAACCGCTGGCCCACACCCTGATCGACCTGGCCCGCACTGCCCCGACCCGCGATCTGCTCATTCACGCGCAGCACGTCCAGACGATGCCGGCGGCAGTGCTGGCAGGGCGCAAGCTCGGTATTCCGGTGGTGGTGACGGTGCGTGACCACTGGCCCCACGACTATTTTGCAACCGGACTGCACGCCAACCGCCTGCCTTATATGCTGCGCTCTGGCTGGTGGCAACGCGCCGCCGCCCTGCTCACCGATCTGCCGGTGCGCCTGGGGCCAGTGCGCGGGGTGCTGGCATGGGCCGCCGTGCCCTATATGCTGGCCCATCTACGGCGGCGGGCGCTGTTTCTGGCACAGGCCGATGCGGTGATAGCGGTGAGTGCGTATATGGCGCGGCGTCTGGCGGGCATTGTGCCAGCGGAGCGCTTACATGTCATTCCCAACATGGTCGATCTGCCGCTGGTGGAACAGCTTGCCGCCACCCCCCTCGACCATAGCCTGCCGCCTTCGTTCCTGCTATATGTTGGCAAGCTCGAACAAAACAAAGGCGCGGGCTTGCTGCCTGCCATCTTCCGCGAACTGCAACGCCAGCTTGCTGCATTGCCCCCTGAGCAACGGCCTGCGCTACCAACGCTGGTTGTGGCAGGGAGCGGCGCACTGCGTCCGGCGCTCGAACACGAACTGGTGGGCTTGGGTATTCCGGTGCAATTTCTGTCGTGGGTATCACACGATGAGATTGTGCGACTGCTGGCACGCTGTACACTGCTGCTTTTTCCTTCGGTATGGGGGGAGCCACTCAGCCGGGTGCTGCTTGAAGCAACTGCCGCAGGTGCGCCTGTGGTAGCGATGCCGACGGGCGGCACACCCGAAATTATCACGCATGGCAAAAACGGCTTGCTTGCGGCAACCGAGGCCGCCTTTGCCGGGCGGGTGCTATCGTTGCTGCGCGACCCGGCCCGCCGCTTGCATCTCAGCGACGGAGCACGCGAAGTGGCCCGGCAGCGCTTCGCAGTAGAGGCGGTGTTGCCGCAGGTGGAGGGGGTGTACCAGCGGTTGGGACACCAGGTGCGGGGCGGAGGATCGCCGGGGGACTGAACTTCGCTGGCCCCTCGCCCCGGTTTTACGTTACCCTACTGCCCCTCGCTCCGCTCGCGCTTCGGACGGCGGCGGCGCGGTTTCTTCGGGGCCTGCTCGCTGCGCTGGTTTGGGGCACTGGTTGCCCCGTCGGATGGTGCGGGTGGCTTGCGCGACTGGCTAACCTGCTGCGGGCGGCGCGGCTTCTTGTCGGCGGGCGATTCGGCAGGTGGGGCCGCCTGTTCACGCGGTGCTACACTGCGGGGCCGTTTGTGGCGCTGGCGGCGGCGTGCCTGGCTGCTGCCCTCGGTATCGTCCGGGTCATCCCTATCGAGCGCTGACGAGACTGTGGATGCTGATGAATCAGACGCAGGTTTTTCCAGGTCGCTGTATTCGTCATCATCAAGCAGCCGTAGTTCATCCAGATCAGGGTCGTTCAGCTCTGCCACCGCGCTGTGTGCCTGTGCTGCCGGCGTAATGCCTGCCTTGTTGCGGCTCTGGGCAACAGCGCTGACGTTTTCGGTGGCCTCCTGAAGCTGCGAGAGGGTGTACTCGGCCTCCATACCGCTGCTAGCAAGCCGCACCATCACCACCTGCCGCAGCACATTGAGGCTGACCACATCGCCGGGGCCGTCGGGCGTCTGCACCCAGTCATCTTTGGCGGGCATCGTCGCTTTCATATCAATATACTGCTGATGCTCATAGGAGAGGCAGCACAGCAACCGCCCGCACACGCCGCTGATCTTCGACGGGTTGAGCGGTAAATCCTGGTCTTTTGCCATCTTGATGCTGACCCGCGCATAATCGGGTAGGAAGGTAGCACAGCACAGCAACCGACCGCATGGGCCAATGCCGCCCAGCAATTTCGCTTCGTCGCGTGGCCCGATCTGGCGTAGCTCAATACGGCTGCGAAAGGTGCGTGCCAGGTCGCGCACCAGCGCCCGAAATCAACGCGCTGCTCGGCGTGAAGTAAAACGTCAGCCGCGACCCATCAAAGCTATATTCGGCC
>JAAUSQ010000166.1 GCA_012033195.1 Chloroflexaceae bacterium
TACCGCTCCCGGCGACCCGCCCCCCCGACGACAGCGCATGCGGGTAGACTGGCTTGGTGGGTGCGGCGCTGCTGGTGCGTGGCACCGCCATCGCACAGGCAGGCCTGCTTGATGAGCGCTTCTTTATGTACAGCGAAGAGCTAGAATGGCAGTTTCGGTTAACGCAAAACGCCCATTCCCCTCCGCCGGTGCTCTACCTACCCTCGGCGGTGATTATCCACTACGAAGGCCGCAGCAGCGCTCAGGTGCCGTTTGTACGCCACTACCATTTTCAGCGTAGCCGCCTGCTGCTGGCGCGGCTGTGGTATGGCAGCGTCTTTGCAAAGCTGTTTCTGACTTATCTTGTGCTATCCTATATCTGGGAAATCCTGATCGAAAGTAGCAAAGACCTGCTTGGACATCGGCGCGACCTGCGACGGCAGCGCATTGCCGTGTATGCAGCAGTGGTCAGTCGACTCACAGATACGGTAGAATAGAGGCGGAGCACAGCATAGACGCAGGAACTATCGACATGATGATACATCAGCAGAACCAGACCCTGGACACTATCAACCGTTGGGCGCTGACCAACGGCCTTGTCACGCACCCACTCCCGACGACTTGGCAGATCCGCCCGCTTGACACCTTTACCCACGGGAGCTACCCGCTTGAGCACGCCGGCTGGCACACTATCGAGCTACCGAGCCACTGGCAGCAACACCCCGACCTGCGCCAGCACACGGGCAAGGTCGCTTATGCATGCCGCTTTGCCGCCCCGCCGCTCGCAGCACCTGCAACACGAGCATGGCTACGCTTCAATGGCGTGTTTTATCAGGCCCATCCCTACCTGAATGGGCGCGACCTTGGCCGCCACGAGGGGTACTTCGCGCCATTTGAGTATGAAGTGACCGATACACTGCACGCCGAGAATACACTGCTCGTTGAAGTCGATTGCCCTGAAGAGCACAACAAGCTTGGCAAGCGGATGATCACGGGCGTGTTTTCGCACTGGGACTGTATCGACCCGACCTCGAACCCTGGCGGCATCTGGCTGCCTGTCGATCTGCATTATAGCGGCCCGACGCGCATGCTCGGCGCACGCTGCCACACCGATACCCTGGATGACCAGATCGCCCAGATCCGTTATCGTGTTGACCTTGATACCAACCAGGCCGGCAGTGTTGTGTTGCGCTGGACATTTACGCCGCGCACCTTCAACGATAGCATCCAGGTGATCGAGCACCGCCGCACCTTGCAGGCAGGCCGCTTTACTATGAGTGGGTTGCTTAAGCTGCGCAACCCGCGTCTGTGGTGGACCCACGACCTGGGCCGCCCCGACCTGTACACCGTCACGCTCGAAGTGCTGCTCGATGACACGCCCAGCGACCAGACAAGCTTTGTGTTCGGGGTACGCACCTTCGAACTACGCAACTGGATCGCGCACCTCAACGGCGTGCGCTTTCTGATCAAAGGCAACAACTACGCCCCCGGCGATACCCGCATTGCCACGATGACCTACGAGCGCTGCGCCCAGGATATCGAGCTTGCCAGGGCCTGCAATATGAACCTGCTGCGAGTCCACGCCCACGTTGACCACCCCACGCTCTACCACGCCGCCAACGAAGCCGGGATGCTGCTCTGGCAGGATATGCCACTGCAATGGCTCTACAATGCGCTGGTGCTGCCCGAAGCCGAACGACAGACCCGCGCAATGGTGCATCAACTCTACAACCATCCGAGTGTGGTGATCTGGTGTATGCACAACGAGCCGATTTTTGTTGCCGACACCAACGATGAAACGGTGCCCACGCGTGCCCGCACCTATGCCAGTGTGTTTGGCTTTAGCTGGAACCGCGATGTTATGGACACGGCGCTGAAGCGGGTAGCCGAGCGCGAAGACCCAACCCGTCCAGTAGTGCGCTCATCTGGCGAGTTTTATGTGCCGTTCGTGCGGGATGGCACCGACGCGCATGCCTACTTTGGCTGGTATGCCACCTATGGCACGCTGCGCGACCTTGAGAACGCCCTCCGCACGGTGATGAAGGTGAATATTCGGTTTGTCACCGAGTTCGGGGCGCAGAGCTTCCCCAATCTCGAAAGCAGCTTGCGCTTTATGTCGCCCGCAATGCAGGATATTGATATTGATTATCTTAATCAGTATCACGGCTTTCAGGCGCAGATTATGGATAACTGGATACCGTGGCGCACGGCCAGCACCCTGCAAGAAATCATCGATATGTCGCAGGACTATCAGATCTTTATTAATCGCTACTATATCGACCGCCTGCGCTACTACAAGTATCGGCCCACGGGTGGCATTGTGCCGTTTATGTTTATCGATCCATACCCCGCCATACTGTGGAGTATTGTTGATTACTGGCGCGTGCCCAAGCGTTCGTACTACGCGATGCAGATGGCCTTTGCGCCGCAGTATGCCTTTACGCTGGTAGAGGCGCGTACCTATGCAGTGGGTGAAGCGATTGTGCTGCCTATCTACGCGGTGAACGATGCCCAGCATCCGGTCTACGACGTTCACCTGAGCGCGTGTCTGTGCGACCCGGCGGGAGCCGCGATTGCCTTGATTGAACACCGCATCGCGCTCGATGCCGATTGTCTGGCCCAGGAGATCGACCGCCTGCGCCTGACGACCACCACCCCTGGCACCTATACACTCGACGTGACGCTGACAAACATCGAGCAGGAGACGCGGCAGGTGTACGATATTACGGTGGCGTAGGGAAACCGCTCATTCTGTGCCTTTCCATAGCGTGTCATAGTGGATGCATTCCGATGGGGCTGGTTTAAAACCGGCCCTACCTTGTAAGTACATATTCCTGAATGATATATATGCTCTTTTAAACCATCTGTTTATATACTTTCGTACTACCCGGTACCAAAAATGATCAAATCTGATTGCCACATAGTACAATACAGCAGAATGCAAATGCGATGATGCTTTGGACCACTTTTGTATCAGAAGGGATACATCGACATGAAAGCAGCCGATCTGAATCTGCGAGACATGCTGCAATTTAATCCGGAACAGGGCAGGATTACCTTTGGTGCTGACAACCGTATGGTGCTGGTAGGTGCCGAACTGATGGGCAGTCTGGTTGATGGGCTTATCGATGTGGGTGATGTGACCACCGCCAGAGTACTGCTGCGCCGCTGCGGAAAAGAGGCCGGACACCGCCTCGCCCGCCTCTTCAAGGAGGAGTTCAACCCGGAGAACCAGCAGGAGTGGCTGGCCTTTGGCCCCACAATGCATGCGTGGGAAGGTGCTGGCAAGCCCAATCTGGCCGCATTCGAGTTTGATCCAGCTACCAATCACTTCTTACTCGAAGTCCATTTTGAGAACAGCTACTTTGCCGATCAGTACCTTGCCACCCACGGCAGCGCTACCGAACCCATCTGCTGGTTGCTGGCGGGCTATATCGGCGGGTACTGTGCCGAAGTTTTTGCGATGGAACTGCTCTGCCGCGAAGTTTCGTGTAAAGCACAGGGCAACCCGTACTGTACCTTTGTCGTCAAGCCCCGCGATGCATGGCTGTAGTCGCCGCGTTCGCCTTGCAATCTTCATCTCCGAGCCACTTGCTGCGAAGCCCGCCCTGTGTGGGCTTTGTGGTATCTCACGCAGGCCGCATCACCAGAATGCCCCCGTATTCACTTTGATACATTTGTATTCATACTTTTGTACCATTGATACTAGTACTAACTGTGCTATTGTAATATTGGGTGGTATCTCCGACCCACCATCGTACCTCTACAACTGCATATGCCAGGAGACTACCCGGTTGGCTCTGTTCGTCATAGTCGGTACAACTCAATAACACAGAAAGGAGTGTCTCATGCCACAGCTTGAACCTATCACCATTATTCTGAATCTCGGCGATATCTTGCTGTTTGGCGCTGGCATCCTGTTCACCATCCTGATGATCCAGATGGTGCGGGGGGTATTGTATGGCGCACCGGGGCATGTGGGTGCCGGAGTTGCCATGGTTCCCCCGCCCGCCCAATCTGGCAGGGGTGGCGTCGGCTGTGGAGTATGGCTGTTACTGTTTATTGTTGGTGTAGCAGTCGGGATCTGGGTCTTGTAATTCGGTCGCACTCATTCGGTATTGTTGGGCCAGCGCCCTGTATCTGTGCCTCAAACAGATACAGGGCGTGTGGTTTTTTGCTCCTATTTCACCACAACGTTATGTCTGAAAGAAACGGATAAGGACGGTGAGTACCAAACCGACAGTATAAGCCACACTGTAATACACCAGCAATGGCTGTCGCCCGACGCGCCACAGCAAGCCAACCGCGCATAGAGTTAGCGCTACCACGACAATCATATCGAAGCCGATAGCTTCAAAGGCCAGATTTGCAGCAATACCGAGGCTAATAAAGAGCGCATTAAACAGCAGTAAGCCGTAATCAATGGGATGCAATGGCAACTGATATGGC
The DNA here is from genome assembly GCA_012033195.1 of Chloroflexaceae bacterium. GTDB lineage: Bacteria > Chloroflexota > Chloroflexia > Chloroflexales > Chloroflexaceae > JAAUSQ01. The sequence goes on from JAAUSQ010000166.1 coordinate 4,429, forward strand.
AGAGCAGCCTGTATCACAATCAACAGCGCATTAATAATTGTGAAACCAATAAAAAAAATATAGTGTGAAAACTCATCATCATGAAAGATGATAATTGCACACAGTGTATCGGTTGCGCCATCGGCACAGAAACGGGTATGCAGGTAGTTGGTCACTTCGTGGGTACCATAACTTGCCGCAAGCAGATAGACACCAATAAGAAATGTCAGGTTCCAGAGCGTTGCCTGACGTGCGCGAGGTGCAATAGTACTCGCCGTTTCGATATGTTGTTTGAGTAGCCAGCTCACCAGCACACTGACCAGCGGAAACACCAGCATATTCAGCAGATCAACCCACCGTAAGAACTCGTTGGGATGGACATAACCCGTAGTGAAATCGGTGAGCCGATTGGCTGAGGCAAACACAATAATGATAGACTGGGCAAACAGCAGGGTATGCAGTGTACGGAACGACAGGGTACGCACCGCAGGACGGGCATTAGATAAACCCGACATAGTTGTACCTCTCAGTAGAAGGAGTTCTGATACTTATACCACCAGTATCATGCTACCAACAACGTCCGCCACGGTCAATATGGGGCGGGCAGTCGGGAGTACACAATGCTATTTGTCTCGTGGCGTTCGGCGAATAAATAACCAGTATATGCAACCCAAAACAAAAAGCATAACACTTATCCGATTCTGGAGAGAAGTGCTTTGCTGGGTTAGGGGGAGCGACTTTGTGGGCGGTACAGATAAAGGTTCAATCTGTGTGTACATACTTTGTAGCTTACACAGCCTTACTATAACCTCTATAGCTAGCAAGTCTCTGTAGGTAGATACAAAGTAAACTGCTGCAAGAATAACCAGGCCCAAAGCAAATAACACGAATAGTGCTCTTGTTGCGTTTATTGGGGGGGTATCAGGTTGTTGTGATAGAAACGAAAGTATCTGACTAAGTACCTGGATAATTTCTTCGCCTGTAATAACCAACCCTAACAATCCGATTAATCCGACTGAAGCAAGTAAAAATGAAAAAGCCTGTCCTTGACTATTGATTGCATCCCGTCGATATTGTGCCAGTGTATACACACGTTCATTGGTAGCCGAACTCCGTGCTTGCACAATAGCCAATGCTTTTTTATGTGCTTCATTAATCAGAGTGGCAAGCGAAACAGGTACAAAATACCTAATAGGCAGGATAAAAGGACTTATTATAAAAAGCATCCCCCAAATAAAGGGCAAAGCACTAAAAGAAAAAAATACAAAGACAAAAAAAAGCAAGATCGAACCACTCAATGTTGGATTGGATTGGTTTAATATACTCATTATAATAACTGCTAGAACCCAGTAAATTGGCATGATGAGGATAGCTTTGATTAAGTTCAAAGTATTAATAATCCACTGCTTTTTCGAACGAACAACCCCAGGAGGAATAACTACAACAATAATCCAAACCGCAAATATCAGTGTATTCAGTATAGTAACAATACCAATAAAATCTGATATACCCCAAAAAGTATTCAAATATTCACAAAGAACCGAACCAAAAACAGGAATAAATGTTGCAGGTGCAATCAAAAAAGTCAAGAAAGTTACTATAATAAGATGAAATTTTGTTACAAAACCAGGTGAACGTAGATATTTGCTAAAACTTTCCTGCTGCTCATCAAAGCTAGCACGAATGACTTTGTTCAGAGACTCATACTCATCCAGGACCGCAAGCGATGTATCCATGGGTGCGCCTTTCATCTATGCACTGTGTGTTCTTCCATTGAAACATACGATCTTTTGTCTGCTCGTGTTACAAAGCTCCCATCATCCCGATCTGCCGCTTGCAAATAAACTGGCAAAAACCGCCATTCTATGCTACCCTTGGCAACGACAGACAGCAAGGAGCACTTTCATGAACCAGCAGAAAGAGCGCACAACCATGCGAATTGCTCTTACGGGAGCCGATGGTCAGCTTGGGCAGGCGATTGTCGAAACGTTTGCCAGACAGCACGCGGTTATCCCCCTGACCCACGATGCGCTTGAACTGGCGCACTCCTCGTCGGTGGCGGTCGTTGTCAACACCAGTGCCGATCTGGTGATCCACGCCGCCGCCTACACCAACGTAGATGGCTCGCCCGCGAGCCAGAAGTCGCCTACCGCACCAATGCCATGGGCACCCATTATGTTGCGCTGGCCTGTCAGCGCCTCGATGTGCCGATGGTCTATATCAGCACCAACGAAGTCTTTCCGGGCGATCAGCGCCGCCCCTATTTTGAGTACGACCCGCCCCGCCCGATCAATGCGTATGGGCAATCGAAGCTTTCTGGTGAGCAATCGGTGAAAGACTTGCTCAATCGCTTTTATATTGTGCGAGTGGCCTGGCTATTTGGTGGACAGCGCAACTTCGTCCGCACCGTGCTGCGCCTTGCCGAGACCGTCGCACCACACGGCCTGACGATGGTAGCCGATGAAATCGGTAGCCCAACCTATAACTACGATGCCGCCGCCGCACTGCTGCAACTGGTTGGACAACCTTTTTATGGTATTTACCACTTTGTCAACGCAGGCCATGCATCACGCTACGACTTTGCCCGCGCAGTGCTGCGCCTGGGTGGGTATGATCATGTGCAGGTGCACCCTATCACCCTGAGCGACTACCAGCGCGACAGCACGCCGCCGCCCTATTCGGTGCTGGCAAATACGGCAGGCACCGCCATGGGTATTACGCTGCGGCCCTGGCAAGAAGCGCTCGCCGCCTTTATGGAGCGGGCAGGGCTGGCAAAGCAGGCATAACCGATGAACCGCGTTCCCATTGATATTATCATCCCCACCTACAACGGTCTTGCGCTGCTAGCGCCCTGCCTCGATGCGCTGCGTGCCCAGACACACCAGGATTTTCGGGTGACCGTGGTAGATGATGGCAGCACCGACGATACCCTGTCGATGCTGGCCCGCTGCTACCCTGAGGTAAACATTGTAGCGCTGCCGCAGAATCGCGGGTTGGCAACCGCTGTCAATGCCGCCCTGCGTGCCACCGCTGCGCCGATAGTAGTGCTGCTCAACAACGACACCGAGGCCCACCCGCACTGGCTTGAGCGGCTTGTGGGCGCACTGGAGCGCTACCCGGCCTACGACTTCGCCGCCAGCAAGTTGCTGCTCTACGACCGCCGCGACCGAATTCATTCCACGGGTGACTACTACCGCCCCAACGGAGTGCCCGATAGCCGGGGCGTATGGCAGTACGACCACGGGCAGTATGATGCCCTCAGCGAGGTGTTCGGGCCGTGTGCCGCGCCGCCGCCTACCGCCGCAGCGTGCTTGATGCGCTGGCCGTCGATGGCAACATCCTCGATGAAGACCTTGTAATGTATTGCGAAGACGTAGACCTGAACATCCGCGCCCGCCTGCACGGATACCGCACGCTGTATGTGCCCGATGCGATTGTGTACCACCGCCTGAGCGCTACTGGTGGCGGCACGCTGGCAAGCTACTACTGCGGACGCAATTTTGCGCTGGTGTGGCTGAAAAATATGCCTCGCGCCGATTTGCGTCAATCATGGCTACAATTTGCCACCGCACAGCTTGGCTTTGTGGTACACTCTCTCTGGCACATCCGTGAGCCTGCCGCCCGCGCCCGCCTGCGCGGACAGTTCGCGGCACTGCGGGCCGTGCCCCGCTTCTGGCGCAAACGTCGCCAGTTGCCACCACCGCGTGCGACGGCATCACCAACTGATGCCCGCCAGCACTGGCTGAAACGCTGGGTGCCCGCTGCGCCCCCGAAGGAGTAAAGGTCGTGTCTGCTGCAAAACCTGATTCGCCGTTGTTATCGATTGTTATTCCGGCCTACAACGAAGCCCGCCGCCTGCCGCGTACCCTGAGCATCATCAAGGAGTATATCGCCCGTCAGCCTTTTGTTATCGAACTGCTGGTTGCCGACGATGGCAGCAGCGATACCACCGCCCAGATCGCCACCGCAGCAGGCACCCGCGTGTTACACCTCGACCATCGCGGCAAAGGCTTTGCAGTGCGGGCCGGTGCGCTGGCAGCGTGTGGCGATTACATCTTGCTGTGTGATGCCGACCTTGCCACCCCGATTGAAGAATGGGAAAAGCTGTGGCCCCACCTGCAACACGGTGCAGCGGTAGTCATCGGCTCACGTGAGGGCATCGGCGCACAGCGCATCGGTGAACCGTGGTACCGCCACGTGATGGGGCGCGTGTTCAACTTTCTGGTCCACATCATCGCCCTGCGGGGCATTCAGGATACGCAGTGCGGCTTCAAGGCTATGCGCCACGATGTCGCCCACGACCTCTTCAACCGGGTACGGATCTATGGCGAAAACGCCCGCCCGGTGCAGGGTGCCGCCGTCACCGCCTACGATGTAGAACTGCTCTTCCTCGCGCAGCAGTGCGGCTACAGCATCGTTGAAGTGCCCGTCGTGTGGCACTATGGCGAAGAAACTAAAGTTGACCCCCTGCGCGACTCGCTTCGCAATTTGCGCGATGTCATTCAGGTGCGCCTGAATGCCTGGCGTGGCCTCTATCGCAACCCCGTACCGCCTCATTCGCAGCGTTCTCGTATGGGATAACATCATATGTATACGTAACTGATATGTAACTTTTTTTTGCTATGATAAAGCAGTACTAATACTGACATCTAAAAACAACTTGATCGCCTACACTGCGCTGAAGAGTGGTATGACCATAGCACATAAATATATTGATAGCTCAAATATGGTTACATCCAGTACTTTTACTGGCACAATTGGTAGATAATACCACGATTCCAGCCCTATTCTATCTTATGCACAGACTTTGTCTGCTCGACAAGCGCCATATGATCGGGTAAAGTAAAAAATGTTGTAAACGGGTGTCTGGAAAGATGCCCTTATGTCGGAGTTGACGGATGGAAACCTACGGACGTATTCTGGTTGCCAGCAGCAATTTCTTACGCCGCGAACTGCTGCTCTTCCAACTCGATGAAGCCTGTTACGTTGTCCGCGAGGCCAGCGACAGCACCACCTTGCTTGAAGAGGTTTACACCTTCGTGCCCGATCTGATTGTGCTCGATGTGCGCCTCAGAGGGCTTGAAACGCTCCCCCTGGTAGACCATACCTGTATGGTGATGCTGCCCATTGTGTTCCTTGCCGATACTAGTACCGACCCCCTCCCCGCGCTACAGAGCGCGGTTGTGCTTTCGAAACGGCTATTGTGGCCCTACGAACCGGAAGACCTGCTCGACATATCCATACCCTGCTGTATCCTCTTTCGGAGGCATCTCCCAGCACCTGACCTCCCCCACCACATTCGCTACCGTTCGCGCCGACTGCGTCCGAAGAGATGAGCGTGGTACATCGTTGACGCCCCCCATGGGCCGTGGTATATTTATCAACAGCACCGCGCATGCACACTGTGTATGTGCTACAGTACAGCACGCACTCAGGAATAGCATGGTGACCGGAGCACCAGTCGCCACGAGTTCAGAAATCGCTACCCAGCATTATGCGTGATCGTATCTATCGAACTGAGGCTCTCATCCTGCGTCGCAACGATTTTGGCGAGGCCGACCGCTTGCTGCTTGTTGCGACACCGGGTGGGAAGCAGCGCATTATAGCAAAGGGCGTTCGCAAAACAACCAGTCGCCTCGCCGGAAGCGTCGAACTGTTCACCCACGTCACGCTGCTGCTGGCAGTCGGGCGCAATCTCGATATTGTGACCCAGGGGCAGGTCCACCAGCACTTTCCCAACCTGCACGCCAGCCTCGAACGCCTCGGCTGTGCGTACTACACCGCCGAACTGTATGACCAGTTTGTGCAGGATGAGCAAGATCATCGGCCTGCCTTCCGCTTGCTGGTCGATACCTTTGCAGCGCTGGATACCAGCCGCAATCCCGACCTGATCCTGCGGGCTTACGAACTGCATCTGCTGCACGTGATGGGCTATCGGCCCCAGTTGCAACGCTGTGTTGTATCTCACGAATTGCTGACCGAAGAAGCGAGCCTGTTTAGTCCGATGCTTGGCGGTGTGCTTGCCCCCTCCCAGAACGATGCCGACCGCAATGCACTGTTCCTCGAATCGCTGGAACACATGATCGCGCTGTGGACCGGCGGGCCGCCGTATCGGCGTCAAGGGCGTGCACTGGAACCTCACCACCGAGCGCACCTGGATCCCGGACCTCGGCCAGGGCGCGATGCTCTTCCCCGGACTGCGTCTCGCGGGCGCGCCTCCCCGCCAGCCTTCCACCGCGCTGCGAAGAACTGCGCTTCGACGTGCGAAATGAAGGAGTCGGCTACGGAGTGATCGCGGTGGCGCCGGGGCGCGGAGGGTCGTGCTGCTCTTCGGCGCAACGGCGAGCACGTGGCGGCGATGATCGATGATCGTCGAAGGACTGCGGTCCCTGGGCGTCGAGCGCGCGGCGATC
>JAAUSQ010000167.1 GCA_012033195.1 Chloroflexaceae bacterium
CAGGCTGCGCCAAGCGTGGCGGCCTTGCTGGTTGCCGACATGCGCATATACATATCGGGCAGACGCACAATGCCAAGAGACGATATCAGCATAAAGATCGATCCGATCAGCATCAGAAGAGCACAGATGATATTCATTACAGTGCTAAACATCATGCCCTCCGCTCGACATAATGTGCAAAGCCAACCGTGGTCAGGAACGAGAGCAGCGCCACAATAATTGCCATATCCATAAACACCGGCTGATCAGCAACAATCGCATAGGCTGCAATCACGCCAATAGCCAGCATCGAGAGCTTGTCCAGCGCCACCACCCGGTCGGCAAAGTTTGGGCCTCTGACCAACCGCCAGACCGTCAGGACAATGCCAATACTCAGGATCGGCAGAATACCAAACATCATAAATGATTGTAACATTATTGCAGCACCTCCATCACCATACGTTCAAATCCATCTTTCAAGATCTTTTTATCTGTTTCCGGGTCGCTGATGTTGAAGAAATACACATACAGCACCCGCCGATCATTCGAGACATCCAGGCTCATCGTGCCGGGTGTCAGCGTGATCATATTAGCAAACAGGGTAATTTCGGCATCGGTCGTGATGTCCAGCGGGATAGCCAGAATACCCGGCCTGAGGCGCGACAGCGGCGACAGTACACCGATAGCAACCTGGATATTTGCTTTAAACACTTCCCACAGAAACACCACTGTAAAGCGGGTCCAGAGCCACACCCGCATTGGCAGGCGGGCCAGCACATGCGGAATATCGCCGGGGTTCTCGCTGCGAAAGTAGCGGATGTTGCCCAGAAAAGGCTGCCCCATGCGAATAATGATAAAGCTCACAATGAAGCCCAGGATAAACGCCGCGATGGTATAGTCGGCGGTGAGTGCCATCCACAGCCCCGCCAGCAGGATATTAATAATGAAGAGTGTCATACCTGCCCTCCCAGCACAGCCTGGACATACTCGGTACGGGTGAGCATCTCTTCGGAAGCTTGCAGCGCCAGATTGAAGAAGGGTTCGGCCCCCACCCCCATCACGATCATCAGCATGGCAATGACTGCAATCGGAGCCAGCAGCGGCAGGCGCTCGCTTATGGGCAGCGTGGCGACCGGCTCAACCCCTTCTTTGAGTTTGCCGTCTTCTTGCTCTTTTTCTTTGAGAAAGGCCTCGGCCCAGATCTTGGTCATCGAAAAGAGCGTTAGCACACTGACCACCAGCGAAGCGGCGACAATCGCATATTGCTGCGTTTCCAGTCCGGCCCGTATCAGCGCAAACTTGGCCCAGAAGCCCGAAAGCGGCGGTATACCTGCTAGCGACATCGCCGGAATGAAGAACAGCACCGCCAGTACCGGCGACACCCGGTAGAAACCGCCAAGCTTCTTCAGGTCGTAGGTGCCTGCCAGCCGATTGAGCACGCCGCCCACCAGGAACAGCGCAGACTTGGCGAGGATGACGTGGGCCATAAAAAAGACCGAGGCCGCCAGGGACAGCGGGGTGAACAGTGCTAGCCCCATCAGCAGATACCCGATCTGGCTGATGATATGGAACGACAATAGCCGCCGCATCTCGTATTGTGCCACTGCACCGAGCACGCCCGTGACCATGGTAAAGCCTGCGATGACCAGCAGCACCACCTGTACAAACACTGCGTCGCCGGTGAAGATCAGCGTAAACACCCGAATAAGCGAGTAGACACCGACTTTGGTGAGCAGCGCCGAGAAGATGACCGTAACGGCAATGGGTGGGGTGTGGTATGAGGCGGGCAGCCAGAAGAAGAGCGGAAAGAGTGCGCCCTTGATGCCGAACGCAAACAGGAACAGCATCGCCACCACCGTTACCATGCCCTGCTGTTCCACCAGCGTGGGCACCACCTCCGAGAGATGGGCCATATTGAGTGTGCCGGTCAGTCCATACAGCAAGCCGACTGCCGCCAGGAACAGCGCCGATGCCAGCAGATTCAGCGTTACATACTTGATGCCGCCTTCAAGTTGCGAGCGTTCGCCGCCCATAACCAGCAGCACAAACGAAGCGATCAGCATCACTTCGTACCAAACATACAGGTTAAAGATGTCTCCCGTCAGGAAGGCACCACACACGCCTACAAAGAGCATATGTATAAGCGGGTGGAAGCCCTGCGCTTCACGCTCTACGTCGATGGTGACCAGCGAGTAGATAACCGTGCTCAGGCCCATTACACCGACCATCACCACCATAATCGCGCTGAAGGTATCGGCAACAAAGGTAATGCCAAACGGCGCAGGCCAGTCGCCCGCCTGGGTTGCCTGGATGCCCTGCTGCGACACCACCCACAACAGGATGAGGCTGGCGATCAGCAGCACGGTGCTTCCCACAACACTGATTAGGCGTTGTGCCTGACGATTGCCCCAGGCCAGAAAGCCAAAAATGGCCGTGAGGAATGGTACAAGCAATGGTAGAATAACAACAACATTCATTGTTTTGTTTTCCTATGTATCGGTTGTGTTCATCGCATCCAGGTCATCTGTTTTGACTGTTTGATAGGCCCGCTTCAGCAGCACAATTGCAAACGCCTGCACACCGAAGCCAATCACGATGGCGGTCAGAATAAGCGCCTGCGGCAGTGGGTCGGGGTAGGGTTCGACCAGTACTTCATTAGTGGAAGGGATCACCGGGATACCTTCTCGCGTAAGCCGCCCCGCCGTAAAGATCAGCAGGTTGGCGGCGTGCCCGATCAGCACCAGGCCGAGTACAAGCTTAACGATACTGCGGCGCATCATCATATACAGTCCGGCGGCATACAGCCCACCGATGACAAACGCCATCAAGGTCTCCATCAGCTATCCTCCGCCAGACTGAACACAATAGTCAACACAATGCCGATGACGACCAGATACACACCCACATCAAACAGCAGTGGGGTGCCAAGCTTGCCCAGCGCAGGAATTTCGGGTTCGAGCCACAGCCCGGTCATAAAAGGCATGCCGAGCAACAGCCCCGGTAGGCCGCTACCGATAGCAACCAGCAGGCCGATACCAATCAGCCGGATTGGTTCGATGCCGAGCACCGAGCGGGCCGCATTCACATCGTAGGCGATGACAAACAGCGCAAAAGCTGCCGCCGCAACCAGACCACCGATGAAGCCGCCACCCGGCAGGTTGTGCCCCCGCAGCAGGATGAAAAACGAAAAGAGCAGCATTAGTGGCAGGCTGTAACGTGCACCCGTTGCAAGAATAACAGAAACTGGCTGACTCGTGGTCATAGTTGCTCCTTGCCTGTTGATACGGTTTCAGGGTCATTCTTTTCGCCGCCAAGCCGCAAGCGCAGCAGCACCACAATGCCGATAGCGGCAACACCAATCACCGATATTTCGCCCATCGTATCTAGTCCTCGGAAGTCAACCAGAATAACGTTGACCACGTTGCGCCCGCGTCCTTCGGGGTAGCTGTTTTGGGCGAAGTAGGGCGTGAGGAGCCGTTCGAGCTGCCCCGACACGGTGACCAGCACCATCAGGGTGACCATCAACCCCGCCGCTCCTGCGACAATCGCATCGCGGATACGTTCGGCTTCGCTCGATACCGATGAGAAGACGGGCAGGCGGTAGAGCACCAGAATAAAGAGCAGCACCGAGAGCGTTTCAATCGAAAACTGGGTCATCACCAGGTCGGGCGCACCAAAGAAGAGGAAGATCAGTGTCACGCCGTAGCCGACCAGACCAAGCCCCGCCAGCGCATTCAAGCGCTTCTGTGCGGTGACGACCAGCCCCGCGCCACTCAGGATGGCGAGTGCGATCACCCATTCCAAGACAGTTGCCCCGATGGGAAGCCACTGCACGCGGCTGAAGTCGGCGCGGGTGAGCAGCGCATAACTAACCAGCAGCGTGACCGACGACACGATGATCCGCAGGTAGTTGCGGATGTAGCCGCTCTGAAGCACCCGCGTCTGCCAACGCGCCAGCGCCTGCATGCCATTAACCACCGCGTTAAAGCTGTTAACGGGTCCTTGCTCAAGCAGGCCCTCGGTGGCATTGCCCACACGCTGCAAAGTGGGGCGGGCGAACCAGTAGCCCACAAAGCCCAGCGCAATAGTGAGCACACTCAACATAAAATAGGGTGTCAGGCCAGATGGAATAAGCTTGACCTCAACCTCAACCGCCTCATTAAGAATAGCGGCAACGCCCGAATTGGTAATCGGCTGGATCAGTTGGGTGGGGAAGGCCCCGAAGAGCAAACTCAGCGCACCCAGGATCACCGGGCCGAGCCACATACTGAGCGGTGGCTCGTGTCCGACGCGGGGCGCTTCGGGCTTGGCGCGTTGTGCGCGGGTAAAAGGTACCACCACCACAATTCCGGCGGCAATAATCATCAGGACTTTGCCCACTACTGAAGCTGCCGAGAGCAGGATCGGCGAGAGTTCGTGTGCATCGAGGGTGGCTTCGTAGATCAGTTCTTTGCCCACAAAGCCCAGCAGCGGCGGCAGGCCCGACATTGAGAGCGCCGCCAGCACCGTCGCGCCAAACGTGATCGGCATCAGGGTGCGTAGACCACCCAGCAGCGTGACATCGCGGGTACCGGTCTCGTGGTCGATGGAGCCAGCCACCATAAACAGACAGCCTTTGTAGAGCGAGTGAACCACCAGAAAGACCATCATTGCAGTGATGGCATACTCGCCACCGATACCAATCAGCATCACCAGCGTGCCCAGCGAGCTAACGGTGGTAAAGGCTAGAATGCGTTTGAGGTCAACCTGTGAGACGGACAGATAGGCACCGAGCACCATGGTGATAGCGCCAAAGGTTGAAAGCGTGATAGCCCATGCTGGTGTTTCGCCCAATATCGGCGTGAAGCGGGCCAGCAGGAACACACCGGCCTTGACCATCGTTGCCGAGTGCAGATAGGCACTGACGGGCGTAGGGGCGGCCATTGCGCCGGGGAGCCAGAACTGGAAGGGGAACTGGGCCGACTTGGTAAAGGCACCGATACACACCAGCACCAGCGCTGGCATATAGAGCGCCGACTCGCGCACCAGATCGCCCTGCTCTATCAGGGTTGAGATGCTCGTGCTACCGCCAGCAATGGCAACCAGAATCAGGCCCGCCAGCAGTGCCAACCCACCCGAACCAGTCACCAGCAGCGCCTGCAATGCCGCCGAGCGCGATGAGTTGTAGGCGTGTTTATAGCCAATCAGGAGATAGGAACTGATGCTGGTAAGCTCCCAGAAGACAAACAGCGTCATGATGTCGTCGGCCAGCACCAACCCCAGCATCGCGCCCATAAACAGGAACAGGTAGAGATAGAAGCGCCCGATCTGACTATCGCCTGCCATATAACCGCCAGCATAGATGACAATCATCGTACCAATGCCAACCACCAGCAGCGCAAACACCAGCGACAAACCATCGACGCGGAACGCCAGGGCAACATCCAGGCTTGGTATCCAGCTATAAGAAACCCGCAGCACTTCGCCTGCGATAATCGGCGGGAGCATACTGGCAAACCAGAGCGTCAGACTTAGAGGGATCAGACCCAGCACCCAGCCACTACCGCCATTGCTCAGCCAGTTCACAAGCGGCAGTGTACCGGAGCGTGGAACATCCGTACGTGTCATCTTTGCTGCTCCATCATAGTAGCATCAATCACAAGCTGCTTTGATTTCTACTGCTGTCATCACATATAAACACGCGGCGCGTAATACGTGCCGCCTTGTGGAATGTGATAGTCGTATCTGGTTATCCTAACCATAATAACACAGTTTGAAGCGCTAGATCACAATAGTTGAACGAGTGTTGTATCATATCCAGCAAGATGCAGAAGACTCTGGCGCAGCAGGATGCGATACATAAAGACAGATAAGGATACTATTAAAAGAGCTAGAAAGACAAGATCTGGTTCAGGGGTTGGTCACCGTGGGGGTAGCGACCCGCGCTTGGCTCTCATAGCGTGCTTTGGAGATCCAGCCGACCACCCGCTGATCTTGCCCGCGCACAAAGGCATAATACCAGCCCTCGCGCTCCTCAAACGGTGTGATGGTAAAGCCCTCGCTGGCAGTGATCAGGATGGCTGAGTTTTCGCTGGCAGTAGCATATACCGGAATAGTACTACCAGGGAGCACCTCGCGGCGGTCGAAGTTGGGCGGCTCCAGTGCGGCAAGGTCGGTCGGGTCGCGCTCGTTGAGATAGCGCAGAATCCCGTTCACAATGCCCTGCGCCACAGTATCGGCCCGCTCAAGCATAAAGGCGCGATCTTGTGGGTTGCTGAGGAAGCCCATTTCGATAATCACCGCTGGCGTGGTGCGGGCGATGGCGTGGGTGTGGCGGTTGTAGCTAAAGGCATAATAGCCACGCATATTAAAAGTAATCGCATCATCCAGGGGCAGGCCCGTTGCCGCGCCATACTCGGCCTGCATTGCATTGTACAGATGGGCCGAAGCACGCGAAGTACGCCAGGGTGTTGCCAGTTTGTAGCCTCGTCGCCCTGTGCTGGTTGAGCCGTCGGCGTGCACCGACACAAACGCATCGGCAAGGTACGCAGGCGGTATCGTTGCCGGCAGCAGGTCTACCACTACGCCCTGTTGCTCAAGCAGGGCAACCACCCGCTGGGCAATATCCAGGTTGACCTGAAGCTCGGTATAGCCGCCGACAATCGCCCCGACCGATGTACGCAGGCGGGCCAGTTCATCGGGCAATTCTTCGGTCTTCCAGTGCCCCACCTGAATACCTACCCGTGGCGGGGCAGGCGTGGCGGTGGGAGGGATAGGCGTAGCGGTTGGCGTGGGCGAAGGCGGCAGTGTGGGTAGTGCGGTCGGGGTTGCCGTTGGTGCAACGGTGGTACTGGTTGGTTCGGGCGGCAATACGTCAGGCTGACGGGCTACCATCGCCACCACCGTCACGGTTGCAAGCTGCGATATATCCACCGCCGGAGTCTGGGGCAGGGTGCCCACCAGACGGCACGCGGCCAGCGCCAGCACAACCAGTGCCAGCAACAGCACACGCATCAGCCAGGATGAATAGGGTTTTGGTTCAAGCATTATTGTATTGATTAGCTATCAGGCTTATTCGCAACCATTATAAGCATAGCAGAATCTCTCCAGGTTTGTAAGCCAGATAATGAAGAAGGGATGAGAAAAAAGCCCCGCTCCTGTTGTCAGGAGCGGGGCCAGAATTGAGATCGACCAGCACTACTCGACGATCAGAATGCCTTCCATACCCGCCGCGTAGTGACCAGGCACGGTACAGATATAGCGATACTGTCCCGGTTCATTGATCGTGAAGCTGAACGAATCCGACTCGTCTGCCGTCAGCAGGACAGTGCTGCCAACAATATCGGCTGATTCAGGGACATAGTTGTTGGCGGCTCCTGCCTCGGCACCCGCCGTCGCCACCGACGCCGCAACCTCGGCATCGTCGGTATTAAGCAGCACCAGATTGTGGGGCGCAAAGCTGATGTTGGTAAAAGCGATGGCCGCCTCGGTGCCTGCGTCAATCGGGCCGATCTGGGTGCTGCTGAACGCTAATCCTTCACCCACCCCAACCGGAATCTCGTTGACACCCTGCGACCCACCGCCGCGTACAATCAGCGGCAGATATACCCGGCGCTGTTGTACCAGGACCTCCAGTTCGTCGATGACTTCTCCGCCATCGTTCGAGACAGTTACCCGGACGGTCTGGGTGCCCGTGGTTGCCCAGGTATAGGTTGCTGCTGGCGTGCCCTGCCCGCTGGTTGGCTCCGGCGACCAGGTATAGGTCGGGTTGGTTGCGTTCGCCGGAGTGATGCTAGCAGTAAAGGTGCTGGTGCTGCCGATGAATGCCCTGGTCGGGCCTTCCAACGCAACTGATGCCAGCGGGATTGCGTCGGGCGATACCGTTACATCGAGTGTATCAGAGACCACCGACACACCGCCCAGGTTACGCAACACAACCGTGACGCTGGTTGTGACTGGCACACTGAAGGTGTAGACTGCATCCACCGTACCCTGGCCGCTATCTGGTTCCGGTGTCCAGGTAATGCTGATCGGGCGGGTGGCATCGAGCGGCAGCACGCCACCTGCAATGCTCAGGTTGAGCGGCTCGCCAACGAGGACCGATGTTGTACCGGAGATTGCAACGCTTGCCAGCGGAATACCTTCTGGCGCACGCTGCACGCCCTTGCCGCTATACTCGGCAATATTGCCCGCCGCATCCTGGGCCTGCACAAAGTAGCTGACACTGGCCTGCGGGTCGGTCGCATTGGGCAGCGGGGCCGTCCAGGTATTGTTACTATCCAAGCGCTCGAACTGCAAATCACGCCAGTTGGCATTATCGATGGTATACGAACCAGAGAGCGTCACACCATCCAGGTTGTCTTCATTCGTAATCTGCGCCACGATGAACTCGCGGGTGTTGCTCTGCTGGAGCATCGGCGTGGTGCTGGTGCTTTCCACGAGCTGTACCTGGAGCGTTGGCGCGGTTACATCATCCGCTATTTCCGCTGCACGTTCGGCGGTCGGGTCGAAGTAGATCACCCGGAAGACCATCTGATTGTAGTAGCGCACATCGCCAACGGCACCATCATCGTCATCATCGGGATCGGATGCACGGAACTGAGCCGGATTGACGAGTAACTGGGTGCGCTCTACAGTATCGCCGTTCTCCGTCTCAATTGATGTTGAGGTGTGTTCGTAGAACGGGTCGGGGAACCACAGACCAACTCCCTCGGTGAAGGTTGGTACTTCGGTGGTTTCCAGCAGTTCAATATCTTGCGAGATGACCTGCGAGATCTGCATCTCGTAGTCTTCCACCTGCTGATAGCTTCCCCCGATGAATGACACATCTCTGACTATCAGGTTGGTAATGCCGCTGGTATTCGACAACGAGAGATTATAGGCAAACTCAGGAATGTCGGGCAGGCCTTCCTGGGTGGCCTCGATAATGCGTGGTTCGGGCGTCGTGCCCAGACCGCTCTGCACAAAGCTGTCTTCCACGCCGATTGACTCGATCAGCGGTACCTGTGCATCGGTGCGGTCAATCTCGTTGTCAGGGTCAATCTCCAGCGTAAAGGTAATGGTGCGTTCGACCAGGCCAATCGGCGGCACATCGATCACGGCGGGCAGGTTCACAAGCGGGGCCTCTTCGGATGGGAAGGGCAGCGGCGTTGGTGCCTGGAAGCGCACAAACGGCAGGCCGTAGAGCGTCATCACCATCAGGGTCTTGATATCGTGTACGTCCATTGAGGCGGCATTGCGGATATAGCGCTGCTTGGTGCGTGCCAGCGCGGTGCCCACCGATTGCCCGATATAGGTATCATAAATCGGGTCACGCACATCGCGGCCCAGTTCTTCGGTGAAGAAGATCGTCATGCGCTCGCCGTAGCCCACCAGGTCGGCATCACCATAACCATAGCCGGTGTTGCCAATCCAGATACCGCCCTGCTTCAGCACAGCCTGCGGGAAGTCGGCGGCATAGATCGGGTTGGCACCGCTGGCAATCGCCGTGGCATCAATGTTCAGGCCGCCGTGACACCCCACAGTGTAGCAGATGCGGTTGGTAAAATAGCGATCTGCCGCACTCGCGGAAGTAGCCTGCAGAATGCTATCGGCCAGCACGGTGCCTTCTTCCTCGACAGCGGGGATAGCTTGCCAGTGGTCG
Source organism: Chloroflexaceae bacterium (assembly GCA_012033195.1). GTDB lineage: Bacteria > Chloroflexota > Chloroflexia > Chloroflexales > Chloroflexaceae > JAAUSQ01. The sequence goes on from JAAUSQ010000167.1 coordinate 9,602, forward strand.
TAGTGGGCATTCACCGATTGCAGATAAAATGGACTCTTGACGGTGTAGCTGAACGGCGTGGTCAGGTCGGCAAACTGGCCGTCGAACCATACATCGGTCAGGTCGTCGGCGTTCCAGTCGTCGGTTGCGAGCAGGCTGATGCGGTCGTTAGGTTGGAAGCCAATTGACTCGAAAGCGCTTTGCAAGGCAAACGCCTGGTCTTGCAAAAAGTCGTAGCCCGTCGCCAGTGCGCGGGTGTCGGGTGTTTCGGCGGCATTGATGGTGAGCAATGCATCGCCAGTCAGATACTGGTCGAAGTAGGCCAGAATTTCTATCGGGGTTTCGACCAACCGCCCCACGCCGAGGTCGGGCACAAACAGCGGGTGGTATGAAAGCTCATACGAGTCGGCATCGCCATACAGGTCATCGGTGAGGTAGGTACCAAATGCCAGCGCCCCACCAATGGCGCTATTGCGGTCAATCACACCGGTTGCCGGGTCGATGGCCTGCTGCAAATAGGGCAGGTATTCCAGTTCGTTGGCGACGGTGGCAAGGTCGGGCACCCGGTAGAACGGAATGATTTCGTCGCCGCCGATGATGACGATATACTCGGCGTTGGGGTAGATTGGCTCGCCCGTCGGCATGCCCGGTATCTCGCTGGAGGGGTTCTGCACGGTGGCGGCAGTCAAGATCTCGTCGACCAGCAGGGAGATGCTATTCGCATAGAATGGGTTGTCGAAGTTGGCATCCCACTCGGCGTAGCGCTCGGCAATGGTGAGCGTACCAATCGCTTCATCAAAGCCGCTCAGGTTAATCACTGCGCCATTGACTTCGGGTTGGGCGGCCATCTCGTTGACGGCTTGCTCAATGGCGGTAATCGCGGTGCCTTCGCCGGGGTAGCGCTCCAGCATCCGGTCGCTGTTCATCACAAAGATTGTCTTGACGGACGGGTTGGGCGTGTCGGGCAGGAAGACGACCGGCACTTCTGGCCCCGACTCCAGGCCGCTGCCGATCACCTCGACATCAAGCGTGTAGGGCTGTTCTTCGTCGAAGTTACCGTTTGCGCCTTCCACATCGATGTAGTAGGTGCCCGGTCGCCACAGCACGGTGTTGATGATCTCTTCGTTGGTGCCCCTAGCTTCGCTTAAACCAGCAATTGTTCCGCCAGCACCGCGGGTACGTCCAGCACCGCGGGTACGTCCAGCAC
>JAAUSQ010000168.1 GCA_012033195.1 Chloroflexaceae bacterium
AGGCGGACGGTCAAGCGAGCGTGCCGCCCAACCAGCACACCAACGGGCGACACCAGGCGTGACTGAGCCAATCCTGGAAATTGTGGTGGAAGCCCAGGGACAGGTAGCACCGGGCACGATCCTGCGCTTCACCATTACATTCCGGAACAATGGCAACGCGGTGGCAACCAATGTCCAAATCCGGTTTACTGCGCCGGATGGCACCGAGTTTATTGACGAGCGTAGCTCGGATGGCTGGCAACTCTTCACTGGCGTGCAGCAGTCGCCCAATGAGTACATCTTCCCGATTGGCGATCTGGAGCCGGGTGAGAGTGGCGAAGTAACCTTTGTGGTGCAGGTTGACCCTGCAACCGCAGAAGGCACCATCTTCAATACGATGGCGGTTATCGAGAGCGCTGAAGTGCCAGCGGTTGAAGCGGAGACGGTCGAGACGCTTGTAGCCATGTTCCGCAACTATATGCCACGGGTGACTCGCGCCGCCGACGATGGCTTGGGTGATGCGAGGGCCGACCTGGTGGGAACGCTGCGGCTGGTACCGAATAAGACCACCTTCGCAGCGGGTGAGCCAGTGCGGATTGAACTGACCATTACGAACCAGGGCGACGCACCGACCGAGAGCGGCTTCTGGGTTGACCTGTACATCAACCCGGCCCGCACGCCCGAAGCGAACTTGATCTGGCCTGAGAACTGTGGTCTGTTCCCGTGTCACGGTATCGTCTGGCCGGTCAATACTCAGCTTGAGCCGGGTGAGAGCATCACGCTCACCTCGGACGATATCGCTGCGGAATACTCAGTCTGGCCGGGTTGGTTCGTGAATGGCACCACCGATATCTACGCCTACCTAGATGTGTACGGGCGCGACGACGCTGCCAATGGTGCCATTGACGAACGGGACGAAACCAACAACCTGGTACACCTGCCTGGTCTGACGGTGACGGGCGAGAACCCGCCGCTGCTCCAGGAGGCACTGCCCGCACTGACGGAACGGCCTGAGCTGCCGTAGCACGGAAAAAGAGGCGTGGTAAGTGGGTCGCTACTGGCCCGCTTACCACTTTCTCTTTTTAGGGTACAATGCAGCGTACATAAATCGTACGCTTTGCAACGGTACTATCGCAATTATTTTTGAAGTTTGAGGTGCATCATCGTGCAGAACGTAAACGCCGCGCACAGGTTGCTGGTTCTCTGTCTCATCACTGGGTTAGGATTGCTGACGACAATCGCAGCGCTGGCTTTAGAAAGTGGTGCGGCAGATGCCTCCACATCCGATATTGTGCGTTCGGCGCAGGTCGCGTCACAGTACACCACGCCAACCGCTACCCGTACCCCTAAACCCGCAACGGCAAACCGAAGGGAGGCTCTGCAAGACGACGACCTGCCCCCTCCCCCGCCGCGCCCAACGGTGCGCCCGCCGACCGCCACACCGCAGCGCCCCACTGCTGACCCACCCCGCTCACATGAAACACGCTCATCGCGGCCCCGCCACATCGACCTTGCGGTGCAGCAAGGGGCCAGCCAGCACAATGTTAAGCCGGGTGATATGGTGACGTTTGTGATCACAACCACCCATCAATCCGGGGTGCGCTATGCCGAAAATGTGCTGATTTATGAAGAGTTGCCCACGTTCCTTGATCTGGAATATGCCGAGACAAGCTGGGGCACGCTCAGTACCACTAACAAGCAGGTACGGGTCACCATTCCGGTATTGCTGCCTGATGATATGGTGGTAGTGCGGATTGTGGCGCGGGTCAACAACCAGCCGGCTCCCGATTTTATGCAGATCATTGCGTCGGTCGATAGCGACACCGAAGACCGCAACGAAACCAACGACCGTGCGGCGGTGCCCCTCTTCGGGCGCTAACCAGTCGCCGCCGAGCATTCTTCCCTGCTTATCCTGCACTGCTGTGGAATAGTGCAGCGCGGCATCGAGGAGGAATGCTCTGTTTGCACGTTGTCCCCAGCTTATCCACATCTGTTCCTGAAAATCCTTACAGAATTCACGTTCTGTCCACAGCTTATCCACGCATGAGTGTGCTATAATGGAACGCAAGCGGGCCTATAAACGACGGCCCGCTGGTGCGTTGTATTGTACTATTGCCCATCCTGATGCTCGATAGATGGTAGTGTACAGGGTTGAATGGCAAGTTGCTTGCCAGCAAAGAACATGTAGATGTGACATGGGTGCCGTTTCTTGTGCTATATGTGTAAAGCGTTTTGTGCGTGCTGCCTTGACATTGCCCGCCTGCTTGCTGTGAAAGAACTGCTATGAACGATTTTGTGCATCTACACGTCCACTCTGAATACAGTTTGCTCGATGGCTATGCCTCAACCAGAGCCATCGCCCAGCGTGCCGCCGACATCGGCATGGACAGCATCGCCCTAACTGACCACGGTGTGATGTATGGCGCGGTAGAGTTTTACGAGTCGGCAAAGAAGGCAGGCATCAAGCCGATCATCGGCGTGGAAGCATATATGGCGGCAGGTGCCCACAACGAGCGGTCCGGCGACTACTTCCACCTGCTGCTGCTAGCCAAAAACGAGGTCGGCTACCGCAACCTGGTGAAACTGACCACCCGCGCCCACCTGCACGGTATGTACCGCAAGCCCCGCATCGACCGCGCCTTGCTCGCACAGCATAGCGAGGGTCTGGTGGTTACGTCGTCGTGTCTGGCGGGCGAGGTAAACCAGCAACTGACGCAACAGCAAAAGAAGAAGGCCCGCGAAGATTGCCCAGTGGTACAAGGATGTGTTTGAGGATAACTACTTCCTCGAACTGCAACTGCACGACAACACCCCCGAACTCGAACCGATTAATGATGAACTGGTACGTATCAGCAACGAGTTGCATATTCCGCTGGTCGCCACCAACGATACCCACTATGTGCGGCGCGAAGACCTCGACACCCACAACCACATTCTGGCAATGGGCTACGGCATGACGCTGGACGAACTGTGTACCAAAAATCGCAACTTCGACGGCACCTACTACATTATGGATGGCGCGGAGATGTGGCAGCGCTTCAAGCGCTACGGCACCGCCCCGCTCGAAAACACCCGCCGCATTGCCGATATGTGCAACCTCGACCTCGAATTCGGGCGGGTGCAGCTTCCGGCCTTCGATATACCAGACGAACACGATGCCGCCTCGTACCTGCGTGAGATCTGCTTCCAGGGCTTGCACCGCCGCGCCCCGTGGCGTAGCTGCGACACGCCCCCCGCCGAGTACGAGAAGCGCCTCGATTACGAGCTTGATGTGATCAATGCAACTGGCTTTCCCGACTACATGCTGATTGTGTGGGATTACGTCAAGTATGCCGCTCGCGGGGTATTCCCTGTCTGCCACGTGGCTCGGCGGGCGCGTCGCTGGTGCTGTACTGCCTCGGCATTACCGATGTAGACCCGGTCAAAAACAAGCTGCTCTTTGAGCGCTTCCTCAGTCGCGAACGTCTGGAGATGCCCGACATCGACACCGACTTCGCCGACAGCCGCCGCCAGGAAGTGATCGATTACATTGCCGATACGTACGGGCGCGAGAACACCGCGCAGATTATTACCTATGGCACGCTCGGCGCAAAGGCGGCCCTGCGTGATATCGGGCGGGTCAAGGGTGTATCGCTCGAAAAGGTAGACAAAGCCGCCAAGCTCATTCCGGCGCTGCCCGTCGGCACCACCATCGCGCAGGCGCTGGAGCGGGTGCCCGAACTGCGCCAGATGTACGATAGCGACCCGGAGATGCGCGGCGTGATCGACCAGGCGCAGAAGGTTGAAGGGCGTATGCGGAACGTCGGCACCCACGCCTGCGGGGTGGTGGTCAGCCGCAACCCGCTCGAAGAACTGGTGCCACTAGAACGGGTGAAGAAAGACCAGCGTGCCGACAAAGAAGAGCAGGCAGTGATGGCGGCCTACGAGGGTCCAACCCTCGCCCGGATTGGCCTGCTCAAGATGGACATCCTCGGCCTAACCAACCTCTCGGTGGTGGCGCAGGCGCTGGAATATATCCACGATACGACCGGACAGCGTATCGAACTGGCGAATATTTCGCTGGACGACCGTAAAACGTTTGAGGGCTTGAGCCGGGGCGAAACCACCAACGTATTCCAGTTTGAATCAACGGGCATGACCCGCTACCTGCGCGAACTGAAGCCCACCCGTGTGGAAGACCTGTATGCAATGGTAGCGCTGTACCGCCCCGGCCCGCTCGAACAGATTCCGGTTTATATCCATAACAAAAACAACCCGCACGATATCAAGTACCTGCACCCGGTGCTCAAGCCGATTCTTGAAGATACCTACGGCGTGATTGTGTATCAGGAGCAGATTATGCTGCTGCTCCAGGCAATTGCCGGTTACACGCTGGGCCATGCGTATGTCGTGCTCAAGGCTATTGGGAAGAAAAAGAAAGACCTAATGGCCCAGGAAGAGCCGAAGTTTAAAGCAGGCTGTATCCAGAATGGCCTCACACCAGAGCAGGCCGACATTCTCTGGGATCTAATCCAGCCATTCGCGGGCTACTCGTTCAATCGGCCCCACTCTACGCTCTATGGTCTGCTCAGCTACCAGACGGCCTACCTGAAGTTTAACTACACTGCACACTATATGGCGGCGGTGCTCTCGGCGGCGGGCAGCACCGAAGATGTCGCAAAAAGCGTGGCCGAAACAACCCGTCTGGGGGTGCCCGTCGAGCCGCCCGATATCAATTACAGTAAGGCGGGCTTTACCTTCGAGCAGTTGCCCGACCGCGAGGGCTACGCAATCCGGTTCGGGTTGTATGCTATCAAAAACATCGGCAGCGGCCCGGTCGATCTGATCTTGCAGTGCCGCGAGGAAGGCGGCCCATTCAGTAGCCTGGAAGACTTCTGTGCACGGGTTGACCGCTCGGTGCTGAATAAGCGCGTGGTCGAAAGCTTGATCAAGAGCGGCACCATGGACAGCCTGCCCGGTAGCCGGATGCAGAAGCTCAGTATCCTTGATGCGGCACTGCACGCGGGCATCGAAGCGCAGAAGGCACGTGAAGATGAAGAACAGAAGCGGGCAACAGGGCAAAGTAATTTTTTAGGTAATTTTGGCGAGGAGATGTCTAAACCCAGGAGAGCGGTGCAGCCGATCCCGATGGAGCCGCACATCGAAACATCCAAAGATGTTAAGGACTACGCTCAATGGGAAAAAGAACTGCTGGGGATGTATATCTCAAACCACCCTATTCAGCGGCTTGATAACGCCGATATAACCGGTACTGTTCCCATCGCGCAAGCCAGCGCCAACATCGGGCAGAAGCTGTGCTGCATTGGTCTGCTGACAAACGTGCGCCGCGTCACCACGCGCAAAGGCGAGACCATGCTGGTGGGCACCTTCGAAGACCGAGAAAGCACCATTGATGTAGTCGCCTTCCCGCGTGCGCTGACAAAGTACGATGCGCTACTGCCGAAGGATGGCGAAGACAAGGTCATCAAGCTGGCGGGCAAGGTGGACCACCGCCGCGACAGCCTGCAATTGATGATTGACCACGTTGAAGAAGTACAGTATCTTGAGCACGTGAACGAGCCACAGGATGATGAGGAAGCTATGCCAGAAGAGCCAGCCGACGAGCGCGAACCAGCCAGCATGGTGTCTCAGCCAGTGAGCACACCCGCGCCCGCACCTGCCGCACCCGCGCCTGCCCCCGAACCAGTTGCCGCCAGCATCCCCATGTCGCATGGGCATAGCCGCCCTATCCGTGCGCCAAGCAAGGTGACGGTGCAGCGCCCTGAGCATAACGGCAATGGCAACGGCAACGGGCACGGCTATACTGGCAACGGCAACGGGAATGGCAACGGGCACGACGGCAACGGGCACGAGGGGCAGATTCACTTCTCTGGACGCACGCTGTATATGCATCTGCCGCGCAGCAGCAATATGGAGCACGATATAAGCTGTATGCAGGATATCAATGATATGCTGCGTGCCAACGCCGGACACGACCGGGTGATGCTCTATCTGGCAAATGGCGTGGGCACCGTCGTGCTCCAGCCACACTACACCGTACACGCTTCAAGCGAGCTGCTCGAAGAACTGGGCCATCTGCTCGGCTCCGACCGGGTGTGGCTGGGGTAGCGCCTGCTGGCATAGGCATTGCTATACAGAGCCATAGCAAACCTGGATACAACAGGAGGAGGAATACTATGGCTTCACCATCCGAACCCAGTACTCGAAGAACCACGTAAGCGCCCACAGGGACAGTAACAACAAGCCCCCTCGCCCTTTTGCAAGGGGAGGGGGTTTTAATGTGCACGGGCTATTTATTAGCGTCGCTGGGTGTATCGCCCCATTATCGCCACGCCGAGGAACAGACAGAGCATACTGGCTAGCGCGGTGATAGTAAATGTGGTATCTTCAACGCGGGCATTAACGGCAACAAAGGCCGTCAGGATGCCCAGCACAAAAACACCAATGCCACTGAGGATATAACCAAAAAGAGTCCGTATCATAGAGTGTGCCTCCTTGTTGGGTATGTTTGCTTTGATAAACAGTCAACAAACAGGTGTTACTAATTATTATGTCTGCTTGATGCTGTAAACAAAGCAAGTTCTGTGCCACACCCAGGGAAGGCATTTCTACGCAATAATCCGGCGCACGCAACGCCAGAGGGCGGGAAGGTAGCTGAGTGGCCCTATTCCGTCCCCTACGCGGCGGCAGTGCGCCGCAGCGGTGTTGTTTTGCCATATGTCAGCACGCGCCACAGCCATTCGAGCGGCCCCATACGGAAGGCCCGCAGCCACGCTGTGCTGAAGGCAATCTGCCTAGGTAGATGACAACTGCCAGCAGCAGCAGGCCCGCCGGTTGCAGGGTGCCAAACAGCCCGAAGCCGTAGCCATAAAACAGCGTGGTACAGATCACCGATTGCAGGATGTAGTTGGTGAGTGCCATCCGCCCCACTGATGCCAGCGGTTCCAGACGATCTGGCCAGCCCGGTTGCTGTGCCAGCAACAGCATACCCATACAATACATACTGACCAGCCCCAGGTCGCTGAAGGCAAAGAAGCCGCGCATCCCCAGATTGAGCAGGCCCGACTCGAACGAGAAATCGAGCAGCGTGGTGGTGACATAACCCACCGCCCCGATCAGGCCAACAACCGTACCGCCCCAGAATGCTAGCCGTATCCAGCGCTGAAACTCGGCAGGGCGCTGAAACACACCAAGCCGCCCAACCACGGCCCCTACCAGAAACAGCGCAAACACTTTGCCGCCCGACACTTCCAGCACCGATACATAGTACTCTGCGAGGTCGTGCAGCCGCGCCATAAAGATGGTGCCAAAGCCGCCCGCGCCGTAAATCTCTAGCCGCTCTGCATTGCTGTACGATAGCAGCCCCAGTGCTTCGGTGTCGATGCCGCCGATAGCCCGGAAGCCAAACGGAATCGCCAGACAGAACACGGCCAGGATCAGCAGCACACGCAGCGGCGCATCACGCAGGAACAGCAGCACATAGCCCAGCAGCGCATAGACCACCAGAATATCGAAGTATGAAAAGAAGAGCGCATGCACCACACCAAAGAGCAGCAGGATAAACAGCCGCCGCGCAAAGAAGGGCATAAAGTTGGTGCCCTTGCGGGCCGCGCTCGCCATTTGCAGCGCAAAGCCCAGCCCGAACAGAAACGAAAAGACCGGATAAAACTTACCCTCGGCAAAGCCCAGCATAATACCCAGCGCCACCAGATCGGCGGGGGCTGTCCAGATGCGGTCGTAGACATCGTAGGGCGTGCCAAACAAAAAGATGTTGACGACCAGAATACCAAGAATAGCCAGCCCGCGCAGCGCATCCAGCGAAATCAGACGGTCGCCGCCCGGCGTTGGGGCGGTAGCCCGTGCTGCTGTGTTCAATGTTTCTGTACGTGTGCTCACGCTATATTCACCTCCCGTGTGACGCGCCCGCTGCGCAGGGTGTAGCGGTTGCCCTGTGCATCCAGCGCTGTTTCGCCCTCAAAGCGGAGCGGTTGCCCATCCATCGCCACCCACCCGACGATCTGCGCCGGATTGCCCACCACCAGCGCATGCGGTGGTACGTCGCGAGTCACCACGGCACCCGCCCCCACCAGCGCAAAAGCTCCAATCGTAACACCAGCCCGAATAACTGCCGCCGCCCCCAGCGAGGCACCCTCCTGCACGTGGGTTGGCACCAGCCAGCTTTTATCTTCGTAGCGCCCACGTGCCAGCGGGTAGCGCGGCGAACGTGGGTACAGGTCATTGGTGAAAAAGACGTGCGGCCCGACAAATACCCCATCGGCCAGCGTGACACCCTCCCAGATCATATTGCCGTTTTTGATGGTGACATAGCTACCAACTACCGCACCGCTCTCGATGAAGCAGTGATCACCGATATTGCAGAACGCCCCGACTGCGGCTCCCTTCAGAATATGGGCATAGGCCCAGACGCGGGTACCCTCACCGATCTGATCGGTTTCTACCAGTGCGGTTGGATGTGTATAGATGTTTTCCATAATCCTAGCACTACTCTTTCTATCTTATTGCAAACAATGCTATCGTCTTCTGGCACAAACGCACGCGGCACCCCATCTACCAGCAGGTCGGTGGCGTGCGGCGCATACAGGCGCAGACCTTGCGGCAGCGGCGCATCTGCCGTGAGCATAACCGTGCCGCCCTGATATTCAACGGTCAGCGGTGTATCATCGGGCAGGTTCTCGATCAAAACACGCCCGGTTGTGGTGCTCAGGCTGCTGCCCCCATACACCACCTGCTGCACCAGGCTGCCATCGGCGGCATACCGTAGCACCGCCATCGCCATATCCAAGCGATACCCCGCGAGCGATGCCGCCTGCCCGCCATACGTCAGCAGCAGGTCGTCGTAGCGCCCGTCGCTGTGCTGCACCCGTACCACCAGCCCTGTGTATCGTCGGTCAACAGGGTGACGGTCGGGCGAGTGTCCCACGCGGCGGCAGTTGTGGGGTAGAGCAGATGCACCAGTTGCACATCGTCTACCGGCGTGGCAGTGCGAATATGTACCGAGAACAGGTCGCCTGTCTCAAGCTGCACTGTGCGCGTAACAGGAGCCAGCGGCACAATGCCCAGCACCTGATCATCAGCCCCTTCGCTGCGCAGCCACGCGCCATCCTGCACGATGCTACCGGGGCCATGGGCAATCCAGGTATATTCGTGTGTCTTGCTGGCGGCAAGCTGGTCAACAATGAGAAAATAGTCGGGTTGCACAAAGATGACATGCCGCACCACCGCTTCCAGGTCGTCAAACTGGCGATAGCGGCGGGTTGCGTCTGCCGCCAGGTAGCTGGCCCCCTTCGTGCTGACTGCCGTTTGCAAGCGCCCATCGCTGCCCGCAAAGAGGGCCGGGTCGCGGTTGAACACTCCCGGATCGGGGCGGTACTGCCCCTGCCCGTCAATCAGCAGCGTATTGTGAAACAGGGTGTCGGCCTGCCCATTGCCTACCTGTTCGGGCACCAGCCAGTGCTGCCCGCGTGCCAGATAAAAGCTGTTGGTATCAAGATGATCGTGCCCAATATTAAGCTGACAAGGGTTTGCATCACAAGGCAGGTTCCAGGGGTGCTCGTTGTTCACAAACGTTTCAAAGGCGTGCTGCCCGCCATACACGCCCGCTTTGAAGCCAAACACCAGATCATCAGTGCCCCAACCCGTGCGCCAGATCACCGCCGCCAGATCGGGGAAGACGGCTGCCCCAGGCAGGTTGTCGGGTGGGGCGGCGGCAATGGTTGGGTCGTAGTAGAAAAACTCAAACACATACCACGGGGTCTGATACTCGTTGGCGCTGCGGCCCAGGCCCTCAATCTGTTGCGCCAGCCACTCGGTAGTGCCATCTTGATAGGTGGCAGCCACATAGCGCAGCAGGTTCAGCGTCAGGCCTGTGCCCACCCAGCCCCATTCAAAGTCGCTCGTGGGCAGAATATACTGGTTGGTACCGGGCAGGTGGTTGTACAGCCGCCACGTTCCATACTGGCGCAGGTAGGTTGTGGGCAGCAGGTCGATGCCCTGCACATCGCGCAGGTTCACCAGAAACGGCAGCAGCGTTGTTAGGCCATATTGCTGATACGAGATGCCCTCGTGCCACGTGCCATCGCCAATGCCTTCCAGCAGCGCTACCAGCCGTTCAAGCCGTGCGGCGGCATGATCAACCCACTGCTGCGCGGCAGGCACATCGCCCAGCAATGCCAGCCCTGCCATGCCCAGTGCAGCGTGTTTGTTCATATAGTGGTTCTGCATATACGAATGTGTCCACCAGTTATTCCAGGCATCGTTGCGCGGGGTGGTACTGGCCTCGTACAGTTCGGCGGCGCGGCGGGCAAGGCTAGCCTGTACGGTGGCACGCTCGGCAGGCGAGAGCCGGCTGTGCAACCAGTCGTAGGCCAGCGCATTGCCCAGCAGCATATGTGATAGCCCCAGATCCCGGTTCTGGTCTACATCCCAGGTGGGCCACTCGGCATAAGCTAGCAGAAAGCGCCGCGCCAGGTCGCACACGGCAGGCGTTTCTTGCACCATACACACAAAAGCATACGGAATGAGTTGATTGCCCGCCACGCGGTAGGCTTCCAGCGAAATCTCGACGGGCGCACTGAGCGGGGCGGTTGCGGTAAGCTGCCCCTGCACAAATGCATCTATCGGCTGCCAGATCGCCTGATGGCTCGTGCTCGCCTGTGCCCGCAGGCGTGGCAGGTCGGCGGGCCGCACAAACAGACGCGGGCGCGACAGGGCGGCAGCC
>JAAUSQ010000169.1 GCA_012033195.1 Chloroflexaceae bacterium
GCTGTGATACTGTTTGCTCCCAGGTAACCCACAGCGTAATCAGGCCAACCATGGGCAGCACCACCAGACCGGGCGACTTGCTGAGCACGGCCAGCGCACCACACCCCGCCGACAGCACGAGGTAGCCGACGTGCGCCCGCTGTTGCCAGTACACCAGCGCCGCCAGCAGGCTGAGCGTGGCAAACGTCATCAGCAGCGCATCGGTGTGCAGCAGGCGGCTATAGGCTATAACAACGGGTCGGCGGCCCACAGCAGCGCCGCCAGCATCGCCACGCTCGCGGGCAATATGCGCCGCAGCAGGTAGTAGCCCAGCAGAATACCTGCGGTGTGCACCAGCACGGCGGGCACACGCTGCCAGGTCAGCAGCAGCACCAGCGAGTCAGTCTGGAGGATGCCCTGGGTAAACAGCCACTCGCGCAGCATCATACCAAGCATCCCCGACCACATCGTTGTTACGCCGGGATGGGTAGATATGGCAGTTGCGCCATAGTCGCCCGCCTGCATCGCCTGCCAGAACTGGCGTGAGCGCTCAATCCAGAACTCGGCCTCGTCGTGGGTGATGAACAGCCCCAGGTCGAGCAGACGCGGCAGCAGCGCCACCAGTGCCAGCAGCACCAGATAGGCGGCGTGGATAAAGGGTTGTGTACGGCGTGGTGTGTCCATACTTACGGTATCCGCACGGGCAGCAGCAGCGCATGGCCGCCCGCTTCGGGCGCGTCGCGTGGGGGCGCTACATCTACGGGTAGGCGGGCAAACGTCGCGGCATCGTACAGACCCAACGCCAGCCAGTACTCACCCGCTGGCAGGTCGGCGGGGATGGGTAGCGGGTGCTGCCACGTCAGGTATTCGCCAGGGAGCCACGTTGTGGTGGGACGGTCGGGACCAGCGGGAGGCACATCAATCTGCCCGACACGCTGCCCGCTGCTATCGAGCAGATGCACAAACAACAGATAATCCTGCACGGGTGGCGCGGCGGCCTGCCATTGCACCATTATCGGCAGGTTGCCCTGCTGCGCTGCTGAGGTGTCTATTGTGTAACCTGTCAATGTAACTGGCTGATCATCGCTGCCGAAGCGGGCTGCAATCTGGTTTGCCATGGGCGGCGGCACCTGATAGATCCAGGCATACTCCACACCGTGGATCGCAATGGTGTGCAGTGGGCGGCGCTGCGGGTAGAACTGATCGAAGGGCGGGAAGACCGTTCCCTGGGCCTGATACACATAGACCACCACATACCCGGTCTGTGCAGGCAGTTCATCGCCTGCCGGAGTGGTAGCCTGTGCGCCGTGCCGCAGATAGGGGTTAAATACGGTTGTCATAATTGAGGCAGTAGTAACGCCTGTAATATCGGGCCGCTTGTTGAGCCAGTCCGCCACCTGTTCGAAGCCCTCGCCCCAGCCAACCGAAAAGACCCGCGCTCCGGCCTGTGCGCCGCCAAGCACCTGATTAAACGCCGCAATATGATAGGGGTGCCACCAGAACGCATTGGCAATCGCCAGCGCTGCCACAAGGCACGCGGCGATGGGTGCGTGGTGCTGGACGATGGGCGACAGGCGGCTCCCCCTCGCCCCGTCCGTGGGGGTCGGCGGGCACGGGGCCAGATAGCGGCGGCGGATGCTCTGTAGTACGCCCGCAATGCCCACCGCCGCCAGCACATCCAGCGTGGGGAACACGGGTACAACGTAACGGTTGAACTTCTTGGGGAAGAAGCTCATCATGAGCGTAAAGAGCAGCACATAGCTCGCCAGCAGCACCAGCGTGCGCCGCTGTGTTGCGTCCAGTTCGCCCCACCGCCACGCCAGCGGCAGCAGCACCAGACCGACCAAGGTGATCGGGGTGGTACGCAGCGCCAGTGCCGCCGGATAGTAGAGCGGGCCAGGGGCCGGGTCGATCTGGCCCAGGAAAAAATTACCCGTCATATGGGGCTGTGCGCCTTCCGCCTCTACGCCTGTTCGCAGCACCTCGTACACCCGCAGCGGTGCCGCCCACGTCGCGGGCCACACCAGCAGTACCGTCAGGGCAAACACAGCGCCCCAGATAAAACTTGAGCGCAAAACGCGCAGCGCAAAACTGCGGTATTTAGTGGTTGTGTGGCGCTGTGATACTGTTTGCTCCCAGGTAACCCACAGCGTAATCAGGCCAACCATGGGCAGCACCACCAGACCGGGCGACTTGCTGAGCACGGCCAGCGCACCACACCCCGCCGACAGCACGAGGTAGCCCGCGTGCGCCCGCTGCTGCCAGTACACCAGCGCCGCCAGCAGGCTGAGCGTGGCAAACGTCATCAGCAGCGCATCGGTGTGCAACAGGCGGCTGTACGCAATAGCGAACGGGTCGGCGGCCCACAGCAGCGCCGCCAGCATCGCCACACCCGCAGGCAGGATGCGCCGCAGCAGATGATAGCCTAGCAGAATACCTGCGGTATGCACCAGCACCGCTGGCAACCGCATCAGCGCCAGCAGCAGCGGGAACGGCATACTATCTACAAGCCCCCATTCGAGCAGCGCCCGCCGCAGCAGAATGCCCACACTACCGAGCCACATGGTGGTAACACCGGGGTGGGTTGTGATGGCAGTCGCCGCGAAGTCACCCCGTTGTAGCGCCTCCAGAAACACCTGCGACCGCCACAGCCAGAAGTTGGCCTCGTCGTCGGTGATAAACAGCCCCAGGTCGAGCACCCGCAGCAGCAGCGCGACCAGTGCTAGCAGCACCAGATAAGCGGCGTGTATGAAGGGCGGTGTACGGCGTGGTGTGTCCATCGTTATGGTATCCGGATGGGCAGCAGCAGCGCATTGCCGCCCGCGTCGGGTGCATGGGGTGGTGGCGCTACATCTACGGGTAAGCGGGCAAAGGTCGCCGCATCGTACAGACCGAGTGCCAGCCAGTACTCGCCCGCTGGCAGGTCGGCGGGCACGGGCAGGGTGTGCTGCCATGTCAGATACTCGCCAGCGAGCCATGTTGCGGCGGGGCGGTCGGGGCCAGCGGGGGGCACATCAATCTGCCCGATGCGCTGCCCGCTGCTATCGAGCAGATGCACAAAGAACAGATAATCCTGTGCGAGTGGCGTGCTGGCCTGCCATTGTGCGGTCAGTGCCAGCGTCCCATCCGAGCGGATTGCAGCAGTATCAACTATGTAGCCACGTAGCTGGATCGCTTCACCGAACGCAACATCAAGCGGCTGTGCCATCGGCGGCGGCACCTGATACACCCAGACATAATCAACGCCATGCAGCCGCACCTTGTAGAGGGGGGGCTGGTCGCCGTAGAATGCATCAAATGGTGGGCGCGGCTCGCCCCGCTGCACATGCCGGATGTAAATCAGGACATAGCCGTCCTGTGGCTCTAGGCCGCTCTCATCGGGCGAGACGCTCTGTGCGCCGTGCTTCAGAAACGGCTGCAACGAGTTGATCATGGTGCTGGCAACCCGCACCCCGGTAATATCTGGCTGCTGATTGAGCCAACGCGCCGCTTCTGCCAATCCTTCGCCATCGCCCATTAAGAAGGTACGTGCTGCCGTAGGTGCGCCGCCCAGCAGTTGGTTAAACGCGACCACGCTATACGGATGCCACCAGATCACATTGGCAACGGCCAGCGCCGCACGAGGCTCGCGGCCAGCGGTACGCGGCGAGCGGTGCGTGCAGATACAATCGTTTGCGCTGTGCGCTGTGCGTTTACAACGCCCACCATGCCCACCGCCGCTAGCACATCCAGCGCCGGAAAGACGGGTACGCTGTAGCGGTTGAGCTTCTTGGGGAAGAGGCTCATTGCGGCTACAAATAGAATGCTATACAGCGCCAGCAGCGCCAGCGTGCGGCGTTGGGCGGTGTCCAGTCCGTTCCAGCGCCAGACAAACGCCAGCAGGAACAGTCCGACCAGCGTGATTGGGGTGGTACGCAAGGCCAGCGCTGCCGGATAGTAGAGCGGGCCAGGGGTATCGTTTTCTTCGCCCAGGAAAAAATTGCCCAATCACATGCGGGCTACCGCCTTCCACCTCCACGCCGACGCGCATTTGCTCATACACCCGTAGCGGGTCGGCCCACATCGCCGGATACACCAGCACGATGCTCAGCGCAAACACGCCGCCCCAGATGAAACTTGAGCGCAAAACGCAGAGCGCAAAACTGCGGTACTTAGTGGTTGTGTGGCGTTGTGATACTGTTTGCTCCCAGGCGGCAAGTAGGGCGGCGAGGCTAATCACGGGCACCACCGCCAGACCAGGCGACTTACTCAGCACGGCGAGTGCGCCACACACTGCCGACAGCACGAGGTAACCGATAGCTCCCCGGTGATTACAATACACCAGTGCCGCCAGCAGGCTGAGTGTGGCAAACGTCGTTGTCAGTCCATCCACGTGCAGAATACGGGCATACGCGATGACGAACGGGTCGGCGGCCCACAGCAGCGCCGCCAGGACTGCTATTGTAGGGGCAAACATACGGCGCAGCAGGGCATAGCCCACCAGCACCCCGGCGGTATGCACCAGCGCCACGGGCAACCGCATTAGCATCAGCAGTGTTTCAAACGGCATAGTATCCAGCACGCCCCATTCGAGCAAGGCCCGCCGCAGCAGAATGCCCGCACTGCCCAGCCACATGGTCGTCACACCGGGATGGGTTGATTGGGCAGTTGCGGCAAAGTCGCCCGCCCGCAGCGCATTCAGGAAGCGCTCAGAGCGGGGCAGCCAGAAGTTGATCTCGTCGCTATCACCAAACAGACCGAGCGCCAGCACACGCGGCAGGAGCGCCACCGCTGCGAGTAGCAGCACAATGCCCGCTTGCGCCAGCAACGCACTGCGGCGTGCCGTGGTGATATGCGGCGACCGGGCCGCTCGTTCAACTGTTACTTGCGGTGCTGCCATCGACGCTACCTGGTGATGGGTACTTGACATACTATCAATCTAACGCGCCTTATCCTAGCACAGATAGGGAGGGCACGCAATACAACCAACCTGATGCGCACGCTATAGCAGGCTGAAGAACGGGGCACACCGCTTGCCTGCGGTGGTGTGAACCTCTGGTACAATAGGAGTATCATTAGCCATACCATCTTGAGAGAAAGCAGCGCCGTTTATGTTTCCACACATTCGCATTTCAGGCACCCCCTACGAACGAGGCCGCCAGTATGGTCAGCAGGCCATACCCCAGATACAGCGGAGTATTGCCAGCTATGCCATGCTTTTTGCCCACGACCGGGGCATCGACTGGCAGCAGGCGCAGCAGGTTGCGGGCGATTATATTGACGTGTTGGACGTGCAGGCCCCGGCGATGCTGGCCGAAATGCGAGGTATTGCCGATGGTGCCGGGTATACGCTCGCCGCGATTGTGGCGCTGAATGCGCGTACCGAACTACTGGCGGGCTATGGTGTAACAGGCATGCACCCCGATGGTGCGGCGGCGCTGGAGCGCAACCGTGCCGCCGGACTGCCACAGATACCAGCACGCACCGAATGCACGGCGCTGGCAGTATTGCCCGAAGCTACGGCAAACGGCGAGATGTTTTTGGCGCAGACGTGGGACTGGATTCGCTCACAGCGGGCCGCCTGTGTGGTGCTGCGGGTGCAGAGCAACGACCACCCCGACGTGATCACACTGACCGAAGGTGGCATGGTGGGCAAGATTGGCCTGAACCGCGCTGGCCTGGGTGTGTGCCTCAATATCCTGAGTTCCTACGACGACGGACAAACCCCGCAGTTGCCGATCCATGTGCTGCTGCGGCTGTTGCTCGAACAGGACAGCTATACCAGTGCGCGGCACCTGCTCGATGCGGTGCGCGGTGGGGCTTCTTCCAATATTACACTGGGCACAGCCGAAGGGCGCGCTGTCTGCTATGAAATCACCCCCGGCGCAACTCGCGCCATCGAGCCGCAGGATGGCTTGCTCGTCCATACCAATCACTGCCTGCTACCAGCAACCCACGCCAACGAGCGCCCTATCCCGGCTGAGTCGAGCACCCGCCCACGCTACAACCGTGCGACCGAACTGCTGGCCGAACTGCGCGGGCAGGTGACTGCACCACGCCTGATGGAAGTGTTGCGCGATCAGCAGGGCGCACCGCTCTGTATTTGCCGCACCGCCGACGAGTCGCTGCATCCGGCAGACCAATCAGAGACGGTTGCGGCTGTGGTACTCGACCTGCCCCAGCGCGTGATGCACCTCGCACCCGACCGGCCCTGTGCAACCGACTTTGTACCAATTGCGCTGGCTTGATAGAAACCTTCATCAACTAAAAGCCGTATTACCTATACAGGAGGCGTGGCTTGCATCCGCGAGCGAAGGCTCCGAGTATCCACGTGATTGTCCGATGGTTTACTGGTTGCTGCATGAGGTGCACCGAAATAGCGTCAGGTAGTACAATAGTCCTGAATAAGTACTAGAACCCCCTGCTTGCTGTTTCGTGTTACGTAATGTCTGGTATGATTTGACAATACAAGTACATATCACGCGGGCAGGCGGGCACACCTACGAGTGCCACCTGAACCGTACTGGTGCCACTATCGATATACCGGGGGGAATGATCGATGGCGGCATATGTTGCTCGTCGTTTGGTGCAGTTGCAAAGAAGTCCTGCATTGAGCAGAACTGCAGTAAGGAGTGACCGCATGCGTGCACGATTCTTTTATCCCTCTCGTGGCTTGATTGTGATCGCACTGGTATGTATGCTTGTTGGTTCCGGTGTTCCGGTGACACCGTTTGTCCAGAGCAATTTCACGGCTGCCGCATCATCCGCTGTACTCCCCGTTACACCCCATACAGATGCGCTTCTCCAGGCGGCCCCGTCCGATGAGTCCGAACTGAGCCAGGGCAGTAGTGATTTTTTCCTGGAAATGGAAGTGACCCCGCAACGCATCCGTGCGGGCGACCCGATTACCTACACCTACCGCTACCGCAACGATACCGCTACGACCGCTACCAACGTGCGGCTGGTTGCAAGCTGGGCCGACTTTGGCAAACAAGGCGAACGCACTGGCGGGAGTGCCGCTGATCAATTCTGTCTGGAAGATCCCGACATCGACCCTGCCGAGAACCTCTTCCCGTGTGATGTGTTGGCAGGCAGTGTCGTTGGCCCGACCATCACAAAAGAAGAGACCCAGGCAGCAACGACACTGAGCTTCAGCATTGGCGATATCGGTGCTGGTCAAAGCGGCGAGTTTCAGATTGTGCTCGATACGAACCGCACAATCTACCCCGAAGTCGATAGCGCCCAGCTCCAGCTTTCTGGTTCAGCCAGTCTGTTTGTAGATAGTGCCCAACCAGTGGCTGAAACAACTATTGCCGGCCTGGTGGTGGGGCCGCTGTTCAGCCTGACCAAAGCCCTCAATCCCGAATCGGTGTTGTACCCCGATGAAGGAATGTTTGCTGGTGAAGTGGCGGAATTGATCATCACGGTTGGAAACGCGGTTGAAGACCCCCTGCGTGCCGATGCTATGGACGCTACCAATGTGATTGTGCGCGAAGTGCTGCCGCGTGGCTCCGAGTTTGTTACCCCCACTGCTCCCACCGATTTTCCGTTCCTGTATATTCCAGAGCAGAATGAAATCCGCTTTTTTGTCGGCACCGTGCCGCGTGGTCAGCAGGCCGAAATACGGGTGCAATTCCGTAAACTCAATAACACTGATGATTGTAACAACCTGGAAAACCGGGAGTACCTGGCAACCAGCGATGAAATGCCGATAGCGGTGGACAATCTCGACCCGGATGCCAATCTCATCAACACGATTGGTATTGCTGGTGAGCGGTTTCGGGTGCCGCTCTTGTTACCGGTCGTTATCACCGATATCGAGGCTACCCCCGAACGAGTGCAGCCCGGTCAGCAATCAACTATCAGCATCAGTGTTGCCAGTTTCTACCCCGAAGCTATCACTAACCTGCAACTGGTCTACGATATTCAGACCAGTGGCTACTACATTACCGAAACCGCAACACCAGAGCCATCGCTGTATCCCACGGACATTCAGCCTGGTGGCCGCATCGGTTGGACATTTGATATTGATGGCACTGATGACTACAATGCACCAACGGAACTGACCTTCCAGCTTACTATTTCAACCACGGTGCAGGGGCGCGATACCGCAGCGGCTCGCTTTATTGTCCTGGAAGATGAAACCAGTGTCTTCCCGTCTGCCTGTCTTGAATCACGTAATGGCGCTGCGCGAGTTGAACGACCAGATAGCGACACTATTGATATCGAAAAGACGGTTAATGTCGAAGCACGCGCCGGGAATGTCTATCTCCTCGAAGACCAGGGTGAGACCGTACGATTTACCATCCTGGTAGACAATCCGAGCAATCGCCCGCTGGTCGACTTAGAAATACTGGATACGTTCCCCGAAATTGTGGGCGGCAGCTTCGATTATGTTGAAGGGAGTGCTCAGCCAGCCCCCGACGAAGTGCTGACTACGGAGGGGGGCGGCTTGCGCTGGCGTGGCCTGACTATCCCACCTTCTACCGATAGTGGGCCGTTCGAGATTACCTATGAAGTTGTTGTGACAGGCGAGGAGTATTATGATTTCTGCAACGTTGTCGAGGGTATGCTGCCCGCCGACAATCAAGGCTTTGAGCTTCGGCAGCCGCGTGAAGTCTGTGTCAAGATCAACCCGGATATTGAATACATTAAAGAGCCAGCTACCCAGGCGGCGCTCCCCGGCGAAGAGGTGAAGTTCGACCTTACCTTGATCAACAATACCAACAATACCTATACACTCGGTCTGGTCGATTACATGTTGGAGAACGGGGAAAGTGTACTGGAGTTTGTGCGGGTAGATTCGAGTAGAACCTATGGCGGCAATCCAAATGTGATACCCGATCTAGAAGAATTTGATGGAACATTGGTACTGTGGGATCGGGTGACTGTCGGGCCGGGTGGTCGGCTTGATGCATCGTTCTTTGCCAAATTGCCCGATGGCGACTGTCCGAGTAACGGTATTTATCGCAATCAGGTGCTGATGGACTTCACATCGCCCCAAACAGGCAACAACTATCTTGTTGAGCGGACACCTCCGGTTGAAGTGGAAGTGCAGTGTATCAATCGCGTTGTCGAGTTTGATCAGCGTGTTCTTGATACAACCGAGGTCGGCCTGGAAGATCTCTTTACCTACGAAATACGGCTTCGTAATCGCAACGGGGTTGAAGCGATGAACAATGCGCGGGTGGAGTTTATCATGCCGCGTGGCTTCCTCTACGATAGCCCTTCCGCCAATGGCAGCGATATGGCCGACCGTCCCACCATTGATACCACGCGGCCCGATGGACGGCATGTGCTTACCTGGTCTGTTCCGTCGATTGAGGCGAGTCAGCAATATCTTATTCGCTTTGTGGCACGGGCCGGTCAGCTTGTTGGTACACAGCAGGCGCTGCTCCGCGTGACTGACCCGGCGAATCAGTGGCTGCTGCAGTGTCGTTCAGGGTCGTTGTGTGTGCCAGAAGGCGACTTGGTGTATGCCGCTAGCACGGTGCAGGTAAAGGCGCTCCATACTGCCGAGCCGCGCCTGATTTTGCCGGGTGGCGATTGTCTCGCCACCGGCCAGAACCTCACCTATCAGCTTTCGTTGGTGAACTCAAACCAGAACACCGAATACACCAACACCACTATCGGCGTAACCCTCTCGCTTGGACTGCGCTACACTGGCCTGATTACCGATGCGAGCCAGAACGCTATTTTGCTTGAGCCAGAGGAGAGTCTCGGCCCCAATGGGGAAACGGTGCTCACGTGGCAGGGGTTGGTCATTCCCGAAGCAACCCGCAACGGCTCAACCCAGCGTGATGTCTTCATTGGTCTGGAGATTGGTAACGTGCTGGAAGACCTGACCACCAGGGTATCGGTCATCAGTCCCGATGGCCTTATTCCGCTGAAAGAAGATGTGGTCGATCCTGGCGTTGAACTATGCGACCCTGGCAACCAGACAAATGTGCTGGCGGTGGCACTGGAGCCAAATCCGGCGATTGCAGAGCCGGGTGACGAGCTTGTCTACCAGATCGAGTTGCTCAACTTCAACACCTTCCAGCTGAATGTAAATGCACGGGCCGTGCTGCCAACACCGTTCAGTTATGTTGCGATGCTCAATACATCGGGCGTAACTGCGCCGCCGGATCAGTCGGGCCAGCAACTCACCTGGAACAACATCACCGTGCCACCACGTACGGGCAGCGGCGATGATACCCGGGCCGGACGGGTTGTTATCCTGTACCGGGTGCTGATTGACACGGCCACGGAAATTGACCAGAACTACAGTAGTGGTGTGTCGATTACCCAGAACCAGGCCCCACAGGTCGAGTTGGAGGACGACAGAAGTACGGTTAATGTCTTTGTGACGCAGAACCTGGAGAGTGTCTATCTGCCGCTAGTTATTCGGTAGTAGTCGCCAACCCGGTAGTTTCACAAATGCTCCCGCAGTGTCACCGCTGCGGGGGCGTTTTTACGTTGCAGGGGTATACTATAGGCAGAGCAATTGCCAGCGATGTAGATCGCTAGGCTATCCAGCATGGGAATGATTGGAGATAAACAGCAGCCATGGGGAACTTGATCATCGTGGCGCAACTGGTGGGGTATGGCGCGTTCACCTGGATGGGGGTGTATCTACTGGTGCGTGTCGCCCGCCGCACGCCGCTGATTCTGGTCAGCTGATGGGGTTCTTTTC
>JAAUSQ010000170.1 GCA_012033195.1 Chloroflexaceae bacterium
GTGCTTCGTAGCTACCGTGGGCGATGCGGAATGTTAAATTGTTGGGCGAACGCGGCGGCACGGGCGGCAGTGCGCGACCCGACCGCTACCAGTTCGGCCCCCGGTTCGTCACGCAGACTAGTAGCGAAGGTGTGCGCGATAGCTCCAGTACTGAGAATTCCCCAGCGTAATGTCTGCATCATTTCACTTCCTTTGTTGCACCTTTGTCCTCTGTATGCTCGTCTATATGATAAGATAGAATACATGAGGAGTATTTGTGGAGTAAATCCAGCATATTGTTTTAAAGTTGTTTAAACCAATGAATGTAGCTACGCAACATGAACAATTGATTGGAACGCGGGAAAATGGCGCAGCATTCAAAGTATTGATGTTGATGGCCCGCACGGGCGGCGGCCATGTCAGCCTCGCCGAAGCGTTGCGCGACCGGCTGATTGACCGGGCAACCGTTGAGATTGTTGATCCCTCCCCAGAAATTATTCGGTGGCATTACCGCGTCGTCAGCCGTCGGGCGCGTTGGCTGTGGTCGCTTGAATACCGCCTGAGCGATGCGCCTGCTTCGGCGTGGCTGACGCACCAGCTTTATGCAACCTTGTTTGGGCGCAACCTAGCTAGGCTGATCCACGCGCAGCAACCCGATATTGTGATGTCAACCTATCCTTTTCTGACGCTGGAAGTGATGACAGCGATCAAACGCACGCGGCGGCAGATACCCTTTATAATGCTCTTTGCCGACCCGGAGACAGTGCATCATGCATGGCTGACCGAACGCCGCGCCGCGCTCACGCTGGCACCCACTCGCGAAACCTACCACCTTGCCCAGCAAGCAGGTTTTGTGCCAGAGCGCTTGCACCTGTCGGGCTGGCCTGTGCGGGCGCAGTTTTGGCAGGTCGCGCCCGAAGTATGCCGTGCCACACTGCACCGCCTACACCTCGACCCGGAACGGTTTACCGTCTTTGTGCAGGGTGGCGGCGAAGGCGCGGCAGGCTTTGCCCATACCGTCGATACTTTGCTCAAAGTCAATCAGCAATTTGTGGGCAATCCCCTGCAAATCATTCTGGCGGCGGGCACCAATGCGCAACTGTTAGAGCGCTACCGCAACACGCCCGATGTGCGCGCAATTCCCTTTACACCCGATGTAGCGCCGTATATGGCGGCTGCAAATGTTATTATGGGCAAGGCTGGCCCCAACACGCTTTTTGAATCAGTTACCCTGGGGCGGCCTTTTGTAGCAACCACGTATATTCCTGGGCAAGAAGAAACTAATCTGGCCTTTATCAACCGCTACAAACTGGGCTGGATCGCCCTTAACCCCCGCGATCAGTACCAGTTGATAACGAGCCTGGTACAGGATCATCGCCGCCTTGCTGGAACCACAGCAATGGTTGAACAGTATCGCAACTGGAATAATGAAGCTGCCGCACACATTGCACCTGTAACACAGGAGGTTTATCAATGCTTTCATACCGGATCGAAGGGCAAGGTACGCCCCTCTTGTTGATCCATGGCTGGGGCGTAACCTTCGACATCTGGCGCAACCTGGCCCCGCTGCTCAAACCGCACTTTCGCTTGATTATGGTAGAAATGCTGGGGGTTGGCAAGTCGCCGCCTGCCCCGTCTGATAAGCCCTACTATGTGGCCTGTGCCAATGCGCTGGCCGAAACATTGCAACATATCGGTATCGAAAAGGTATCGGTGCTGGCCTACTCGACGGGCACCCGTGTTGCTGAGACATTCTTACAGCTTTATCCAAGCTTGATCGAGCGGGCGGCCCTGCTCTGCCCGATCTATCCGCGTGGCTGGCAGGCCTTTGGTATTCGGATGGTTGAGTATTTCGACCAGCGCTCACCACGCTGGGGCAACTGGATGCTGATGGGGTGGCGGCTCAATGCGATGGTGCGGGTGCTTGGCTTCAACGGACAGCGCAGCCCCTATCTGCAAGATTGGGTGCGCGAAATTAGCGCTCAGCCGGTTGATATTCTGAAAACGTGTATTCGGGATATTCCGCGCTACGACCGCACCCTGGCGGCTATTCCGCTCGATAAAACGCTGTTTATCTGGGGCAAACACGATCTGGTTACGCAGCGCCCGCGCCGACCGCTCCCCAACGACCGCTTTATGCGGGCGCGGCACGATGCGCCGCTCTTTTCGGCGCACGATGTTGCCAACGAGGTGATACCGTTCTTCAAGGGTGAAACAACGCTGCCCCTGTCGTACGGACAGGACGTACAATGGAATGTACAACCACGCCGCCGCTGGCGCACCCTGCCACGTTTGCGGCGTATCAACAGTGAGCAGCGAACACCCAGGCTGCCCTTGAAGAGGAGTAACAGGATAACCAGATGGTAGACGATTTAAAACGAGTGGCATCTGAAGCAGCCGTGCAGCAGATCGAAGATGGCATGCTGCTTGGCCTAGGCACCGGCACCACGGTGCGCTATGTGCTAGATGCCCTAGCGCGGCGGCTCCGCGAAGGCACGCTCAGCGATGTACGCGGGGTACCCACCTCGCACGCGACGGCGGCCTATGCCCGCAAGCACAACATTCCGCTGACGACGCTAGAAGACACACCGCAGCTTGACCTGGCAATAGACGGAGCCGACGAGGTAGCGCCCAATCTCGACCTGATCAAGGGGCGGGGCGGGGCATTGCTGCGTGAAAAGATTGTCGCGTGTGCCTCGGCACGGCTATGGATTGTGATTGATACCAGCAAGCGCGTTGAGCGCCTGGGGGCACTGGTGCCGCTGCCGGTGGAGGTGCTCCAATTTGGCTGGAAGACCCACCTGCCGCTGCTGTACCAACTTGGCGCAATTGTCGAGCCGCGTCTGCACGACGATGGGCAGTTTTTTACTACCGACAACGGCAACATTATCCTTGATTGTCGGTTTCCGCAGGGCATTGGCGATGCGGCGGTCCTGTCCAGCACGTTAGAGAGACGGGCGGGCATTATCGGGCATGGCCTGTTTCTGGGCATCGCCGAGCGGGTCTTTATCGGCGCACCCGATGGTATAAGGGAGATGGCGCTGCGGTAGCGTGTTGTCCACCCCCTCACCCATGCAATGAGAGCAGGGCAGGGGCGAGGGGGCACAGCCTGCCGGCAGGGGTTTGCCTATCGCTCCCGCCGCTTCCACAGCACCGCAAACACTCCGCGCCAGCTTAGCAGCAACAGCAGATTGGTGATAAAGGTAACGACC
Source organism: Chloroflexaceae bacterium (assembly GCA_012033195.1). GTDB lineage: Bacteria > Chloroflexota > Chloroflexia > Chloroflexales > Chloroflexaceae > JAAUSQ01. Next base: position 3,192 of record JAAUSQ010000170.1, read on the forward strand.
GCAAACGAAATAGGAATATCGCGCTGCAAGAAAAAGGCCCGCAGCGCCAACCCGACTGGCAGCGCCACCACCCACGCCAGCGCAATCCGTCCGGCGAACTGCCACCATGCCGGATTGTTGCCCGGTTGGTAGTGGTCGGGGCGGAAGGTCCGCAGCCATGGTGCCGCAATAAACCAACCCAGCAAAAACGGGGCCGCCGTTTTGAAGACCTCGACGATTGCAGCAAGGCCCGCCGCCTCGCCGTGGCTGCGCCGCCCGATGGCAGCGAAGATGATAAACGCGGTAGCATCACCTGCTATCAACAGCAAACGGGTGGCGGTATCGTGCGGGCCGGTCTGCTCAACGGGCGCAGCAGCGTGTTTGAGATGTGTATTATCCATAACCACAGTTTTCTCGTTCAATCGCGTATCCAGGCAACAGCGCAACTGCCCTATTATACAACGCCTGCGCTGCCCACTAAATACGGTGCTACGACTGTACCATCTCCACCGAACGCTCAACTCGTCCACCGTCAATGCGGCGCTCATCAGCAACCGTCTTTCCCTCGGTCACCTGATGCATCTGCCAGTTGGTGATACGCAGGCGCAGCGCCAGTGCTGTTGCAATATTCCAGATCAGCCGATTGCCAAGGATCGGGTCATCATCAATCAGGCCCAGCAACCGATCACGGCGCAAGCTCATCATGGTTGCCCCTTCGGAGCCTGCTTTTAAGCTCGCACTGCGGCGGCCCCCATCCAGCAGCGAGAGTTCGCCCGTGATCTGGCCCGGGAGCAGCGTTGCCAGCAGGCGCGGCTCACGCATCTTCTGGGTCATAATATCCGGGTCACTCCACACCTCCACATTGCCCTCTTGCACAATATACAGGTCGTTGCCCTGATCCTGGGAATGGGCAATCATCTCATCAGCATGGTAAGTGCGAATAGTGCATTGTGAGGCGAGGCGGGTGCGCTGCGACAGGTTCAGACCGTTGCCCACATCGGAATGAGCCAGGAACTGTGCAGCCTGATTAACAATCACTTCCGAGGTGGTCAGGTCATCAACGCGCGTTGTCACCAGCGGCAGGCCCAGATACGATGCGACATAGCGCCGCGTAATCTGGGGCATCTCAAACTGGGGCCAGTGCCCGGCCTTGGGGATAATACGCAGGTCGGGGTTGCTGCTTTCATCTACCAGCACACCCGCATCGCGCAGCGGCACGGTACTATCTTCAGCGCCCCAGATCGTCATAAAGGGTGCCTCGATATCTTTGAGCTTGCCGCGCAGGTCGCCCTTCCGCATCGCCCAGTAGCATTGGGCACGTACCCGGCCCTGCCCCACACGCCGCGCATCGGCCCGCAGGCGGCGGTAGTCTTCTTCGGTGATAGAAGTACGTTCGGCAAACGAGGCAGGGCGCATAATCCGGTCGGTCACGCCGACGATATACGGCTCGACCATGCCCAGTAACTGCCCCACCGGGGAGAAGTTTTCAAGCACTGTAACTGGCGATACCATCCAGTTGATATAGGTCGAAAGATGCCCGCTGATAGTGGGGCACACCAGCACCATCCGCTCGACCAGTACCGGATGGCGCAGTGCAATCGTCAGGCTGATCATGCCGCCCATCGAGTGGCCGATCAGCACCACTGGCCCATCGGTAATCTGCTGGGCCATATCAGCCAGCAGGTCGGCGTAGGCATCCATCGTGACACGGCGCGGCAGGGCAGGCGAATTACCATAGCCAGGGAGATCGACCGCAACAACGCGGAATCGCTTACTCAAGAGTGGTATCAGGGGCGACAGGGCATACCATGAACTTGACCAGCCATGAATAAGCAACGCCACCTGACGGCCTTCCTGTCCTTCTTCACGAGCGTAGATGCGCTGTCCGTTGACGGTATAAGTTGTCATCGCTGGCAGTTCTCCTCATCATCGCACAGGGCGATGTGTAGCACTGTTGCTTCCTGTGTATGGTACATGCAACGATTTCTCAATAACGCTCGATAGCAATAGCATACCAATATTGTGAGAGATGCCATTCCAGAATGGTGATGGGTGTATGGTTGAGGCATCGGTGTCCTCTCGCGTGCGGAGGTATCAATCATTATAACGCGAGAATGCAGTCTGTGAACCCTTTTTTTGTTGAAGAATCGATGAGTTTTTAAAAGAATAATACGATTATATGTAGTTTCTTGACAATCGGAAATAAGTATTGACTGAAACGCTGTTCTGGTAAGGGTTGCGGTACTACGTGCGGTAAACAGTGCCGATATCTATGGATAGGGGGGGTGGGAGCTGCACCCCGCCCCACACGTTGCAGCGCAGGGGTGCAGACACAACAGGTTACATACCAGGGGTTACGCTTTGGATTTTGCCACGCCGTACCCGATGGTAGGTAGCACGTGGTTGCGCGATGCCTGCCGCGTCGAGGCTGCGCGGTGTGTGCTTCTCCAGCCAGGGGGCCTGCTCCAGCACCAGCTTCATATCGTCGTAGCCCGCTGCAATGCGTTCCTGGATCGAACTGTTCGAAAAATCGAGATAGCTAAGCGAGGTCTGGTTCACTCCCGGCTCGTAGACGACGCGCACAATATCGAGCTTCCCAAACTTGAAGGTACCCGCGCCGCCCTCGAACACGGGCAGGCCGCTGCGTTCGACTGCGGGCACACGCTCGGCAATCATTTGCATCTGGCGGCGCAAGTTCTGCCGCTCCACGTGCTGCTTGATATGGCGGTCGGTACGACTCGCAAACTGAATTTCGTTGTAGCGCCACATCACCTCGTCTATCGTGCGTGGCTCCTCCGGGTTGATGCTCCACAGATCGACCATAAACACCAGCGCATCACGTTCGGGGTGTCTGTCCTGATCGTCCAGCACCGGGTCGAGCGGCGTATTGTCAACAATGCCACCGTCCCAGTAGAGTTCGCCATTGATGCGTACCCCTGCATACAGCGGCGGAATTGCCGAGCTTGCCAGAATATTGTTCAGCGTAAAGGGGCGGTCTTTTTCGTTGTTGTTGTCGAAGTAATACGCATCGCCCGTGTTAACCTGGGTCACCCCCACGCTCAAGCGGGTGCGGACATTGTTGATGCGGTCGAGGTTGACTAACCGGCTGAGCGTAGCACGGAGCGGGCTGTTGTCATAAATGCCGGTAGCGGGCGGCGTGCCCGGTGGGGCAAAGTAGGGGTTGATAAAGAAGGGGCGCGAGAAGTTGGGTTGCCCAAACAGGAGCGATTGAATGGCGCTGCTGGTGTTGTACAGCCGTTGAAAGCCAGGCGGCACAAACGCTTCGAAGATCGCTGGATCGGAGACAAGCCGCCAGAATTCTTCCAGTCTGGGCAGTTGCTCGTGCGGCTCGTTGCCCGCAATCAGTGCGGCGTTGATCGTCCCGATAGAAACACCCGTCACCCAGTCGGGCGTGAAGCCAGCCTCTTTGAGCGCCCGAAACGCGCCCACGTGATACGCTCCAATTGCACCGCCGCCCTGTAATGCCAGCGCGACCAGTTGTGGGCGCTGACTCCCTCCGAATGTGGAAGCTACCATTGCTGCCTTCCTTGCACTGCTACACCCGTATCACAACAATCGTCAGATCGTCGTGGGGTTCGGTCGGCCCGACAAACGTACCCACCGCAGAGCGCAGATGCCTGAGCATCGCTTCGGCACTGTGCTGCGGCCCCTGCTGTACCGCTCGTTCCAGACGCTCGAAGCCAAAGCGCAGCCGGGTGTTGTTTTCGGCTTCCACCACCCCATCGGTGGTGAGGATCACCATATCACCCGGTTGCATCTCAAGTTGCATTGCTTGATAGCCGGTGCGTGCTCCCAACCCGGTACCAAGCGGCACGCCACCAACATAAATCCACACTACATCGCCATTGCGTCGCTTGACCATCGGCGCAATACAGCCCGCATTGGCAACCCGCACGGTGAAGCGATCAGACCCCGGCATTAAGCGCTCAATATCAACATATAAAAAAGCACAGTTCTGGCGCGTAGTGCGGGTGTAATCTGCCAGTGTCAGATCCATTTGCTTGAGCGCAAGACCCGGCTCCATACGCTGCCGTACACTGGAGCGGAACACGGCCACCGTCACCGCCATCAGCAACGCGGCGGGCATGCCTTTCCCCGATACATCCCCGATAGCGAGTACATACTGTTCGCTGCCCAGTTCTTCGTATGCATACAGGTCGCCGCCCACTTCACGGGCCGAGGCGGTATAACACATAACGTCGAGTGTATGCCAGCCGGGGCGCGGCGATGGCAGCAGGCTATGCTGAATATTGCGGGCCAAGTTCAGCTCGCTTTGCAGGCGCTCGTTCAGGTTCTTGACGGTCTGGTAGGCCTTGCTCAGTTCGGCGGTGCGCTCGGATACTAGGTCTTCCAGGTGGGCATACAGATGGGCATTTTCAATCGAGATCGCCGCCTGCCCCGAAAGCAGGTTGAGCACTTCGAGCCGGTCGGCGGTAAAGGCTCCGGCGGTCTGGTTGTTTTCCAGGTAGAGCATACCTGTTAGCTTGCCCTGATGCAGCAGTGGCGTACAGAGCACGGCACGGGGTTGTTGCTGCATAATGTAGTTATCGCGGGTGAAGTCGCCCTCAATACGGGCATCGTTCAGCACCACACTCTCGCGGGTACGGGCCACATAATTAATAACCGTCAGCGGCACTGGCGCGGTCTCCAGCGGCACCGACTGCAACACCGTTACGTTCTCGCTACCGATGCGCCCTTCAGCCTCGATAACCCAGCGGCCCGCGTGTTCCAGCACCAGCAAGCCGCGTTCGGCTCCCGCATTTTCGATCAATGTTTGCATCAGCCGTGCGAGCAGCGTTTCCAGTACAATCTCACCCGAAATAGTCTGATAGGCTTTGAAGACGCTCATCAAGTCGAACTCGGCCCGCCCCGGCTCGGTATGTTTGAGCGTAATGGTGCTGCGGGTAGTGAGCGTCGATTCACCGCGACTGGTCAGCCACGGGTACTGTGTTTCCATCAAGCGCACCTTCGCAGTTGCGCCCCAGCGCCGGAAATCGTAGTGGGCATCACGCAGATACACAACGGCTATGCGGATGCGCCCACGCGAAAAGAAGAAGCGCCCCGCTAGTTGGTTGGCTAGGGCTGTTTCGTGCAGGTAGTGATGCTCTTGTGCCAGTTCGATAGCACGGTCATAAGCATCCCACGCATCGCTGTCGCGTCCCTCGACGCGGGCCAGTTCTGCCTCAACCAGATACCAGCGATGGGCACAGTTGGCGGGGCCATGTTCGGCCCACTGTGCAAGCTGTGCTTGATTAACGGCAACTTTATCGAGCATCGAGCGCTCAAGGGCTGGAACCGCGCCCGATGGCACCCGATTGTCACCGAGCCGCGCCAGTTCAATCAGCGAGTCGAAGAAGTAGAAAAGTGGCATATACAGCGAGCCAGTAAACCCGACCAGGTACTGTTCAAGTTGCCGCGCACAGGTGGCAGCCTGTGTGTATTCTTCCAGCAAGTACGACAGCAGCATTTTGCAGTAGAAGATGTTTGCCAGTGCCGGAATATCGTTGGCAGCCTGCAACAGCGGCACGCTCTGCTCTTCGTTGTAGAACGGCCCCTGAATTATTGTCGGGGTGGGGCCAGCTTCGATCAGGTTCCGCACAACTTGCCGATACAGCCCGTTGACGTGGCGGCTGCGTTCTTGCTGCAATTGTGCCAGCGTTTCGTCCGTCATTGCCAGTTCTTCGGTGAGTTCGGCGAGTTCGCGGCCCACCAGAAAGGCGTGGCAAGTATACATATAGGCCGCGTAGCCGCCATATTCAAAGTCACCCGTTTCGAGACCGCTGCGGTAGCCTTCCAGCAGCGAGGGCAATGTATGGTGGGCGGGTTGTGTCCAGTGACTGACAAAGAAGTTCACCGTTACCAGCGTTTTGGCCTTGAAGGTATGGGTATCCAGGTGCTCAAGCAGGCGCAGAGCCAGCGTACCAAAGCGGGCACCGGTCGGAATATCGTTGAGCATACTACACAGCAGCAGTGCATAGTTGGCATAGGCAAACGGCGAAGAGCTTGCATTGCCGTGCCGCAGCGAGAGCACTACCTGCTCAAACACCACCAGCGGCATCATTGCGGGTGCGCCAATATAGGCCAGCGAAAACAGGCTCGCAAGCACGCGCATGGCTGCTAACTTCTGCGGGTCTTCCATGCGCGGCAAATACAGAATCTGCTCAATCGAGATCGAGTTGAGTAGTTCCTGGATCGCAGCGAGGCGCTGTTCGCTATCGGCCATGGTTGGCTCGGCAGGCAAAGCCACACCAAGCTGCGCCAGCACGGGCAGCAGCGTATCGATAGCCTCGCGGAACTGATGGCGGGCTGCCTGTGCCTGCACAATTGTATCGTAGATATCAATCGTATCGAGCGGGGTGCGGGCATGCGCGATCACGGCGTTTGCCATGCGATCAAGCGTGGCGGTGTCGCCGGTTAGGTAGGCCGCCGATGCAAGGTACGTGTGCAGTTGCAGCGCAACTTCATAATGCTCTTCCCAGCCTGTCTCGCCAAGCAATTCGAGGCCCGTTTGCAGGTAGTTGAAGGCTGGCTCATACGCGGCGGCCTCACGCGCACGGCTCCCGGCCGTTAGATTAAGCGTTGCCAGCATATCGCGTGATTCTTGTGTTCGGGCAATCGCACGGCCCCGATTGAGATGATCAACAATATCAAAGAGCTTGTCTTCGCGCAGCGTGGTCGGTTCGGCTGTGGCAGTGCTCAACCGGGCCGCCTGTGCCTCCTCAAGCAGCAAGGTGCCGATGTGCCAGTGCAGCGCCGTGCGCTCGTCGGTGGGGATATGCTCATACACAACCTGCTGGATACGGTCGTGGGCAAAGCCGTACTCAACGGTTACATCGGTGCTCAGTCCGGGCACGTCCAGCGTCATCAGGCGGTAGGTATTGCTCAGCGGCACCACCAGACCCATTGCAATCGCTTCTTCCAGATGTCCTGCCAGGGTTGGCGCAGGCAAGTCGGCAATCAGCGCCAGTGTATCGAGGCGGAACTGGTGCCCGATGCAGGCAGCAAGGCGCAGCGCAGAACGGGCCGCTGCCGAGAGTTGCTGCACTTTGTGGGCCAGCAGATCGACGACGTTATCGGTAATCTCCTGTGCCTGGATCTGGGCGATATCCCATTGCCAGCAGCTTTTATTGTGATTGAAGGCTAACAGGCTCCGGCTAGCAAGGAGCTTGAGAAACTCGGCAACAAAGAATGGATTACCACCCGTCTTCAGGCCAATCAGTTCGATGAGCGGGCCGACTTCTTCCGGCGAGCAGTGCAGGGTATCGGCGAGCAACTGCCCCAGACCAGTTGTATCAAGTGGTTCGAGGGCCAGTTCTTGCACGGAGATACTGGCCTCCTGTAATGCCTGAAGCGTGAGCCGCAGCGGGTGACCGGGGCCGACTTCGTTGCTGCGATAGGTGCCGATGATCAGCAGGGCAATCG
>JAAUSQ010000171.1 GCA_012033195.1 Chloroflexaceae bacterium
CTGCGTCAGGCGGCGGGTGGCATAGCGCAATTCTTTGCGTGTTTCGGTACTCAACCCGGCTCCCTGCTCAAGTTGGTCGGCTTGGGCGCGTGTTTTGCTGCCAGGTTCAGTTCGCCCATATCGAGCAGGCGGGTTGCGGCAGCGCGGAGCTTCTGGGTAGCTCCGCTCAGGTTGCCGATTTCGGCCTCTTCCAGGGCGCGGGTCTGAAGCTTGAAGGCCGTCACTTTTTCAACCAGATTCATCACGGTGGCATTATACATGGCTTTGGCAGAGCTTGCCGTAAATTCCAGCATGACATCCTGCTTGATAACCTGCTCACCGGTTGTAGTGCCGATAGGTTTGTAGTGCAGTTCGGCCTGCGCAATGCGGAACGACCCGGCGGCACGGCTCGGTACCATCAACTCAATGATAACACTGCCCCCCACCCCATAGCTCAGGTCACCAAGCCGCACTGCTACTTCGTTGGAGCCAATCGGCTGATGCCCCAGGTTGGCAATTTTCGGAATGGCCCGGTAGACTGCGCGGGGAGTCACGTCGCGCACCAGTCGCAGCAAGAGCCGTGCTTCGGTCGCGGCAGTGCCCTGTACTTCTTTAACGGTGCGCTGAAAGAAACTATCAATAGCATCTGGCTCGGCAATATAATCGGAAGTGCCGCCAGTGGTATCGGCAATATCATCAAGCAGTTGCTCGTTCCACTCGGCCCCAATCCGAGCGCGGTAATCCGCACCCCGCGTTGCGCCAGCGTGCGAGCAATCTCGCGGCAGTGTTCTTCATCGCCCCACGTCTGCCCATCGGTCAGGATGAGCATTGAAGCGAGGCGGTTGGCGCTCAAGTTTTTTTCAAGCTCTAGGCGGCCTGCCTCCATACCAAGCGACATTGCAGTACCACCTTCTTCGTGAATGTTATCGATAGTGGCGAGCAAAGCTTGCTTGTCGGTGGCGTGGGTGGCGGGCAGCACAACCTCAACCGTATCATCAAAGATCACGATGGAGACAATATCATCAGCCGTCAGCATTTCGATGACGCGGTGGGTGGCAGCCTTCATCCGTTCAATCTTGACACCCTGCATTGAGCCAGAATGATCGAGCACAAAGCAGAAATTGAGCGGCACAGCACGGGTAGGTGGCGCAAGCGGTTGCGCCTCAACCAGCAGGTAAGCTACCTGCGGTGCTGCACTGATTGGCAGCGGGGTGCGGCCCCACTGCCAAGAAAGCTGTACCCCGTTGGTGTCTGATTCACTTCCGTTTGGCATGTCCACGTTTCCTGGCTCCTTCTAACTGTCGGCGGTGTTACATCGTCGCCAGCGTGCGTCTACCCGAATTGCGTTGATACTGGCTTTTGCTCAGACGCCAGAACAGTGCCCAATGTTGCCCAATGGCGACATAAAGGCGGGTCGTTCAAGGCTACCATTATACCATGTTGCACCAATCAAATAGTTGACAGGTATCGTCTATGTACAGCGTATCCCGTACCGCTTATTCTATATCGATGATGCGTGGGCGGCGGCGTGGTCGGTCGTGATACTCGCTATCGGTGGCGGTCGATTCAGTATCGAGATAGCGGCGGCGCGGTGGTCGATAGCTACCGGGGCGGGTGCCCAGGTTGAACATCCGCGCTGCAACCCATGCCACAGTGAAGACCGGGATCGGCCCGGTAAAGGGGATCAGCGCTTCAATAGCGGCCCGGTTCCGCAGGCCATGCAATCCCATCCGGTCAAGGACAATCCAGGCGATGGGAGCCGCCAGAATATCAAGCCCCAGATCGAGCAAATCGAGCAGCACCACCAGGATCAGCGGGACATAATGCATGGTGGTGAAGAAGTCGGCATCGGGGGGGACCCGTATGCGGCGTACGCTGCGGATCAGCAGCACTAGACCAACCAGGGCCACCAGCGCCACCACGATCAGCACCAGTGCCAGCGAGCCGAGCAATTGGAGCAGCGGATTATCAGCCATCCTGTCCCTCCTTGTGGGGTGGCCCGTCAGGGTGGCGGCCCCGCAGGGCATACCACACCAGAAACCCTATCACGAGTATTAGCACGATCAGGGCCAGCGTTGAGAGTTCGAGCACTGCACCATACTGGGGTTGGCCCGCATCGAGGCGGCCCAGTGGTGCAACAAGCGGCTGTGTCACCAGATACAGCCGCGCAAAGGCGGGATTATCGGGGCGCGCGGCCAGCAATCGTGCTGCCAGCCGTGCTACCAGCAGCGCCGCCAACCCGCCCGCCACCAGCGGCACCAGTCGCACCACAAACACGCTCACAGGATGCATGCAGTGTGCCTATTGTTCAGATGGTCAAGATCACCGGCCCATCGTCGGTGATCGCCAACGAGTGCTCAAACTGCGCCGACAACAACCCATCGGCAGTGTGTACCGTCCAGCGGTCGCGTTCGAGCCGGGTTTCCGGTTGGCCCTCGTTAATCATTGGCTCAATGGTAAAGACCATCCCGCTCATAATGCGGTAGCGTGCCAGCCGTGGCTCGTCATAGTGTAAGACGGTGGGTTCTTCGTGCAGGTTGCGCCCGATGCCGTGCCCGGTATATTCGCGCACCACCGAGAAGCCGTTTGCTTCGGCGTGCTTCTGGATAGCGGCCCCCACATCGCGCAGCGTCTTGCCGACATAGGCCTGCTCGATCCCCAGTTCCAGGCAGCGCTTGCTCACATCCAGCAGCTTCTGGGTGGTGTCGCTGACCGTACCAACCGGAAACGTGACGCAGGCATCACCGACCCAGCCGTCGAGCTTCAGGCCGATATCGATGCCCACAATATCGCCCTGACGCAGACGGGCGCGTTGATTGGGGATGCCGTGACAGATGACATCGTTGATCGAAGCGCAGATCGTGCCAGGGAAGGGCGGGTGATCGTTGCGCGGCCCCTTATAGTGTTTATAGATGGGTACGGCCCCGTGGCTGCGAATAAAGTCTTCGGCAAGCGTATCAAGTTCGGCGGTCGTCACGCCGGGGCGGATATGCTGTTCAAGCAACCGGAACGTTTCGGCAACAAGATGTCCGGCGGCCCGCAAATGCTCAATATGACGACGTGATTTTAAAACAAGCGGCATGTCGCGTATCCTCACACATCCAGGGTATCGGGTGGCACAGGCACTTCGGGGCGGGGCAGCAAGCCAGCGTGCTCTACCACGTGCGGCATGCTGCGGGTCCAGCCAACCGACATCAGGTGCACCCCTGCGACACCTTCAATACTCAATAATTCTTTGACGATCTCGGCAGCCAGCACAACCCCCTCGTGCTCTTCGTCGCTGGCGCGTTGCATCCGCTCCACAATCGGATCGGGAATCGACATTCCCGGCAATGTATCTTTCAGATAGTGTACACTCTTTACGCTCCGTGGGATCATCACGCCTGCCAGAATAGAGGCCTGCTGATGTAACCCCGCAGCACGTACATCGTGCATCCAGGTGCGGAAGCGCTCGGTATCAAAAATGATCTGGGTCTGGATAAACTCGGCTCCCGCTTCGATCTTCTTTTCCAGCCGTTCTACCTTCTCGATATTCGGATTGGCAACGCCGCCAACAAGAAAACGCGGTGCGCCTTTTAATTCGCCACCCGTGTCAAAGGTCTGGCGGTCGCGCATTGTCCGCAACATCTGCAAGAGCTTGAACGAGTTCAGGTCGAGCACATTTTTACAGAGCGGGTGATCGCCATTGCGCGGGTGGTCGCCCGTCATACACAGAAAATGAGCGATACCGAGGGCCGCTGCGCTCAACACATCGGCCTGAATTGCCAGTCGATTCCGGTTCTGGCACGTGATCTGGACAATCGGCTCGGCCCCCATTTGGCGGGCAATAATGGCCGCGCCGAGTGCCGACATGCGGGCAATGCCGCGCTGATTATCGGTAAAGTTGATCGCATCAACCGTACCCTGCAAGCCGCGCACCAGCTTTTCAACATGGCCCCGGTCGGCCCCTTTTGGTGGCGCTATTTCGCCGGTTACCACTGGCTGCCCAGCAGCGAGGCGACGATGCAACATACTATAGATCATGGTTGCTCCACAAGGCTGGATACTGGATAACAAGGGGGCCTGCTGTGTGCTGGTTCAGGCATAGCATCGGTAGCAGCGCAGGCGCAGCGTAGGAGGTACGCACACATACACAACAGGATAGAATACCCCACCAATCCTCAGAGGAGTATAGCACGCGGGTAGGGCACTGTCAACGAAGGGGGGCCGCAGGCGGGCGCGGGGAACTACGGCGGTGCCCGGCTATCAATAACCGGGCTAACACACGCAGCCCTGTTGGGGTTGCCTTACAGCCCGCGCCGCAGATACGCAACAAGTGCCACCCCCACGCCGCTGAGGGTGGTTAGCATTCCTATCAGCAGCATCAACGGGAGCACAATCGGGTCATCCGATGGAATACCGCACACAAAAGCCCAGATTGCACTGGGTGCGCTACGGATCATCTCAATATCATCAACATACGCCGATGCCATCACCAGAAAGATCAGGCCAAAGCTGATCAGCGTTCCGGCGACGATGGGCAGCACTGGCACGTGCAATGCACTGGATGTAGTCGGTTGATGACTGGTCGCCATTGGTCATGCCTCCTCTCTAACTCTCTACCTGATTATGAACAAGGCCCCGCTCCTGCACCGGGCAAAAGCGGGGCACCTTTCTCGCCCACCGACGCGCCTACTGCCCCGGTGTAATCGGTGCAGGGCGGGCCGGGTCGTAAAGCGGGCTGTTGAAGCCATCAACAAAGTTCAGCGTCTCCAGGAAAACTGGTGCCCAGGCGATGAAGAGCAGGAACAGCGTAATGCCAATCCACAGGCCCCAGCGCTCCAGGAACAGCGGCGAACGCGGGTCGCCCCGGGTCTGGATCGGTGGCTCTTCGTCGTTGGGCTTGCTGGAGAAGGCCAGCGTCCCAATAATGTTGACATACAGCAGGATGGAGCTGACCAGCAGCACCACGCCACCGATTGCGGCGCTATTCAGCCAGAAGCTTGCAACATCGCTGAGGTACGCCACCGAACCGAGATCGCTGCGGCGCGGCGCACCCGACAGGCCAGCGGTGCCCATCGCGTGACCGAAGATGAGCATCCCAATCAACCAGGTATAGACCTGTGCCAGCGCAACGCCCCGGCTCCAGAGCTTGCGGCCCCGCATCATCGGCAGTATCCAGTAAATCACGCCGATGTAGGTGAGCGTAACGGCCCCACCGAGCGTCATATGGAAGTGACCGGGCACCCACGAGGTATTGTGGACGGCGATATTCAATACCCACGATGCATTGATCAGGCCGCTGAAGCCACCCATAATAAACAGGATCATCCCCGAAATCTGTGCGGCTACCACCGGGTCGCCCCACTTCTGATTGAGCAGCCAGCCAAGCGGCCCACGTGCGCCGCGTTTGCGTGCGGCATACTCTAGCGCCGCGCCGATGTTAAAGGCCGTCATAAAGCTTGGCACTGCCACCACCAGCGTCAGGATCGTCTGAATACCCTTCGAGACGTTGCTCACCCCCGGATCGGAGAAGAGGTGGTGTGCACCGACCGGAATGGAGAAGAGCAGCAGCAGGATAAAGGCCACCCGGCCCAGCGCATCGCTAAAGAGCCGACCGCCGGCCTGCTTGGGCAGCATCGTGTACCACGATATATAGGTCGGGATCAGCCAGAAGTACACCAGCGGGTGCCCGAAGAACCAGAACAGCACGCGGGCAAACTGCGGGTCGGTGATGTAAATCAGGCCGAGCGAGGCCGGCAGCAGCATAAAGAGGATTTCAGCTGCCACCGCAATGGTAGCAATGTTCCACATAATAAAGTTGACCGTCACCGCAAACACCGCCAGTGGCACCTGCTCGCCGGGGTGCTCACGCCGCCAGTCGCGGTAGGCCAGGAAGACCAGCACACTGGCAATCCAGGTGCCCACAACCAGCAGCACCAGACCCAGATAAAAGGTCGGGTGGGCAATCATCGGCGGGTAGAAGGTATACAGCACATTGGCCTGGTTCGAGCCAATTGCGTACAGCAGCAGCAACAGACCCACCAACATCAGCGCAAAGGCAGTCCAGGCGGCAGGCTGATTCACCTCGCGCTGCAACGAGCGCTGCGTGACAAAGTAGCTAAAGCCCACGATGAAGAAGGTCGTGAAGAACAGCGCGTTCATCACCCCGTGCATGGTCAGGGCTTGATAGTAGTACGAAAACACCGGGATCTGCCAATCGGGGAACGCTTCCACAAAGGCGGGCGCACGCCGAAAGGTCTGGAATGGCCCCATCAGGATACCAAACGCAAGTGCAAACAGGGCACTTATCATATGCGTCCCGATCAGCCAGCGCTCACTGCTGAGCATTGCCAGCCTTGGGAAGGCGAGCGTACGGAGCCGTCCCTTAGGCGTCTGAACAGCCTGCATATCCGGTTTCCTCTTCTTCCTAGTTATTACTACACGTTCACAGTACCCATTGTAAGGGGAAGCGTGGGCACTCGGTGCGACGTGGCAATTGTCTAATCCAATGAACTTACTTGGTTGTGTCTGCGTCAGCAGTAGTGGCTGGTTCTACGATGATCGTGGCATACATATTGTGATGACCCGGCCCGCAGTACTCGTGGCAAATAATATGGTAGGTGCCCGGTTCATCAAAGAAAGTGGTAGCACGCGCAATCTGTCCTGGCAGCAGCATCACGTTGATATCGTGGTCTTCTACCATAAAGCCGTGCGAGATATCCTGACTCGTCACAAAAACGTTACTTCTGCCCCGGCGGGTACCGTGATTTCGCTTGGACGGAAACTCCACATCTGGGCCAGCATATACACTTCATAGCGATTGTTGCCCATATCACGCAGGCCCGTCTCGGCAAATTCGGTCTGGTCAATCATCGTCGGGTCAATACGTCCAACCGGACTGGGTGTGCGCAGCCCGAAAATGAAAATACCTGCCAGCAGTGCCGCTGTAAAGGTACCGAGTGTCACACCCACAGCGATCAGCCAGTATCGCTCCAACACGTCGATATGCATCAAAAGCCTCCTGGTCCCCTCTCAATCATCACGATGAACCACAGATATGCCCAGTAGATAGCGTACCCAAGCAGCATCACCAGCAAGAACAACAGGGTGCCACGTGGTGCGAAGCCGGTATGCTCCAGCGACTCCACCTGCTCTGCATCGTTCTGCCCGTATACAGCATCCTCGGCAACATCTACTACCTGCTCAGGATGGTTCTGTGTCAACGATAGCCTCCTTTCTCCGCCTCATCATGGTCCGTACAACAGTTTCAAGATCAAGGACACCAACCGGCTTGGCGAGATACGAATGCACACCAAGCTTTCGCATCTGAGCACGCAAGCGCGGCGAATCATACGCCGTTAACACAAGCAACGGTGTTTCGGGATAATCGGCTTGCAATATCCTGACGAGCGCCGTAGCAGCCTGGCTCTGCGCTCCAGGATCAACGATCAGCAGGTCAACTGGTTCACGGGCGAGCCTGTGTATGTCGTGCGTATCGGATACAATGCCAACATCCGCTTCCGACTTCAGGCGTGCCTCAAGTCCGAGTTTAGTTACAAGTGCTGCCGTTTGATCACTGTCGATAATATGGATGCGTGGCAGATGCAAAAGAATGCTCCTGGTGCAGACTCATCAATCGGTGGCATATGTCGTACTCTATGGTAGCATCGGGAAGCGTTCGATGGAAAAAAGAAGCGGTCTCTTCACGTAGTGATTTGACAACTCGTTGCTTGTTTTTTCTGGGCTAGATTGAAGATTTAATCACGTAGAGTGGTGAGGTAGCATGCGAGCAACGCCCGCCCCGATTGGGACCAGGGAAAGCGCCGTGCCTGGAGTGGGCCAGCCTCGCGCAGCCGTGCCGCCGCGTGGCGGGCCTGCTCAATGGCTGCCGCGAGGGTGCGGCTGTCGTTGGGGGGGGTTGCCGGGGCAACCAGCAGCGCCGCGTTGCCCGCTACTTCGGGCAGGCTGCCTGCGTTTGTTGTCACGGTAGGAGTGCCGCAGGCCAGCGCTTCGGCGACGGGCAGGCCAAAGCCCTCGTACAGCGAAGGGTATACAAACACCTCCGCTAGATTATACAGCGCGGGCAGGTCGGCATCGGCGACAAAGTCGAGGAACTGTACTTGCTCGGCAAGCTGTAGCCGTGCGACCGTTGCAAAGATATCTTCGTACAGCCAGCCCTTGCGCCCCGCAATCACCAGACGGGTATCGGGCGGCAGATGGGGCAGTGCTGCCAGCAGGTGCGGCAGGTTCTTGCGTGGCTCTAGCGTTCCCACAAACAGCAGAAACCGTTCGGGCAGGCCGAGCCGTTGCCGTACTGGTTCGGTCGCCATGGCGGGCAGCGGGCGAAACTCCTCGCTTACACCCGGATAGACCACCCGCAACCGTTCGCGTGGCATCCCCAGCAGCCGCACCAGATCATCGCCGGTGGCCCGCGAGTCAACCAGCACCAGATTGGCCCGCCGCAGGCTGTGCGGCAACACCTGCGCCAGGTAGCGCTGCAAGCGTGGCTCAGAGCGGTCGGGATGTACCAGGAAGGTCAGGTCGTGGACGGTGAGCAGGGTGCGGGCGCGGGTGGGGGGCAGCACAAAGTCGGGCGCGTGCAGCAGGTCGAGCGGGCCAGTAAACCATTCGGCTAGCATTGGCAGGCGCAGCCGTTGCCAGATGATGGTCAGCAGGCGCGGCGAGAAGGGCAGCGGCACAGCCCGTACCTGTGGGTAGTGGTTGCACAGGTCGCGCAGGTCGCGCAGGTAGGAGCCGTCGGAGGGCAGCCCACCTGCTGCATAAAAGAGCACATATCGAAACGGCCCACCCAGTGCAACCGCAGCGCGGATCAGTTCGCGGGTGTAGCGCCCGATGCCCGCCCCCTGCCATGCGGCGGCGGTGTAATCGACCCCCACAGTGATCGGGCGGTGTGGCATAGGCTCACTTGCGCTTGCTAACAAGATACAGAATGAAGCCGAAGATGACTAGACTCCAGAAGTTGATCAGCCGGTCGAGCAGCGTCACCGCGCCACCGAGGTTGCGTTCGATACCAAACCAGATGAGCACGCCAGTCACCGTGCCCTCAACCACGCCCAACCCGGCGGGCGTGATGGGCAGCGCCGTGAGCAGCGACGAAGCCAGCGCCACAAAGATGACCGCAGGCAGACCAAGCACCAGCCCTTCGGGAGCCAGCGAGAGAATAACAAAATAGAGCCGGAAGCCTTCCAGCAGCCAGATACCGCCCGTCAGTACCACCAGTTGCGGCAGCACCGCAGGCCGGAACGAGCGCAGCGCCGCCTGCTCAAAGTTGCCATACATTACGTGAAAGCGGTTGGGGATAATGCGATGAATAAGCGGACTGAGCCAGCGCATGCCGGCCAACCCACTGAGAATGATCACCACCAGCAGCGCCCCGAATGCAAAGACAATCTGGGTGCCGTCGGGCATATGTGCGCCAAACGTGAACCAGCCTGAGACGACCAGCAACCCAAACAGGGCCAGCATATCGAGCAGGCGCTCGGCAAAGATGGTGCCGAAGGTGGACGAGAACGATACCCGCCCATTGTGCTTAAGCAGGTAGCCCCGGTACGCATCGCCGAGCTTGGCGGGCACGATGCAGTTGGCAAACCACGAAAGATAGATGTATTCCATCAATGCCGGCAGCGAGGCCCAGCTTTTGCGCCCCGACGCAATTGGCACATCGGCGTTGTAAAGCAGCACCCGCCAGCGCAGCGCCCGCAGCGGAAAGGTGAGGTAAAAGACACCGAAGCCCGTTAGCAGCAGCCAGACATTGGCATTCCGCATATGGTAAAGCGTCTGCTCAAAGTCGATATCCAGCCCACGAAATACAAATACAATAATCGCGATAGCCAGTGCAAATGAAACCAGGGTGCGTGGGCTGCGTAAGCGCTTCCAGAGCGAGAAGCCTTCCTGCTGCGTCACTTCGGCTTCGTTGAGGGTGTCAACCTGTTCGGGCAGTATCTCGCCGCGTAGACTGATCTGGCCTTCGTCGTTCATTCCCTTACTGCTTCTCCATTCGTGTTTGCATCTGCCGCTCGATAGCCACCAGCATGCCCCAGACTGCCCCAAGTTGCACGCCCATATTCAGCACGTGTAAGTTTTCGAACAGGTTGTGCACCGCAACGGAGGCTATAATACCACATCCTCCCCACGGTTATACCCTGCCAGAACCAGCCACGCACACGTAGCAAGCTAAAAAATGCTTGAGCGCATACCAGCGCCAGCAGCACAAGATATGCTATTGCTCCAATGATACCCGCCTCGGCAGCCATATGTAAATAGTAATTATGGGCATGTTGGTGAGGGTAATACCACGGATGCAGCAGGTATGGGTCGCGGCTGTTGCTGCCTGCGTAGGCGATGGGGTAGTTGCCCGGCCCCACGCCGGTTACCGGCTCATGAAGGAACATCTGCCAGCCTGCCTGAAGCAAGGCCATCCGTTCCACAACCGAGAAGTTTTCGGGTGTTACCTCGACCGACCGCACATCAAACAGGCGCAGGTGTTGGTAATAGTGCCAGCCGTTGGGTGAGGAAGTCGGGCAGCAGGCCACTGCCACCAAGCACCGCCAGGGCCAGCGCTGCCGCCACACCAAGCCACAGCCAGCGCCCGACATTGCCGCGCAGATGGTGGCGCAGCACAAGAGCG
>JAAUSQ010000172.1 GCA_012033195.1 Chloroflexaceae bacterium
CCGATGTTGTGCGTGTGACCCGCCCGTCGCGTGAGACTGGCGAGCAGTACAACGAGGCATCAACGGCGATGTTCCAGGCTGCCAACGAAGCTCTGCTTGGTGCCACCGACGCGCAGACCGCGCTCGACCAAGCGGCCCAGCGTTTGCAGCGTATCGTCCGGTAGTCCGTTTGTAATGTCCCTGGCCCTTCTGCAGGTAGAGCGCCTGCGGAAGGGTCTTTCATACCTATTGAAAGGGTATTTGTACCGAACCAAACACGTAAGTGTTGAGTAAGGAGCGTGAGACTATGAGCCAGAGGATTGCAAGTACAACCGCCGCTGCAGGCGCAATACGCAAACGGCAGCGCACCCTGGCAGAAAGCCAGACCTTTTTTGCATGGATATTGCTTATCCCCACCATGATTGTTGTGGCCATCGTTGGGCTTGTGCCGCTGATCCAGACCTTCTACCTGAGCCTGACCGATGCACGTCTTGCCTCGATTACGCCAGCCGAATTTGTTGGCTTTGAAAATTATGCGTTTTTGCTGCAAGATACACAATTTTATCGCACCATTGGTAACACCATTTTCTTTACTGTTATTACCGTGGGTTTTGAGTTTATTCTTGGTCTCGTCATCGCGATGGTGATTAATTCTAACTTCCGAGGACGCGGCCTGATGCGGGCGGCCATGCTCATTCCGTGGGCGATCCCGACCGTTGTTTCGGCCCAGATGTGGAAGTGGATGTACAACGACGTGTATGGCGTGATTAACGACCTGCTGGTACGTCAGATTGGGATCCTCGATTCGAATGTTGCCTTCATCGCCACCAACACCACCGTTTCGCTTGTATCGATTGCCGCAGTAGACATCTGGAAAACAACGCCGTTTGTGGCGTTGCTGTTGCTTGCAGGGTTGCAGGTTATCTCCGGTGATGTGTACGAGGCAGCATCGGTCGATGGGGCCAACCCGATCCAGAAGTTTCTCTATATTACGTTGCCGCTGCTGCGCCCTGCTATTCTGGTTACACTGATCTTCCGAACGCTGGACTCGCTCCGTGTGTTCGACGTGTTCTTTGTGATGTTTGGGCAACGTAGCGATACCCAGACGATGGCGATTTATGCTCAGCAAAACCTCGTGGACTTTTCCGACCTGGGGTATGGCTCGGCAGTCAGTATTGCGATCTTCTTCATCATCGCCATCTTCGTGGTGTTGTATGTAACGTTCTTGAATGTGGAGGAGTCCTGATATGACTGGTGGCGATACCCGACACATATTCAGCAGGGTGCTGTTTTACCTGCTTATCATTGTTATTCTCGTCTATACAATCTTTCCGTTCTACTGGGCGTTTGCTTCATCGCTGACACCCAACAATCGGCTGTTCTCAACCCCCATTAGCTACTGGCCGCTTGAGCCAACGCTGAATAACTATCAATTGGTGTTCCGCAACAACCTATTTATTCGGGCGCTGATCAACAGTGCGATTGTCTCGTTCGCGGTGACAGCACTGGCGCTGGTGGTGGGCGCACTCGGCGCATATGCACTGGGGCGTTTCCGCTTCAAGGGGCGTAGTGTGGTGCTGTATACCGTGCTGGCAATGACGATGTTCCCGCAGATTGCGGTGTTGGGTGCCCTGTTTGAGATGGTGACCAACCTCGGCCTGTACAACAACCTGCTATCGCTGATCATCACCTATCTCATCTTTACGTTGCCGTTTACGGTCTGGGTGCTCACCAACTTCTTCAAGGCGATGCCACGCGACCTGGAAGAGGCAGCTTATGTGGATGGTGCATCACCGTTCCAGACCTTCTATATGATCCTGCTGCCCCTGGCGGCCCCTGGTATGGTGACGACGGGCCTGCTGGCCTTTATCGCCGCCTGGAACGAGTACCTGTTTGCGCTGTCATTCACCCAGACGCCGGAGAATCGCACGGTAACAATTGCGATTACAGCCTTTGAAGGGGCAACCGCCAGCAGCTTTGAACTGCCGTGGGGCCAGATTATGGCGGCCTCGGTGGTAGTGACCGTACCGCTGATTATCCTGACCCTCTACTTCCAGAAGCGTATTATTGCTGGTCTGACAGCGGGTGCCGTCAAAGGCTAATCCCTGCATCAGTTCACAGTCGATACTCACGCTCCCGCCATTAATACGCCGCTATGTTCTTGCCTTGAACACGGCGGCGTATGTTTTGGAAGGGCGCTTTTCTCACGATTGTCCGGTGACTAGGGTCATCAGCATATAGTTCCCTCCAGCAACCGCATCGCCCTGCACCAGCGTAATAATCAGCCGTTGTTGCCCACGCTGCCACGTTTGCTGGGTCATCGTCAGGCCTGCCCCGGAGAACGCGGGAATGTTGCTGCTTTGCCAGCCACGCAGCGAGAGTGCACTATCGTAATAGCTGATTACGGCGCTGGCCGGGTCGCCGGTGATATATACTTGCTGCTCGACCCGTTCGTAGCTCCCCGGAATAGCAATCGTGCCACTGCCGCTGACAGCGCCTTGTTGAAATGGGTCATCGTTGCTCGTGCGCTGCGCCCCCGGGTAAATGGGCAGATCAAACAGCGTCAACGGCAGTAGACCATCGGCCTGTGTTGCGCCCTGGCTGCGGGCGATGGCGGTGCCGTCGCTGAGGGCCTGCACGGTGCCCTGCAACTGCTGCGCGACTGCCGTGCCAACCCCAAGCATTTGTGCCGTTGCATTCAGCGCCGAGCGGGTGGCCGTTACGCGACGTTCGGCCTGCCCGGTCGCATGTAATGATTCCGACAGGGTCGGCCCGGAGTCGGCGGTTGGGGCCAGTGTGGTGGGTGCGGGCAGCGCGGGCAGGGATGGCGCGAGCGCGGGGCCAGGTGCCGATGCAGCAGGTTGGGTTGCTCCATCCGGCAGCAAAAGTGGCTGGAGTTGCCAGAAGGCGGCCCCACCTGCAAAAGCCAGTACTGCAACGGTTGCCAGCAGTGCTAGCCAGAACATGGTAGCGTTGCGACGGGTGCGCGGCGGCGGCGCGGCAGCCAGATCAAGTGTATCTGCATAGGTGTCTGGTCGTGTCAGGCGAGAACCGCAGGCCTCGCAAAACATCCGCCCTTTATTATTACGGGTACCACACCGTGGACAGCGTGGGCCAGATCGTATCATGGAACGTGTCCTTTCAAATCAGGGCAGTAAACATGCCCCAGTTCCAGAGCACTGCCAGACAGCCGAGTGCCGCCAGGGTGAGCAGGGCATAGTAGATGCGCCGGGCAACCGACCAGAAGCCCTGTTGCCAGGCAGCCACATTGCCATACAGCATACCGAGGGTGAGTAGCAGGCAGATGATCGGTAGGATAAAGAGCGGCGTTGCGTTACCAGGCATACCAAACAAGACAACGGTATTGTTATCGAAGGCCAGTGCAAAAAACACAACCGTAAGCGCCACGATAAAAGCAAGCAGCAGCACCCCATTCAGCGCCGCCAACCACGGCGACAGATGGGCTACAGGCGGCAGCGAGCGCGTTTCGCGGTTTCGCAGCCGATTGACCAGCCAGACAATCGGGCCAAGTAACCAGATCGAAAGCAGGAACAGGAGCAGCACTCCCAAGATGCCAAGTTGCTGGAGTGCTTCACCTTCGAGATTGGCGAGACGGAGCAGGACGGGCAATTCAATAATATCTCTGTTGGTAGCAAAGTTGACGGTCTGCTCTTCGGGCGCATCCAGACAGGCTGCATCAGGCGCGACGGCAGGGTTCGCCAGAAAATCGGCAATGATCTGGTCGGCACAGCCCCCATCGAAGGCGGCACCGTGCCCACCGGTCGGGAAGACAATGTTATAACTGGTTGGCAGCGATGCAGCGGCGGCTTCGGCATAGGTTGGCGGCGTGATCGGGTCGAAGCGGCCTGAGAGCAGCAGGGTTGGTACGTCGGCACTCACCGGGTCGTCCACGGCAGGGCCAAGCGGTTCAACGTTCCAGAGCGTACACGACTCAAGAAAGTCTTCGGCATCTTGCTGGGCAGCGGTGGCAAGTTCGGGCGGCAGGTCGCCAGTGTTCACATCGGCAAGTGTATAATCGGCATCTTCGGCGCAGATGACCGACAGATACATCGCATCGGCAAAAGTACGGTCAAACACGATGATACCCAGCACACTGGACAGGGCCGTAAAGTCATCCTTGCTTGCATCGTAGATAATGCGTGGAATATACGGAATGAACTCGGTTGAGTAGAGCGTCTGGAAGACGACCCCCTCGAAGCTATCACCGTCCAGCAGCGCATCGTAACGTTCGCCGGTCTCGCTGTCGGTAATGGTGATCATCACCGGGGTTTCGTTCAGGCGTTCAATCTGGGTTTCAAAGACGGTTTCGAGATCGGGGTACGATGTGTTGCATGGCTCCGAGGCGGCACAGGCGGCAAACAGTTCGTTAAAAGAACGCTGTTCCGCGAGGGGTGCTTCGAGCAGGAAATTGATCTGCGGTGGGGCAACTGCATCGATGATGACACTGCGTAGCGAGTCAGGGTACATACGCATGACGTGCAGGGCCAGCAGCGAGCCATATGAAACACCATAAAAATTGATCTGATTGTAGCCCAGCGCCACCCGCAGCGATTCAACATCAGTCGCATTCTCAATGCTATCAAAGGCCGACAGACTGCCTACTTCCATAGTGAGACGGTCGCGGCATTCGCCGAGCGCGGCCTGCGACATCTCGAACGCTTCATCATCAGCAAGGTCTTGATCGAGTGTTTCGATCGTCAGGTCAAACAGTTCGTCGCAGCGCAAGAACGGCTCGGCATAATAGGTACCACGTTGATCAAACAGGATAATATCGCGGTCGCGCTCGGCAAACAGGCTACTCTGGGGCAGGATTTGCAGATAGGTATCGATGGTAGAACCACCCGGCCCACCCTGCGCCAGCACCAGCGGGGTTGTTGCGGGGTTGGCGGTGGTTGCCAGAAAGCGCACCACACCGAGGCGCAGCGTGCGGCTACCGGGTGTATCATACTCGGCGGGCACCAGCACATAGCCACAGGTGACCGGGCCAGACTGATCGACGGTGAACGCAAGTTGCTCACCAAGCAGTTCGGTGCAGGGGACATCTTCGAAGCGGGGCAGTGCACCATCCTGCGCCGCAACCGGGCGTGGTGTGCCGACGGCATACGTAACAGCAAGCATCGTGATCAGTAGCCAGCATAGCCATCGGTGTAGGCGTATCGTAGGGATCTGCATGGTGTCTCGTAGCTCCTTTTTGCGTCTAATGGGGCCGCGTGCAGGTACGCGCCGCCCTACCAGGCGGCCCGATACGCTCCGCACTGCGTGTGCGGGAGGGTACCTTGTTAACACCAGACGTTCCAGCGTATACAATCGGTATTGTACTACAGGCGCACTACGAATGCCCCGTTAAACACGCTTTATAACGTTCTCTTCATTTTATGCTTCTTATGCTTCGGCCAGCAGCTTTTCGGGCGGCAGGGGCAGGTTGCGACCATGCCAGAGGTGTTCACCACCTAGCTCTGTGCGGGTGTCCCAGTAGAGTTCCAGGCCGTTACCGTCCGGGTCGTTAAAGTAGATCGCCCAGCTAATTAGATGATCAACTGGGCCAACGTCGATTCTGGCTTCAGTCAGTTCGCGGTAGGCTGCGGCGAGCGCGGCACGGTCGGGCACTTCAAAGGCAACATGATACAGGCCCGTGCCCTGCGGGTAGGGTTGCGGCGCGTCCGGGCCGACGTTTTGCAGTGCAATGTCGTGATGCATACTGCCGCCAGTGAGAAATGCGTAGTAGTCGCCAACCCGCTCAACAACGTGGAGCTTGAGGAACCGGGTGTAGAATGCAATTGCACGATCAAGGTCGCGTACCTTCAGATGGGCATGTCCAATTTTGTACATACGGCTGAGTCTCCTGTTCAACCTCATAAAGAGCAACGCCACACAATCGACACATTGTTTATCAATTTTTACTATCGGATGGCGCACACTGGCGCATCCCGGAAGATATGGGTATAATATTAAGCATAGCACGCGTGAACGGTAACGTTTTTCACGGATTGCTGCACTTCTCCGGTTGACAAGCCCACGGAGACATGGTAACATATACCCTTGTTGCGTGAAGAAACGCATCAGCCGTATCTATGTGCTTGCAGGGTCTACTCTAAGGCGTAGATGGATCTACGACCAGAAATGACCCCAGTAGTTTTTTGTGTCAGATATCAAGAATAGATTACCTGCTTAAAAAATGAGCAGGACAGACGAGGACAGAACGTATGCCGACAATCAACCAGCTTGTGCGTAAGCCACGCAAAGCCGTGGTGAAAAAGACAAAAGCTCCGGCGCTACGCTTTACGTACAACTCGCTGAAGGGCAAATTGACACGCGGCAAGGGGTCGCCACAGAAGCGCGGCGTATGCACCAAAGTAAGCACGGTTACACCGAAGAAGCCTAACTCGGCACTACGCAAGATTGCACGTGTGCGGCTTTCCAATCAGTTGGAAGTAACTGCGTACATTCCCGGTGAAGGCCACAACCTGCAAGAGCACTCGGTGGTGCTCATTCGCGGGGGCCGTGTCAAAGACCTGCCAGGGGTACGCTACCATATTGTGCGCGGCACGCTGGATACACAGGGCGTAGCAAATCGTAAGCAGGGACGCTCGAAGTATGGCACGAAGAAGGGCGGCGTGCAGCCGGTGAAGAAGAAGCGGTAAGAAAGACGAGGAATGGAGTGGCGATGTTCTGGGGCGGGGCTCCGGGGCGCTAGCCATACAGACCATAGTTTGAACTAAGGACAACTATGCCACGCCGAGGAAAAATTATGAGGCGTCAGACTCCTCCCGACCCACGCTTTCAGAGTGTGGTGGTGCAGCAGTTCATCAATAAGGTGATGAAGCGCGGCAAGAAGAGTCTGGCCGAGCGGATTGTCTATTCCGCAATCGATATCGCAGCAGATCGACTCAAGCGTCCACCGTTGGAAGTGTTTGAACAGGCACTGCGGAATGCAAGCCCCTCGATTGAGGTGAAGCCGCGCCGCGTCGGTGGTGCAACGTATCAGGTGCCCGTTGAGGTCAAGAGTGATCGCCGGATGTCGCTCGCCATGCGCTGGATTTTGCAGTCGGCCCGCGCACGTTCGGGGAGTCCTATTCATCAACGGCTGGCAAGCGAATTGATGGATGCCTACAACAACACGGGCAATACCATCAAGCGGCGCGAAGACGTGCATCGTATGGCCGAGTCGAATCGCGCATTTGCACACTATGGTCGGTTCTAAACCTGGAGACAGCCACCACGGATGGAGGTGTGAACAATGGCCCGTGAGATAGAGCTTGATAAAATACGGAATATCGGCATTATTGCACACATTGACGCTGGTAAAACCACAACAACCGAGCGTATTCTGTTCTACACCGGGCGGACGTACAAGATCGGCGAAGTTCACGAGGGTACAGCGGTTATGGACTGGATGCCGCAGGAGCAGGAGCGTGGTATCACGATTACATCGGCTGCAACCACGGCTGCCTGGACCCTGCATGGTACCACCTATCGCATTAACATTATTGACACGCCCGGTCACGTCGACTTCACTGTTGAGGTGGAGCGCTCGCTGCGGGTGCTAGATGGTGGCGTGGTGGTGTTCGACTCGGTCGCCGGTGTGGAGCCGCAGTCCGAGACTGTGTGGCGGCAGGCCGATAAGTACCGCGTACCGCGTATCTGTTTTGTGAACAAAATGGATCGCACGGGTGCCAACTATCAGCGCACGATTGATATGATTATTGAGCGTCTGGCCGCCAAGCCAGTGCCTATTCAGTTGCCTATTGGTTCAGAAGATAGCTTCCGTGGCATTATCGATCTGCTCCGCAACAAGGCAACCATTTATAAAGATGACCTGGGCCGCGATATGGAAGAGATCGACGTGCCCGCCGAGATGGTTGATCAGGTCGCTACAGCACGTGCCAACCTGATTGAGGCGATTGCCGAAACAGATGATGAGCTGACACTGCTCTACCTGGAAGGCGAAGAACTGAGCATTGAGGAGCTGAAGCGTGGCCTACGCAAGGCGACGATTGAAGGTAAACTGGTTCCGGTGCTGTGTGGTTCGTCGCTGAAGAACAAGGGGGTGCAGAAGCTGCTCGATGCCGTGGTTGAGTATCTGCCGTCGCCGGTAGATCGTCCGGCGGTGACTGGTACGCTGCGTGGCCTGGATGCCGACGACGAGGAGGCAGTGGTGATGCACCGCAAGCCCGCCGACGAAGACGCGTTTACTGCACTGGTCTTTAAGCTGGTATCGGACCCGTACGTCGGCAAGCTGGCCTACTTCCGCGTGTACTCGGGTGTGATTGAGACGGGGACGTATATTCTCAACAGCACCCGTGGTCAGAAGGAGCGCGTGGGCCGTCTATTGCAGATGCACGCCAACCACCGCGAAGAGATCAAGGAAGTGCGTGCAGGCGACATCGCGGCAATGGTGGGGCCGAAGCAGAGCTTTACGGGTGACACGCTCTGCGACCCGGACAACCAGATCATTCTGGAGAGCATCAAGTTCCCAGAGCCAGTGATTGAACTGGCGATTGAGCCGAAGACTAAAGCCGACCAGGATAAGATGGCGATGGCGCTGGCGCGTCTTGCCGAAGAAGACCCGACCTTCCGCGTGTACACCGACCAGGAAACTGGTCAGACCATTATGAAGGGTATGGGTGAGCTGCACCTGGAAGTGCTCGTCGACCGAATGCGCCGCGAGTTCAAGGTGGAAGCAAACCAGGGCAAGCCCCAGGTGTCGTACCGCGAAACGATTGCTGGCTCGTCGGATGTAGATATGGTCTTCAAGCGTCAGACCGGTGGTAAGGGTCAGTTCGCCCACGTCAAGATTCGTGTGCAACCACTGAATCCGGGTGAGGGCTTTGAGTTTGTCAATGCCGTCACGGGGGGGTCTATCCCACGTGAATACATTCCGGCGGTACAGCAGGGTATTGTCGATACGATGCAGACTGGTATTGTATCGGGCTACCCGGTAGTTGACGTGAAGGTTGAACTGTACGACGGCTCGTTCCACGAAGTGGACTCGTCGGAAATGGCCTTTAAGATTGCCGCTTCGATGGCAATCAAGGAGGCGGTGCGGAAGGGCAAGCCGGTGCTGCTGGAACCCATTATGAAGGTTGAGGTGGTAACACCCGAAGACTTCCTGGGAACCGTTATCGGCGACCTAAACTCGCGCCGTGGTCGTATGGAAGGCATGGAGTCGCGTGGCAATACCCAGGTCGTAAAAGCCTATGTGCCACTGATGAACATGTTTGGGTACACCACCGACCTGCGCTCGGCAACACAGGGCCGCGCTACATCGTCGATGGAGTTTGCCCAGTACGAAGTGCTGCCGGATCACCTGGCTCAGGAAATTATCGCCAAGAACGCTGCTGCGTAACAATGGCCGATCGTCCGAAGCGCCAGATACGAGGAAACACCGAGCGAGTGGGGCACGTGCCAGCGCCACAGTTGCCCCGCTCTACTCTTTTGGTCGCTCCACCGTGGCACGATTACGAGCTGATCGACTCAGGTAACGGCAGCAAGTTGGAGCGCTTTGGCCCGTACACATTGGTACGACCAGAGACGCAGGCCATCTGGGAGCCGGCCCTGTCGGAAAAGGAATGGAACACTGCCGATGGCGTGTTTCAGAAAGGGAAGAGCGACGAAGGGGCCGGAAGTTGGCAACTGCGCCGCTCGTTCCCGGAGCGCTGGCAGATGGAGCACGAAGGCTTGCAATTCTGGGCACGCCTGACACCGTTTCGGCATACGGGTGTTTTTCCAGAGCACAGCGCCCATTGGGAGTGGATACGGCAGCAATTGCTGCGGTATGAACAGGCCAACGTGCTGGTACTGTTTGGTTATACTGGCTTGTATACCTTGTTGGCGGCCCAGGTAGGCGCGAAGGTGTGTCACGTTGATGCGTCGAAGCCGGCCATACGTTGGGCGCAGGAAAATCAAGAAGTTGCAAGACTGCAAGATAAACCGGTACGATGGATCATTGAGGACGTGTCGAAGTTTCTCGACCGGGAGCGCCGCCGTGGTTCGCGCTACGAGATGATCATCATGGACCCGCCTGTATTCGGACGGGGGCCGAAAGGCGAAATCTGGCGATTGACCGAGGGGTTACCGGCATTGTTAGCGCGATGCGCGGCCCTGTTGAGCGATAGACCAGCCGGGATGCTGGTCAATGCATACGCAACAAGCATCTCGCCGATTACACTGTTTAATCTACAGCACGCAGTTACCCGACAGTGGCATGGCGAGGTTGAGGTCGGCGAGTTGGTACTGGTGGATACGGCATTAGCCCGTCCACTCCCGGCGGCATTATACGCCCGCTGGACTGCTGGAGCATGACCCATCTGTGTGGTCTGCTGATGCTCTATTGGAGTATCAAAAGAAGCCTGATTTATTTATAAGTTTTTTAAATGCAAAGGTAGATACCAATGGCAAAGCAGAAGTTTGAGCGCACCAAGCCGCACCTGAACGTCGGCACCATCGGGCACGTCGACCACGGCAAGACGACCTTGACCGCGGCGATTACCAAGGTGCTCTCGCTGCGTGGCGCAGCCCAGTTCTTCGCCTACGACCAGATTGATAATGCGCCCGAAGAGCGTGCGCGTGGCATTACCATCGCTATTCGCCACGTC
>JAAUSQ010000173.1 GCA_012033195.1 Chloroflexaceae bacterium
AACCAGCCACTCTAGTTCAACGGTACCATCGGTACGCAGGAACAGCGAGAAGGCACAGTCGGCAGTCAGGCGGGTAATCGTCTGGTAGCGTGCTTCGCTGGCACGCAGGATGGTTTCGGCGCGTTTTGTTTTCGGTGATATCCATCGCGATACCACCGATTGCCACCAGTTGATTGGTGTTATCAAAAATAGGGTAACGAATAGATATAATAGCGTGCCGCTCGTTGCCCACCTGTACGAACGTCTCGATACGGTTGATCTGGTTGGTACGCAGCACCTGCTCTTCCTGCACGCGCCACAAGACAGTCGGTGCATCTTCTGCGAGCAGGTCTTCTTCGGTTTGCCCAAGCATGTGCGCCAAGGAATACCCGAAGACCCGCTCGGTGAGCTTGTTGGCAAAAATAAACCGCCGTTCCAGGTCTTTGACAAAGATTGCGCTGGGGTGATAGTCGAGCATTGATTGCAACAGGTCGCGGCTCTGCCGAAGTTCTTCAGTATCCAGATGCGCGGCTGTGATATCACGCACCACAACTGCCTGATAAACAGGTTGATCAGTTGCATCGCGCAGAATGAATTTAAGGACGTTTGCATACCAGATCGAGCCATCGGGACGGCGCAGGTACATATCACCCTGCCATGTGCCCTCGCGTTCAAGGATAGGCTCGACTTCACCATAGAAACGTTCTTGTTCGGTAGGATGGAGGTAGACCGTACATGTATACCCAACCGTGTTCTGATCGGCCCCAACCAATTGTTGAAAGGCGGTATTTGCATACACAATAATACCCTGCAACGTGGTGAGGGCAATACCGTTGGAAGTTGTTTCAATCAGCGCCCGAAACGTCGCATCGGTGATGGGAAGATCGGGTGCTGAAACATGGTGCGGCTGCACGCGGCGCAGTTCGGCTTGCAGTTTGCGGTTCTGGTGTTCGAGTTCGGCAACCCGCAGGCGCAGTTGTTCAAGTTCGTAAGATGACCCTGTGAGCATAGTCTCGTCAGTTGTGGCTTCCGCAGTACCGATGTCTTGGTTGGGTTTCATCGAGCCTCCTGAGACGATGTACTGGGTGAAAAAGCAAGTTAATAATATTTATGCCTGAGATTGATCGGTCACGTCATTATAAATTAAACGCTCAATCTTTGCTGATTTTGAAACACATCATGCCCGAATTATTTTATATTTCTTTATAAACGGTCGGCCACATTGCTCGCTTATTGGCACAGATAATGGTATAATAACAGGAATAACATATTCTGGGGAGCCGAAACAGGCCGGCTGAGAGGGCAGTCCACCAATACTGCCGACCCTTTGAACCTGACCTGGGTCATACCAGCGTAGGGAAACTACACACTGCAAACGCTACTGGCGTGGTTCATGTTTTCCTATCCGGGATTCAGGCCACGCCAGTTTTTTGTATCCCGAAACAGCCAAAGGAGTGCTGCAATGAATCCAATTACGGTCAGTTTTCAAGTGTTGCCGGGTGGCTTGCCCGACAAAAAAACGACGTACAACGCTGTTGATGCAGCCATTGCCGTCGTGGTGCAGAGTGGTCTTCGCTACATGGTCAACCCGATGGAAACAACCCTTGAGGGTGAATACGATCAGGTGATGGCGGTTATCAAAGCGGCCCAGCAAGCTGTCCTCGCGGCGGGTGCCAGCACTGTGTTTACCTCCATCAAGATCGACAACGACCCTGCCGGTTCCACTATCGATGAAAAAATAGGAAAGTATTCCAGGTAGGGTACACATTATGATACACGCTGTAGTGATTGCAAATGCCCCTGATCTGGACGCGACACCATTTATTGGACTGCTGCGGCAAGCCGACTTGATTGTAGCAGCGGATGGCGGCGCGAATGCACTTCATCGCGTTAATATTGTACCACACGTTGTTATTGGTGATCTCGATTCGCTCGAACAAACGACCGGGCAGTGGCTGCGGCACTCCGCGCACCGCGATGCGGTCGATATTCGGCAGTTGCCCCGCGAGAAGGACGAAACCGATCTCCAGGCGGCCTTGTTACTGGTTGCGGCAGCAGGGGCTACGCACCTCCACCTGCTTGGTACAACGGGTGGACGGCTTGACCATACACTCGCAAATATCACCATGCTAACGATGCCCGAACTGGCGGGGCGACAGGTGCGGATGCTAGAACCGCATCAGGAGTTGTTTCTGATACGGGCCGACGAGCAGCACACGCTTAAGGGCAATCTCCACGATACGGTATCACTCTTGCCATTAACCATGGCAGTGCATGGCGTAACCATCAGCGGGCTGTATTATCCATTAACCGATGCCACGCTGTATGCAAACCATGCCAGAGGCGTTTCAAATATTCTGGTGCAGCCCGAAGCAACTATCACGCTGCACGACGGACTGCTGCTGGTTATCCATCATTTTGATGGCGGGGTGCACCAGTGGCAGCACTACGGAGCCTGACCGATGGAATACCGTTCGCAACAACTCGATGCCTCACACGTGCGCTCAAACCCGCAGCACGAGCCAGAAGGCGCACATCGTTTGTCCTGGCGGCACTGGCTCGGCACGGCGCTACCGCCATTGCTGGTTATTGCTGGCCTGCTGCTGCTCTGGGAACTGCTGGTGGGGTGGCTGGCGCTGCCCGACTGGTTGCTACCCGCGCCATCGCAAATAGGCCGCACCCTAGTCGAGCGCCTGCCTATCCTTCAGGGGCATATCACGATTACGCTGTTTGAAGCACTGGTCGGGCTGGCGCTTGGTTTTGTGGTAGGCTTCGGGCTAGCGCTGGCAATTGATGCATCCGGGTTGGTGCGGCGGGCGCTCTATCCGCTGCTGATTGTTTCGCAGACCATCCCGATTGTGGCGATTGCGCCGCTGCTGATTGTCGGGCTTGGCTTCGGTCTCCTACCCAAAATCATTGTTGTGGCGCTGGTAACGTTTTTTCCCATTGCCGTGAACACGGTTGACGGTTTGCAGACTGCCGACCGCGACACGGTGCGGCTGCTGCTGGCGATGGATGCAAGCCGCTGGCAACTGCTGCGACTGGTGCGGCTACCGGCGGCCCTCCCATCTATTCTAAGTGGTTTAAAAGTAGCAGTGACATACAGCGTGATCGGGGCCGTGCTTGCCGAGTGGATCGGAGCCAATCAGGGCTTGGGCGTCTATATTGCCCGGTCGCTGCGCTCGTTCCGCACCGATCAGGTATTTGTCGGGGCACTGGTGACTTCCCTGCTCACGCTGGCCCTGTTTGGTCTGGTGCTGGCGCTCGAACGCTGGCTCACTGCCTGGAAAAGGAATACCCCATGAACTATGCTCATACTTTGTTGATCCTGCTGGCTGGTCTGCTGCTGGCGGCGTGCGGTGGGCAGCCTACCGCCGACGATCCGTACGCTCCCCGTAGCGAAGGCGCAGCCACCGACGCGGCGCAATTGGTGACGGTGGGACTGGACTGGACACCCAACACCAACCATACCGGGCTGTATGTCGCGCAGGATCAGGGCTATTTTGCTGCCAACGGGCTGGATGTGGAGATTGTACAGGCCTACGAAAGCGGTAGCGTTGAGCAGCTTGTGGCAGCGGGGCAACTCGATTTTGGTATCTCCTATCAAGAGGGCGTAACACAGGCCCGCGCCGAAGGGCTGCCGATTGTGTCGGTTGCGGCGATTATTCAGCACAACACTAGCGGGTTTGCCAGCCGTGCCGAGGAGCGCATCACCGCGCCTGCCGACTTTGCGGGGAAGGTCTATGGGGGCTTTGGTTCGCCAACCGAGGAAGCAATTCTGCGCGGCTTGATGGAATGTGTCGGGGCCGACTTCAGCGCAGTTGAGATTGTTGATATTGGCACCAGCGATTTTTTTGTAGCCACCGAGCGCGGCGACATCGATTTTGCGTGGGTCTTTCAGGGCTGGACAGGCATTGAGGCCGAGGTGCGCGAAGTACCGCTCAATATTGTGATGGTCAACGACATTAAAAACTGTGTGCCCGATTACTACACGCCCGTGCTGATTACCAGCGAGTCGACGATTGCCGAGCGTCCCGACATAGTGCGGCGCTTTGTGGCGGCAGTCAGCGCGGGCTACACCTTCGCGATTGCCTCCCCGGATGAGGCCGCAACGATGCTGCTGGCAGCCGTGCCCGAACTGGATGCCGACCTGGTGCGCCAGAGCCAGCAGTACCTTGCCGCCCAATATCAGGCCGATGCGCCGCGCTGGGGTGAGCAGACGCAGGAGCGCTGGCAGACCTATGCCGAGTGGATGGCAGAGCGCAACCTGATTCCGGAGATGATCGAGGCCGAAGCCGCCTTCACCAACGAGTTCCTGCCGCCTGCCGAGGAGTAGGCGCGCGGAAGAAGCGAGTGCAACAGATGCCAGAGACACCCGCTATTGAGGTGCAGAACCTGAGCAAAAGTTATAGCACACCCGCAGGTCTCCTACCTGTGCTGCGACAGGTGAACCTGCGTGTACCCACTGGAGCCTTCACCAGCATCATCGGTCCAAGCGGCAGCGGCAAAAGCACGCTGTTTAATATTATTGCTGGCCTGGAACACCCCGATGCTGGCACTGTGCTGCTTGCGGGGCAGCCCGCTACCGGACAGCGTGGGCAGGTGGCCTATATGCCACAGCGTGATGCCCTGTTGCCGTGGCGCACCGTGCTCGACAATGCGGTGCTTGCAACGACCGTGCAGCGGGGGGATGTAGCGGCGGCCCGCCGTGAGGCCCGCGCCCTGCTGCCAACCTTCGGATTGGAAGGCTTTGGCGAGAGCCTGCCCGCCGCCTTGTCCGGCGGAATGCGGCAGCGTGCTGCCCTGCTACGTACGGTAATGTGGAAGCAGCCGATGATGCTGCTTGATGAGCCATTCGGAGCACTCGATGCCATCACACGGGCGCAGTTGCAGCGCTGGCTGCTCACACTGTGGGACGAACTCGACCGCACCGTGCTGCTCGTGACCCACGATGTAGATGAGGCGATCTTGCTGTCGGACTATGTCGCCGTGCTCACGGCGCGTCCGGCACGGGTAGCGCTAACGTTGACTATGGACCTGCCGCGCCCGCGCACCTACCAGATGATTACCACCCCCGCCTTTGCCCGCCTGAAAGAGCAACTGCTGGCGGCGCTGGGCGATGAGCTATAATATCATTTCTTTGTACTGCGAAGAATACTATCACCTGTAACCTTGACAGCTTCTCATAAGCTCTTTACTATACAAACAAGGCATTCCCCTACACTAAATTGTGCCCCTGATGTTCTGAAGTGCAACAAGCTTACGTTTAAAGTAGCAAGAGAAGAAATGGGAGACGCTATGCAAACCGTTCGCCAGGTGCTCAAAGACAAGCAACGCCGAGTCTGGTCTGTCAGCGCTGATACATCGGTTGCCGATGCTGTCAAGGTGATGACGGAAAAAGACGTGGGTGCTATTATGGTGATAGAGGCAGAGCAAGTGGTGGGTATTATCACCGAGCGCGACTGTGTGCGAAAGGTGATCGGGCAGGGCCGTGCTGCCGATGCCACCCCGGTGAAAGAGATTATGACCCCCCGTGTGTTGTATGTGCGCCCCGAACAAACGATGGAAGATTGTATGGTGCTGATGAACCAGCGTCATCTGCGGCACCTGCCTGTATTCGATAATGAGCAACTGGTTGGAATGGTTTCCATTCGTGATGCGATTAAATATGTGATCGATGACCGCGAGTTTATTATTGAGCAGCTTGAGAACTATATTCTCAATCGACCAAGTTGGGAAACACGCCAGGGGATCAGCCCGATTGCCCCGATTGTTCAGGACTCATAACCTATGACCATGCACGACCAATCACCCGTGATGCCGCTTGCACACGAGGCTCTACGACAGCTTGCGGCACACCAGCTTACCAATTATCGACAGTCGCGCTTTGAGGGTGGCGGCTTACGTATCACCGTCGAGGACTTTGAGCCAGCCGATCAGATAATCGTTTATCGGCTGTACAACGTCCTGGGTGAATTGTTTGATCTCCTCAAGGCCTACTGGAACAGACCGGATGAGGGCGTTGCAGCGACACGTGCGTTTACCACGCGGGTTGGTTGGATCGATTTTTTAAAGAAGTGCAAAAGTTAGGTGCTGCAAGCTATGGACAATCGCAGCACCCGAACCTGGGCCGCGTAGTTCACGATATTAAAGGCGGCGGCTTCCTGGCATTGTCGATTTATCTACAATTGCTCGAGTTTGGGCTGTATGGCGAAGATGATTTTTCGCGGCTGTTTTTCCTTACCCGCGACCACCGCAAGATTATGCGGAATGCCGTACAGCAGATCGACCCGGCAGGCGAGATCCGCGATAGCCAGGAGATCGAACATAATGTATCGCTGCTGGCAGAGAAATGGTACGATGCCCTGCATCAGGTGCGCGATGGTACGGTAGCGGCCCGCATACACCTGGATTGTCGCTATACAGGCAGTATCTCCGAGAGTTGCCTGGAATTCGCCGCACTCGACCGCGTGCTGTACAATCTAATCAACAACTCGGCGCAACATACCGCCGATGGGCAGGTGTATTTTGCCATCTTCCCCCCCGACGAGGACACCGTACCCCCGGCTGATCTGCGCTTTGTGGTCTACAATCGCAGCACACCCGAACATCTCAGGCTACTTGCGCAGCGTTATGACGAGACCATGGGCGAGCTGTTTTTAGGTGGGTTTACCACTGGTGGCACCGGTCATGGTCTGCGGATCTGTGCCGAGTTCGTGACCAATGCCTACGGCTTGCAATCGGTTGAGCAGGCCATCGCCGAGCGCTACTGTGGTGCGGCCCGCATCGACGAGTTTTTTGTCAACTGGATACACTGGCCTACATCGGATAGATAACGTCTACTGTTGTTCCTTCCACTTTTAGTTCGAAAGCATAACCCATGCAGGCGCAGGCCTACCTTATTCTGATCTGGACAAGTGACGGTACACTTGATGATGTGCTGCGCTTTGCATTGCAACGGATGGGGCACAACTGCACAAAGCTGACGACCGACAACGAGCACCATCTGCTTGATGCGGTTCCGCCTGCCAACACGCTCATTTTTGTTATTGGCCCCCATATCAAGCCGGACGATGTGCGGCGGGTACTGCACCGGTATCAGCAGCATTGCATCATCAAAGCGCTCATCCTGACACGCAACACCCGTTCCACCCTCGAAGAAGACCCTCACCTGCTGCCCGCTGGCTATCTGCGCTGCCCGCTGCCGCTTGAGTTGCAGTGTCTAACTGATGCAATTCGTGAACTCGTGACCGATGACGCGGGTGTATGAGACAGCAGCCGACCGTGAGTATGGTATACTGAAACTTATTCCCGATTCCGTACCCACATAGACATTCGATGTTAGAAGAAACATACAGGTAGCCCACTATGTCAGTAGCGCAGTCACCTTTGCCAACCGCCACCGAAACCCTTTCGGGGCGCTTCGGTCCCTATGGCGGTCGATATGTGCCCGAAACCCTGATGCCCGCTGTGACCGGGCTTGAAGAAGCCTATCGTGCTATTCGTACCGATGAGGGCTTCTGGGCCGAACTTGACCATCTGCACCGTACCTATACAGGCCGCCCTACGCCGCTCACCTATGCCGCCCGCCTGAGCAACCATTGCGGCGGTGCTCAGATGTACCTCAAGCGCGAAGACCTGGCGCACACGGGTGCGCACAAGATCAATAATGCGCTGGGGCAGGGCTTGCTGGCAAAGCGGATGGGTAAGAAGCGCATCATTGCCGAAACAGGCGCAGGGCAGCACGGCGTCGCAACGGCGACGGTCTGTGCGCTGCTCGGCCTGGAGTGTGTGGTGTATATGGGCGTGGACGATATGGCCCGCCAGCGCCCGAACGTCTTCCGGATGCGGTTGCTAGGTGCCGAGGTGCGCGGCGTCGATAGTGGCAGCCGCACGCTGAAGGATGCCATCAACGAAGCAATGCGCGACTGGGTGACCCACCCGGAGAGCTACTATCTGCTTGGCTCGGCGCTTGGCCCGCACCCCTACCCCACCATGGTGCGCGACTTCCAGAGTGTGATCGGGCGCGAGGCACGGCAGCAGTTTCTTGAGGCTACCGGACGTCTGCCCGATCTGATCATCGCCTGTGTTGGCGGCGGCTCCAATGCTATTGGCATCTTCCATTCCTTCCTGAATGATGAGCGCGTGGCGCTATGTGGTGTTGAAGCCGGCGGCGTAGGCGATGGGTTGGGGCAGCACGCGGCCCGTTTCAGCTTCGAGAATGCCCGCCCCGGTGTGCTGCAAGGCACCTACTCGTATGTATTGCAGGATGACGACGGACAGATTGCCCTGACCCATAGCATCTCGGCGGGACTGGACTATGCCAGTGTGGGGCCAGAGCACGCATGGCTGCACGATACCAAACGCGCCACCTACACAACCGCCGATGACGAGTCGGCGCTGGATGCCTTCTATACGCTTTCACACAAAGAGGGGATTATTCCTGCACTGGAAACAGCGCACGCTGTTGCCGAGGCGATGGAGCAGGCGGCGAAGATGCGCCCCGACCAGCTTATCCTGGTCAACCTGTCTGGGCGCGGCGATAAAGATATCTTCACGGTTGCCGACGCGCTCGGAATGGAAATATAACACCTATGAGCCGTGAACGGCTGATTATCCTTAATCCAAAAGCAGGGCGCGGGCGTGCCGGACGGCAGCAGCCTTTGATTGAGCGCACGCTGCGTGCGTTGCAGTTGCCCTTCGATTTGGAGCGCACCAACGGCCCCGGCGATGCTACCCGATTGGCGCAGCAGGCGGTAGAAGCGGGCTATCAGCAGGTTGTGCTGATAGGTGGTGATGGCACCCTGAACGAAGTTGTGACTGGCATGTTAACCGCTGCCAACCGCCCCACCACCAGCCTCGGCCTGATCCCCATCGGGTCGGGCAACGACTTTAGCCGCTCGTTCGAGGGAATCAAGCCGGACGACATCAAGGGGTCAATCGCACGGCTGCAACGCAATCAGGTGCGTCATATCGATGTGGGCCGCATCACCACCAGCGATGGTACCAGCACATCAATCAGCTATATGATCAATAATATTGGATTGGCAATTGATGGCATGGTTGCCGCTACCGTCCATGATGTGCCGTTGTTACGGCGCACGGCTGCGTATATGGCGGCCTCGTTGCGGGCGCTGCTGGTCTACCGCGCCTACCCAATGCAGATACGCTTTAATAATACCAAGTTCAACCGCGAATTCTTGATTGCTACCATCACCAACACGCGCTGGCAGGGCGGCGGCTATCAGCTCACGCCAGACGCAAAGCCCGACGATGGCCTGCTTGATCTGTGTCTGGTCGATATGATGCCAATTCATCGGGCGCTGATGCACCTGCCTAAAAGCCGCAACGGTTCGCACATCAAGGTGCCTGCCGTGCATATGGGGCAGGCGCAGCGGGTCGAGGTGGCTTTCAGTGTTCCAACCCTCGTCACCTCCGATGGCGAAGTGATCGCCACGGATGCCCGCGAGCTTGTGGTTGAAGCGCTGCCCGGTGTGGTCGATCTGGTGGTGTGAGGCTCAGCCGCGCCGCACCGAGAGCATCAGCATTGCACCGAGCAGCAGCACGCCGCCGGCAATCCCAAGCGGCCCCAATCGCTCACCAAACAGTACCCACGCCAGTACCGCCGAGGTAAGCGGCTCGATCAATGTGGCGATGCTGGCAACGGTGGCGGGTGTGCTGCGGAGTCCCGATAGAAAGAGCAGGTAGCCCAATGCAGTCGGGATAATGCCCAGATGCAGCAGCAGCAGCCAGCCTTGCAGCGAGTAGGTCAGTACGAGGCCACCAATCAGTGCAAACGGCAGCAGCAACACTGCGCCAATCGCAAAGCCCACCATAATTGGCTGGAGCGGGTGGTAGCGGTCGGCCAGCGTACGGCTGAACAGCACCACCGACGAGTAGCTCAAGCCTGCGCCGGCTGCCAGCGCCACCCCCAGCACCAGCGAACCAGTAACCGTTGCATCGTCTGGCTGCGAGTTGACCAGCAGCACTGTGCCCGCCAGGGCTGCGACCAGCGCCACCCCAACCTGTATGGTCATCTGTTCGCGCAGGAAGACCACCGCGAGGATACCAACAATGACCGGCGCAGAGCAGAGCGTGACCAGTACTGCGATTGTGACACCAACTTGGGCGATAGCCGCAAAATAAAACACTTGATACGCCGCCATCGCCACCCCTAGCCCCGCCATCAGGCCGAGGTCGCGGGCAGTGCTGGCAAACCACAGCCGCCGCGTCACGTACCAGCACGCCAGCGTGAGCGCAGGCACCGAAAAGGCCAGTCGAAAAAAGCCCACCGTCAGCGGGTTGGTGTCGGAGATGCTATAGAGCGCTTTGGTCGCTATGCCGACTGTTCCCCACAGGGCCGCCGCCAGCACAATCAGCACGATGCCCCGGTTGGGGGTGCTAGAGCCGGCAGTCAGCGGCGTGTTTAGCGGGGGTGCGCTGTCAGCCATGCCAGTACCTCCTCGGCGTGGGTATCGGGCGGAAACACCGGATAAAAGACGTGCTCAATCACGCCATCCTCTACAATCAGGGTCAGTCGTTTGAGCAGCGTCATGCCATCTACCGCGAATGTTGGCAG
>JAAUSQ010000174.1 GCA_012033195.1 Chloroflexaceae bacterium
TTGATTGATCGGCTTCAGATCGACTTTGCACGGCGCGAGGTGCTGGTGGCGGGCGAACGAGTGCATTTACGCCCGACAGAATACCGTTTGCTGTATCATCTGGTGCAAAATGCGGGCTATGTGCAAACCCATCAGATGCTGTTGACCAAAGTATGGGGGCCAGAGTACCGCGATGAGAGCCATTATCTGCGTTTGTATATTACGTATCTGCGGCAGAAACTGGAAGAAGACCCTGCCACCCCAAAATACATCCTGACCGAGCGCGGGGTTGGGTATCGCTTTGTAGACTTTCAGCAGCAGAATGGAGCCGAGGAGCGGGGCTAGTTATTCGTTTTCATCAACGAGGTTGAGCATACTCTGGCGCAGGCGGCGCAGGCGGTCATCCATGCCTTCGGGACGAATGCGAAGCTCTTCGCGGATATTGCTGATCTGCACCCGAAACTCGCTAATCGGGCCTTTATCCTGCTCGGCGCTATGGTCGTAGGCCAGGTTCAGCGATGCGCCAACGGTTACCAGCACCCGCTCAACCTCATCTAGATCATTGACCCGCAGGGCATCTTCGGCATCGGCAACCTGGGTAGCCGAACGCGCCAGATAATAGGCACTCCACAGCCGATCCAGTTCCGAGCGCATGGCCGTAAGCTCCCCATCGGTCGGCGGGCTTGCGGGTGTTGGTGTAGCAGCAGGCGGTGCGGTCGGTGACAGCGTTGGCTCCGGTGTTGGTGTGGCAGCAGGCGGTGCAGGGTTGCCGTCGCCGGTGCGCTTGCCATCTGTTGGGGGGAGCCAGGCAGAACAACCAGTACTGCCTGCACAAGCAACGTTGCCACGACTGCAACCAGCACGGTGAGTGCATAGGGTAGCAATTGCAACAACCTTACCTGCCAGGCAGAACGTGGAGAAGGTGCTGACCGGGGCGGTGGCTCTGGTGGTTGTTCGGACAAACGCACCAACCCTTAAATCTCGTGTGCGAGCAGAATGGCCTGTGCAATCTCTTTCATCGGCTTGCGGGTATTCATCGAGAGTTGCTGAATCTTGCGGAATGCGTCGGCTTCCTTCAGGCCCTGTGTATCCATCAGTACGCCCTTGGCCCGTTCAACCAGTTTGCGTGTATCGAGGGTTTCTTTCAGATCGCGGATCTCATTGTCCATTTCGAGAAACTCCTGATACCGAGCCAACGCAATCTCAATCGCGGGGAGCAGTTCCGCATCGCGGAACGGCTTCACAATATAGTTCACCACACCAGCTTCTTTCGCACGATCCACCAGTTCGCGGTCGGAATAGGCAGTCAGCAGCAAAACTGGGGCAATCTTCTCCTGGGTCAACACCTTGGCAGCCTGGATACCATCGAGCTTGGGCATCTT
The DNA here is from genome assembly GCA_012033195.1 of Chloroflexaceae bacterium. GTDB lineage: Bacteria > Chloroflexota > Chloroflexia > Chloroflexales > Chloroflexaceae > JAAUSQ01. The sequence continues at coordinate 1,362 of JAAUSQ010000174.1, forward strand.
GATATCCATCAGCACCAGGTCGGGGCGCAGTTCGCGGGCCAGATTGATCACACTCACACCATCGCCTGCTTCCCCAACCACCAGGTACCCCAGACCGACTAGGGTTTCTTTGAGATTCATGCGGATTATCGACTCGTCATCCGCAATGATGAGACGTATTTGCGACACTTCGAAACCTCTTTCTTTCCCTTCGCCAGAGAGACCCGGCTATTCAGCATAGCCTGTCAGGGCCGCGTCACGGTCGGGGTAAATCTTAAAGAGCGTATCAAAGCGGCTCTTCCGGAAGATATCGGCAATCTGGGTCTGCAACCCGCTCAAACGGAGATCGCCGCCCTGAGCCTGCACATTCTTCAGGTTTGTCAGCAACATACGCAGCGCAAGACTCGCTACAAAGTTAACATTGCTCATATCGACCAGTACTTTGCCTTTGTGCGCCATCACCGCTTCCGAAAGCTGGCTTTCAATCGATGCTACCCCGATAGCATCCAGGCGGTTAGGCATCTCAATGACCAGGACATCACCGATTTGCTCTGTGTTCACGCTCGCACCTTCATTTCTCTATTCGACGCTAACCGTATCCATTCCTGATACCGAGTACCACGTGGACTCGTATTGTATAGCAAGCCGGGCTATCTCTGCAAGCGCAGTATATATGGCTTTAATACTGCTCTATTATAGCACAATGAGTCTCGAGAGCATGGACTATCGTCCTAGAACTCCCGGCGCAAGATAAGCAGAGTCATATCGTCGGCCTGCGGTGCGCCCGCTGCGTAATCATCCACCGAGCGCTCGATGGTCTTGACCAGATCTTCGGCACTAAGGCTCACATACTCGCGCAGCGTTGCAATAAACCGCTCGTCGCCATATGGTTCGCCTACCACATCCATGGCTTCGGTAATACCGTCGCTAAAGCCGACCAGAGTTTCACCGGGCTGTAACACCACATGCTCGGCCTCATAGGTTTGTGTTTCGATGATACCAAGTGGGAGTGTATCGCTTTGCAGTTCGCGGACCTCGTGCCCGCCCGGTGTCACAATCAGCGGCGCATTATGTCCGGCATTCACATAGCTGAGTGTGGCCGTTGCCGGGTCGAGAATGCCATAGAAGAGCGTGATAAACATATTGCTTTCGCCGTGCTCGCGGGCAATATAATCGTTGGTAAACCACAGCGCTGCTGTCAGCAGGTCGTCCATACCGGCGGCAAGCTTGTGTTGTAGCATCCAGGGCGCTTGCGAGGCGGCCCGCAGCAGGCTGCGTGTCAGGGCCACAAACAGCGCCGCCGGAACACCTTTGCCGCAGGCATCGGCGACCACAATGCCGAGCCGATTACCGGGCAGTGCGATCAGGTCGAAGAAGTCACCGCCGACGGCCTGCGCGCCGCGATTGAATGCGGCAAGTTGCCAACCCGGAAGACGCGGCAGACGGGCCGGCAAAAATTGCTTCTGGATACGGCGGGCCACGTTCATTTCTTCCTGAATACGGTTCAGGAAAATCAGTTCATCCTGGGCCTGCTTCAAGTCTTCGTAGGCTTTGGAAAGCTCAGCGTTTTTTGCTTCCAGGCCAGCAATCATGCGCTCGCTGGTGGTACGCAGGCTGGCCGTACCACGCCGCAACATCTCCACCGCAAGCGAGGCATTGTTGTGCAACAGCGCATAAAAGGCCTCTTCGTGGATTACCGCCACCCGGCTTTCACACAACGCCCGCACCATCGCCGAACGCGGGCTATTATCGATCAACGCCATCTCACCGATCATATCGCCCGCCCCACGCACATTGAGCTGTATTTCGGTACCATTCAGATGGCCGACCACTTCCATTTCGCCATCGAGGATAATATATCCCTCGTGCCCGCTAGCCCCCTGCTCAAACAAGACCTCACCCGACTTGAGTGAGCGTTCTTTCAGGAGATGGGCCAGCCGTTCAAGCTCTTGCTGCGAAAAATGCTTGAAGAGGGGAATGCGTTGTAACCGCTCGATCATCGCGCACCCTTATGCTTTCTTTTTGACAACAACCAGTTCGTTCCAGCCGCTCTGGGTATCGTGCTGATAGCTCAGATGGTCGCACATTTCCCGCACCAGAAACACGCCCAGGCCACCCACCGTGCGTGCCTCGATGTCATCGCTCAGGTCTGGTTCAGGACAATCACGCGGGTCGAATGGGCGTCCGTGGTCGCGGATAATCACCCGCAACTCGCCGTTATCCTGTTCGCACGCAAGCTGTATCGCCCCTTTGGTATGATGGTCGTAACTGTACTTCACAATATTGGTTGCAATTTCTTCGACCACCAGACGAAGCAGATACCCTTGATCGTCAGTAAGTACCATCTGTCCCTCTATTGTATCAACAAAGGCGAGCAGATGCTCGATACTTTCCCAGCGGGCAGGTACCTCAATGCTGAGCGCTGACTCGTTCATAGGTTGTCCTTTGTGTAGGGCTGATTACTGGTATGTGGCTGATGAATGCTCTATTCGCTCTTGGCTGTGTTGTTGCGGGAGCACGGTATATAGCTCTACCACTCTTTGTCAAGTGTAGACGTTGCCAATCTGATTGTCAACAAAAAACCTTGCGCGTCAACATTACTGTACAAAAGTAAAGGTGGGTGTACTATAATTGAACAACCCTACCATATGCGAGCAACCGCGCCCGCAGTTCTCCCACCTTAATGATGCGTCGGGTGTAGAGCCGCCAGGCTCGCAGCGTTGCATAGACCATTCCAGCTTGTACAATAGAACGGTGGGCGTACACAAAGTTTACCGAATAGTGCCGCTGAAAAAAGCGCAGACGGCTGCGGTGGAGTTCGATAAACGAGCGCACCCGTACCTGCTGCGACGATGCGCCGCCGACGTGGAGCACATGCGCGGCAGGCACCTGCCAGATCGCCCAGCCTGCCCGCCGCATCCGCCAGCACCAGTCTACCTCTTCGCTATAGAGGAAATAGCCATCATCAAGCAGGCCCACCTCTTCGATAGCAGCGCGGCGCACCAACATACACGCGCCCAGCGGGTGATCGATAGGGAACGGTTCGCGGTGCTGCCGTATCTCGGCAGGGTAGCGCCCATGCCACCACGAGCCATACAGCCGACCGGGCAGCACCGCGCCAGGGGGGAACACATCCAGCAGGCTCATGCTCAGGGTGGGGAAGCGAAACGCACCGTGTTGCAGACTGCCGTCGGGTTGTAGAGCCGGGGTGCCGCCATTGCCACCCGTGGGTGGGCCTGCAAAAAGCTGACCAGCGCTTCGAGTGCGCCAACATAAACTTCTGTATCCGGGTTGAGCAGCAGCACATAGTCGGGGCGTGGTGCTGTGTTGGGGGTGCCAAAGCCAAGCATATGCAGGCCGATATTATTGGCAGCCGCAAAGCCCCGGTTTTCGCTGGCAACGTGCAGCCGCACCGCCGGAAACTCACGGCGCACCATTGCGGCACTCTCATCGTGCGAATAATTATCGACCACAATAATCTGGAGCGGCAGACGGCACGCCTGCAATGAGCGCAGGCAGCGCCGCAGCAGGTCGGCTGTATTGAAGGAGACAATGACAACCGCAATAACAGGCTGATTGGCTGACTGTTGCATAGCGCAGCGATTGTAGCCGGAAAGCAGGCCGTGGTCAAGCGCAGCAGGGCAGGCAGATTGAACGCCTGCACCCACTTGACAGAATCCTTCGATGCGCTACACTACACAGTAACACTGATCTGCAAGCGTTGTTCCGGCTATTTTCTCCTATACATCACGGAGTCGTGATATGCGCCATCGCTTCTCCAGAACGCCCTTCGCTGGATTGCGTCGCTATTATCAGCGGCACCCGGTTTGTGGTGTGCTGATCAGTATGCTTGCGCTCATAGCGATTCTCTGGGGTGCTGTATCGCTCTATCACACCGGACGTGCGGCGTGGCAGTACTGGCACTTGAGCGGGGCGATTGCTGCCGCAGAGTGGGATACTGCCGCCACCCTTGCCGAACAGCTTTTGATAGCTGCCCCGCCCTTCACCGATGTACCCGCACTGGTGCAACAATACCCGCCGCTGCGTACAGCCGTGGTAAGACGTAACGCTGCTGGCTGGCAATCGGGGCGGGTTACGGTGGCGCATTCGCTGGTCGTACGCGCTACACAGCGTCGTTTGCGCTTCAATATCAGCAGCCGCACCCTGATGGCGGGCAACTGGCGCAACCTGATGCGCTGGCAGTGTAGGACTGGCTGTGCCCCACCCGAAGCGCTGTATCTGGCACTCAGCCCGGATGCACGCACTATCGTTGCGAGCAGCGGCGACCGTGAAGTAACGGTGCGGCGTACCAGCGATGGCTCCATGATGCACCGGCTGGTTGGTCATACGGGCGGTGTTACCTGTCTGACCTTTAGCCCCGATGGACGGCTGCTTGTTTCAGGCAGCCAGGATAACACGATACGATTGTGGGACGCGCAGACGGGCCAACCTGTGCAGACGCTCAAAGGTCGGAGCGGCTGGATCACCAGTCTGGCCTTCAGCCCCGATGGGCGCGTGCTGGTATCGGGCAGTTGGGGCAGTCCGGTGCAGTTGTGGGACGTTGAGACGGGTACCCTGCTGCGGTCACTGCACGACAGTAGCAACTACGTGCGGAGCGTAGCCTTCAGTCCCGATGGCGCAGTGCTGGCGGCAGGTGGTTGGGATGGCACCATCCGACTGTGGGATGGTCAGGGCAAACAGGCGCACACTATCCTGCGCGGGCATATGTACCGGATACGCGGGCTTGCCTTCAGCCCCGACAGCCGCCTGCTTGCATCGGGCAGCGATGACAATACGGTGAATCTCTGGCGCATTGCGGACGCAACCCGCCTGCATACCCTCTCCGGACGGGACGGTACCATCAGTGAGGTTGTGTTCAGTCCCGATGGGGCAACCCTGGCAGTCGGCAACTACCATAGCACGGTAACACTCTGGGCCACCGCCGACGGGCAGGCGTTGCAAACCCTGCATGCCCATACCGGCTTTGTTACCGCAGTCACCTTCAGCCGCGACGGGCGGCACCTGATCGCGGGCGACCATCATGGGCAGGTGACCGTCTGGCATCCATCCGACGCTATACACTGACACACAGATGCGTTATATCTTCTATATCTGCCGCTGGCCGCGAATATGTTCAAGCAGGCCCATGCAGCCATCCAGTACCAGATTGTAGACCTGATCGAAGCCTTGAGTATAGTAGGGGTCGGGCACATCGCGGGGTGCAGTGCTGGATGCAAATTCGAGCAACCGGACGAGCTTACCATTCAGCGCTGCCCGGTAGCGCTCGATATCCTGTACATTTTCGCCATCCATCGCAATAATATAATCATACGTTTCCAGGTCTTCCTGGCGCAAACGTTGCGCTCGTTTCTCGCTGCGGAGCGGCACATTATACCGCTGCAATACCGCCTGTGTGCCAGGGTGCGGACGCTCCCCCACATGCCATGCACCGGTGCCCACCGAGGCAATTTCAAACCGACGTTCTAGCCCTGCATCAGCGACAATCTTCTGGAAGACAGCCTCGGCCATTGGCGAACGGCAGATATTACCCAGGCAAACAAATAATACGCGAATGGGTGTTGTCTGTGTTGTCATACCTTTTCCCTCATAACTGTGCTCATTGTAGTACTACCCTTCCCACCCTGGCATCAGGACAGGTTGCGCGGGTGCGTTCCCGTTGTTCGGTTGCCGTGCTCTCTATGAGCATATGATAACATAGCTGTGCCGAGTTTTTAAGCAAACAACTTTGATATCATCCGATAATGATATAATATACACTGAAAATGTTGGTAGATAATAATGCACAAACGTGCCCCGTGATTTGACAAGCGGGCAGGGCTGCGCTATACTTGCAGGGATTTAATGATGACACATTTGCCCTGTGTAGTGCCCATTGTGCTGCACAGATACGCTCTATTTGTGAACAATGGCTGTATGTCGCGCCCGCTGCGTAGACTGCAGACACCAATAAGGGGGAGTATCGGCGCGGCTCAGCAGCATGAGCAGTGGCTTGCAGCCACATTGGAAAACCCGGAACGCGAACAGCGTTTGCGCCTACCACTGCGAGGGTAGCGCTTTTTTTTAAGCCGCAGCCCGCTGGCTGCGATTTCTGTTTGTTTACATGTTGTAATTCTTTTTGGAGGAGGTTCTTCGGCATGACCATTCAACCAGACCCGCGTGCTCACAATGAATTTGATGAAAGCAATGAAATTGACGAGCCGCACTGGTCAGAACTGCTTGATGAGTACGATTACGCCCGCCCGCAGCGGGGCGAGTTGCGCGATGGCCTCATTATGCAGATCGAAGAAATGGTATTCTGGTATCAATCGGCACCAAGCGCGAGGGCATCATCCCCTCAAGCGATGCCCGCCAGATGGGTGACGAGTTTGTGAATGGGTTGCGCGTTGGTGACAACATTCAGGTGTATGTGCAAGATCCTGAAACCGCGATGGGGATCTGGTCCTGTCGTTGACCAAAGTGCAGGAAGCACTCGATTGGGAAATGGCCGCCCGGATGAGCCAGGAAGGGGAGATTGTACGCTGCAGGGTGACGGGCTTTAACAAAGGTGGCTTACTGGTGCAGTACAATCGCATTCGCGGCTTTGTGCCCGCCTCGCAGGTAGCTCAGCTGCACGGGCGCACGGCTGCCGAAGAGCGCCAGCAAGCCCTCCAGCGCATGGTCAATCAGGAAATCCCGCTCAAGGTGATTGAAGTTGACCGCGAGCGGAACCGGCTCGTCTTCTCGGAACGCAGCGCAACACAGGAATGGCGTAAGGCCCAGAAGCAGCGCCTGCTCACCGAACTGCAACCGGGTGATATCATTACCGGACGTGTCAACCAGCTTACCAACTTTGGGGCCTTTATCGACCTGGGCGGGGCCGATGGGCTGGCTCACATCAGCGAACTGTCGTGGCAGCGCGTCAACCACCCGCGTGAGGTGCTCTCTATCGGGCAGGAAGTGCGCGTGGTCGTGGTCGAGATCGACCGCGAGCGTGAGCGTATCGGCCTGAGCTTACGGCAGCTTCAGGAAAACCCGTGGGAGACCATCGACCAGCGCTATAGCTTGGGGCAGCTTGTCACTGGCCCGGTCACCAACGTCACCCCGTTTGGTGCATTTGTGCAGGTGGAAGAGGCGGTCGAGGGTCTGATCCACGCCAGCGAACTGGATGCCGACCCGCAGACCCAGCCGCGTGACGTGTTGCAGCCGGGGCAGATGGTGACTGCCAAGGTGATTAGCCTGGATCGCCAGCGCCAGCGTATGGGCCTGTCGCTGCGCCGGGTGGCCGAAGAGCAGCGCGATGCGACCGAGACAAGCGAACCAACTGCGGAGGCTCCACAGAGTGCGGAAGCTCCGCAGAGCGACAACGGCGCGGTTGACGCTGCACCCGCCGAGGAAGCAACCGCAAACGAGACCGAACTGGCAACCCAGGAGTAATACCTGGTTTCAAAAGCATATTGTACCAGGCCCGCCTGCGCGGGCAGGATGCTAGCCCCAGCGGGGCTTCGTGGATCAGCCCGGTGCTTCAGCGCCGGGTTCTTTTGTTGCTGCTGCGCCCCGCGTTGCTTGCCTGTGCTTCTTACACAAATATTCTAACATTAGTCTAATAGACATTATGTAAATACCCTGGTATACTGTACCCAGGTTTCCCCAGTGTAACCAGCCTTTGTGGTATCTCTACCCATCCCGTGCTTTTGCCCGTACAGCGTCGCCACTCTACGCTGTACCATCTTCGGGTAGCCGACCACACCCATAAACGGTATGCTTGTCTCTTGAGATGCAACGTGTCCGCCTCTGCCCGGTGCCCGCCTTCCCTTACTACTTTTCTTTGGTGAGGAGGTGAACACTATGGCAGTCGTAGAACGCCCAATCAATGGGTCCTGGCGGCGGGAGCGGCGATTCGTGCGCCCTGGTGGTCTCGTATCGCGGCTATTGCAGGTACTGACGTTCGGGCTTATGCTACTGGCGTTGATGCTGGTGGCAGAGCGGAGTTTTGATATTGCGGGGCAGAAGCTGAATGACTGGCGCTATGGCTTTCCCCGCAGCGCCACCGTGGTGGCCTATGTTGGACACGGCGACGAGCGCGTTATGCCCACCTGGATTCAGGCGCTCAACCTGAACGGGCAGATCAGTGTGCTGGTTGCGCCGGGTGGCGATGTTGAGCAGTTGCAGGTACTCCAGGGGCCCTATCTGGTGGGCCTCAATAGCCAGTATGAAGTGGCGCGTCCCGCAGTGCGGGACGTGAACAGTGACGGGCACGTTGATCTGCTTGTCACAGTACGCGGCGAGATTTTGATTTATATAAACGAGGATGGAACATTCCGACCAATCAGCGCGGAGGAGCGGGCCAACCTGATAGAGGAAGGGTATGAAGTCTGATCACGAACAATGGGCATACCGTTTATGGCGCGGATGAGGGGTGCGACGATGCATCCTTCATCCGCTTTTTGCGGTATGATAAGGGGCGAGCGGGCCAGCGAGTGAAGTATCTGCTGCATGGTGGAAAACCCTATGAAACGACGGTTATTGATTGCATCTGGTATTGCAGGCGTGCTGCTCGTGGTTGTGGCTATTGCGGTCGCATCACCCAACATCACCGCCTGCAAAGGGGTGTTCAGCCGCACGTCCTTCGTTTTTGCTCCGGCATGTTATCAGGCGGCAGGCGCGGCGCGTGCATACTATCGCCACCTCGCGGCAGGTGCGTTTGTTGATGCTGCCCGGTATGTAGCCTATTATGAGACATTCTCGGATGTTGCCCCAACGACCCCACCTGCTCAACTGCGGCAGCAGTGGGTGCAGCGTGTGAGCGCTCTGCAAGCGCAGGGTACGTATGTTGCTCAGATTCATAGTGTTGAGGTAATGCTCGAAGATGGCTATCCGGTGGGGGTTGCAACCGTGACGATCCATCAGCAAGGCCAGGAATGGACAATTACACAGCACATCCACTTTATGGATGTGGAAGGGTGGAAAGTGCAGGCGGTCGTTTCTCCGGGTGGCGAAACGGCACTTGATTATGCTGTAAGCGGACACATCGACCTGCATCTCGATCAGTAGCGATTGCTTATGACCCGAACTGAACGCCCCATCCCATCTCGGTTGTTTATTCCCCACCTTGGAACGCGCTGCGCTATCTGCCCGCCTGTCCTCGCGGCGTTGCGTGCCCAGCTTCAGCCGCACGACGAGATTATTCTGGTTGACAACGCCTCCCCGCG
>JAAUSQ010000175.1 GCA_012033195.1 Chloroflexaceae bacterium
TGGACAATCGCAGGCTCAAACAACCAATACGTGGTCAAGTGCAGTGGGTATCACCCCGTCTTCGATAGATGCACTCGACCCGCAGATTGTGATCGATCAGGCTGGTGTCAGCCACGTTGTCTACTTCGAGACGAACTTTAGCTCACGCGAGCGCGTCTACTACACCAACAATCGTTCAGGAAGCTGGTCAACACCGCGCCTGATGTCGGAAGCCGCCAACGGGCAGAAGCCCAGCATCGCGTATGCCAACGTTAGCGGCAGGAACATCATCGAGGTAGCCTGGGGCCACGGCAGTGGTCTCGGTTATCGCCGCTCGGAAGATGGCGGTGAAACGTGGAGTTCCGAGCAGCGTGTCACCGATCATGCTGGCTTCGACCCGGATATTATCATTGACGACACGGGCACCACCCATATCGTCTACACCCGTGGTGGCAGCGTAGGCGGCGAAGACGCGCTCGACGTGCATTACATGTCGCGCAGCCCCAACGGTATCTGGTCAACGCCGGTACAGATTGACGAACCAAGTTTTGCTGTCAATGGCGAGTCGGAGATGGCCTACACCCGCAATGCTGGCACCCTGACGCTGCACGTCGTCTATCGTGCCCAGCGCAACTGGTCAACCAATGGCTCCAGCGATATTCGGGTTAACTATGTCCGCAAAGCCGGCAACGGAGCATGGGAACGTTCTGCTCTGGCGAATTCATTCGCCGGTGAGCCGGATATTACCTCCGACTTCCGCAACCAGTTGTATGTCACCCTGACCTTCAAGCAGTCGCCCTACGACTTTGAAGGCTTTTTCTTCCGCTCCACCGATAACGGCCTGAACTGGCAGAACATCGGCCCGGTGTCGGCCCGCACCGGCGACCTGACCCTGTCCACGGCTATCGGGCGCAACACTGATGGCTTCCTGGCCGCCGTTTCATCCGACCAGTACAATGCCTCGCGCCAGGATATCTATGGCCGTATTTCAAGCAACAATGGCGACTCGTGGGGTGGTCTGGTCGAAATCTTCGACAATGGCGGTATCTCGAAAGAGCCACGAGTTGGTGGTGGCCCTGGCAAGTTCCACGCGGTGTGGTACGATAACGCTAGCGGCAAGTTCCGTATCTTCAATAGCGAGTATTTCACTGGCCCACCGCCACCGACTGCCACACCAACCGCCTCGCCAACCGCAACCCCCAATCCCAAGCCCGAAGGCTCGATCCGGTTGCAGGGTAATATTAGCTACGACGTCGGCACGGTCGATACCGTCAACATTCAGGTGACGGTGACATCGGGTGAACCTGACCAGTACCGCACCAGCAATGATGGGGTCAACTGGTCGGAGTTGCAGGCGCTGCCCGCCTCGCGGCTGATTACATCGTACCCGATTGACTTCCCGCCGCAAGGGTCGTATGGTTGTGTGCCACGCACGGTGCGCCTGCAACTCTACGATTCAGCACTGGGAGAATACTCGGAGACGCTGGAAGACAGCATCGATATTGACCCCGGTGTTGACGTTGATGTCTATGTTGGCAACCCGGCCCTTGCCCAGGACGACCTGCTGGTGAACACCTCGCTCCAGGGTACCAGCCGTGTTGTTGGTGCAGGCGACCCGCGCTATACCAACACCCAGGCCTACTATGGGCGCGTTGTTGCCCGCTCAACCGAGTGTTCGGGGCTACACGCTGTTGAATTTAGCAGCCTGGAAGTGGACAACCTGACGGCAGACAAGGCCGAGGCGATTGTGCCGCTGGCGCAGGGCAGCAGCCTTGCCGATGGGCAGTACGAAGTGCAAGTCAGTGTGCTTGATGGTGTGAACAATGAGCGCATCTTTAGCAACATTCCGCTGTACCTGGATAGCCAGCCACCCCAGATTACCAGTGCTGTGACCGATACAGTACGGATTCTGGACGAAGACGGTGCGCCAACCACCACAACCGACTCGGTCTTTGTTGATATTGATGTCAGCAACCTAGGCCTTGTGGATGCAGGCTATGGCGATCAGAACCCAGATCGCAAGCTGTGGGGCGTGCTGATTGCCAACAGCACCGCGCCCATTTCGACCACCAACCTTGACGATCTCGACGCGCTGGAATGGCTTCCCGTCGAAGTGGAGCGTGTCTCGCTCTCGGCCCCCGATGACACCGTGAGCTTTGTGGTTCCGGCCTGGAATGTCTTCTATGGCCTGGACAGCAAGGCTGGTGGACGCGAGCAGTATGTCTGTATCCGCGCCATCGATGGTGCTAGCAACTCATCCGATCAGGCAGCCTGTACGTCGGCGATCTTCCTGGATGAGGCTATCAGCGCTACGGGGACCCAGTACCTGCCGTTCGTCAAGCGTTAGGCACCTGTACGCGTTTAACATTGACTGTCCGACTGATCCCCCCTTGTAAAGCCAAGGGGGGATTTGATGTGTTGTATACTGGTTGCGATGGTTGCCGAACGACATAGCCAATTGCGTCATCTTGCTGGCTGGCTGCTGCTCGCCCTGTTTGTTGCGGCGGCGAGTCTGGGGCCGTTGCCCGCATGGGGTGCCGTGCTCGATGTTGGCAACGAGGGCCGCTTCGTTGCTCCCGGCGAAACTGACACAGTGCAGAACTTTTTTGGCGTGCATCTGGTGGAGCGTGCCCGCGACGGGAGCGAGCGCGATTTCCGCTGGACGAGTGCGCCCCGTGTGACGCTGACATTTCCGGCGGCACAGCGGATGCAACCGCAGATCCTCACTGTGAGAGCGTGTGGGTGTCGCTTCGACGGCAGCACGGGCACCCTCACCATCTCCGTCAACGACCAACCACTGCTGACCAGTACCACCACCGACCAGTGGCGACAGTATAGCGTGCTGGTGCCACCCGACCTGCCCCACCCCGACTACAGCCTGATGGTGGCACTTGATGCACCGACCTGGAACACCACAGAAGGCCGTACCGTTGGTATTGCACTCGATACGGTAGCGCTCCAGCAGACCACGCCGCCACGCCTGCTCAACCTGTGGAGCATTGCCCTGATCGTTGCGGGCAGTGCGGCAGGGCTGACTTTCTGGCGGCAACGCGCACTTGCGGCGGCGGCACTGCTGGCTGGTAGCCTGCTTATCGTGCGTGTCGTCTACCTCCCGCAATTGCTGCCCTACAATATGCTGGCGCTGCTGCTGACCGTTGGATTGGTTGCGCTGTGGGCACTGACGCGTGTCGTGCGAGTCGGGCCGCTGCTGCCGGCGGTGCTAGCGGTGTGGCTGGTGTTCAGCCCGCAGTGGCTTGGCTACTGGATACTTGATGATGCCTTCATTTCGTTTCGCTATGCGCGGCACTTCGTCGAGGGGCACGGCCTGGTATTTAATGTGGGTGAGCGCGTCGAAGGCTACACCAATTTTCTCTGGACATTGCTTGCGGCAGGTATGCTCTGGTTTGGCGGCGACCCGGTGCTGCTTGCTACGGCGCTGACGATGCTGCTGAGTTTTGCGCTGGTCGCCGGGTGCATAGCACTGGCAGCGCGGCTCGTCGCGCCTGCGCTGGCGTGGGGGGCTGGTGTGCTGCTGGCGCTGAGCGGCCCGTTTCTGCTCTACACCAGCCAGGGCAGCGGTATGGAAACGGCTCTGTTTGCTGTGCTGGTGCTGGCGGTATTGCTGGCCCTGCTTGATGAGCGCTGGCGACTGGCGGGCGTGCTGGCGGCGCTCACGCTGCTGACACGCCCCGACGGTATACTGCTGGCAGGTGTTGGGGGCATGTATGCGTTGCTGCGTGGTGGGCACGGCGCAGGCTTCAAGCAACTGGCGGCGCTGCGTCCGGCGCTGGCCTATGCGTTGCCGCTGATTGCACTCTACCTGCCCTATTATCTGTGGCGCTGGAGCTACTACGGCTACCCGCTGCCGAATACCTTCTATGCCAAGGTGGGCACCACCGCCGACCAGATCGGGCGGGGGGTGAGGTATCTGCACGACTTCGCCACTCACGATATGCTGGTGATGGCGGCAGGCGCGGCGGTGCTGCTGGCAGTGGTGGCAGGTTGGCACGAGCGCAAACGCTGGGGCGCAGTGGTCGGGTTAATCGGCGGGTTTGTGGGGTTGTTCACAGCATATGTTGTGCTGGTCGGCGGCGACTGGATGCCCGGTTACCGCTTCTTTGTGCCGCTGCTGCCGCTGCTCTCCGTGCTTATTGTATGGGGGTTGGCCTATCTGGGCACAGGCGGAGGCCGTCATCTGGCGTTCAGTGTGCAGGTGCTGGTGCTACTGATGGCGATGCAACTGGTCTTTTTGCCTGCCACCAGCGCCAACCGGGTGGGCAGTGCCGTGTGGGACGAAGTCCAAGTCGTGCGGCGCTACCGCGAGATCGGGCGCTGGCTGAACCAGAACACTCCTCCACAGACCCTGATCGCGGCGGCGGCGGCAGGCGCAATGCCATACTATGCCGAGCGCCCGACGATTGATGTGCTTGGCCTGAACGACGAACACATTGCACACCTGCCTGCTGCCACGATCAATATCGACAAGGCCGGACACCAGAAGACCGACCCCGACTATGTGCTGGCCCGTCAGCCGGATATTATCCCCTGGGTGACCGCGCCCTATGTTGCGACCCACCCGACCTTCCACGCCAACTACCACCATCAGCGCTATGTAGGGCCAGAAGGCACCACCGTGCAGTTGTATGTGCGGCACGGCCTGACATTTGCCGAGCGGTAAGTACAGGCCAACCAGAATATATAGCTCGCCCCTGTTCAGGATAGATGAGCATCTTGAACAGGGGCGACAGGTTGTCTATCTACGGCTACGGAGCTTTACCGCCGAATACGTGGCAGGTAGATAAAGGCCCGCACATCAATTACCAGCGTCGCACTATCGGTCGTCAGTCCCACCCGGTCGGCGGCCCGCGCCTGAAGCGCGTAGCTGTCCCCTGGCTGTGCCCCGCTCAGATCGACTACACACGACCACACCCCATCAAATGGCGCGTCATCGGGGCAGGCGATGGTCTGCGTTGCGTTGGTCGCTAGGTTGCGAACGGTTAGCGTTACCAGTGGCACTCCCGATCCATCAAGCGCAGTGCCACGCACAGTGATGATACCCGCCGCAATAACGCCTGTTGGCTCGGTGATGACCACATCCGAAGGTGGCAGGCTGTCGAGGTTGTGTGAGACAAGTTGCCAATCGAACAGCCCGTTGATTGCATCCGACACATACACATTGATACCGAGTGTATCGCCATCTTCCGGGTCGGGGTCTTCATCGACCATACCGCCGATAGTGATACTGAGATCGGCTCCGGCAGGCACATCGCCCAGAGCAACCACATATTCGCTGACGGCCCCCTGCGGCGTGCTCAGCGTGAGCGGCCCCCACGCCTTGATCACAAGCTGCACATCCTGCGCCGCCTGGGTGCCCGCGTTGCGGTAGCGCACGGTGTAGTTGATTGGCTGCCCGTAATCGAGCGAGGCGGTTGATACATCCATCGTGGCATCCAGCGTATTGAGCAGCGTCAGGCTGCGCTGCTGTGCAGCACGCTGTGTGTCGCGGCCTGCGTCGATCAACGACAGGTTGAGCAGCGCCGCGAGGTTGTCCCGCAAGAAGTTGAGCGTCACGCCTTCCGGATTGGCAGTTGTCGTCAGCAGCAGGTCGGCGTCGGTGAACTGCCCAGCGTTCGCGCACACATTCGCTGCCAGTGCATTCCAGAAGTATTGCTGGGTCAGCACCACCGGTCCAGCCGAGCGCAGCATATCAGGCACTACCAGCGGATTGGTACCGGGCATACTGGCCCACACCTGCAAGGTATCTTCCAGGCTTGCCAGCGCTACCATCCCGACTGCTGTGCTACTATTAATGCCGAGCAACGCAAACGGTAGGTACAGGTCGGTCTGCGGCACAGCGCTGCTAGCATCGTGGCGGAAGGTATCTGCTGTTAGCTCCGCCACAACGTTCCATCGGCTGCCATCCCATTCAAGCAGGCGAGCTGTGGTACTATCTTCCACAAACACCACATAATCGGCTGCCATTGCACGGCCCTGATCGATGGGCAGGGTGAAGGTGCGCCCATTGCCATATGGGTTGTAGGCCGTAGTACTACCCTCGCTGTGGGTATCGAGGTAGATAAACAGGTCACCCGCGATTGACCAGTCGGCCCCGTTCCAGGCCAGCCGCAGCCCTGTGTCATCCCAGCTTGCATACAGGCGCTGTATCTGGCTGCGTGCGCCACCCACACCACTGGCACGGCTGGCGCGGCGGTCGGCCCCGATGGGCGCACAACTGCTCTGCTCCCACCCCTGATAGTCGAGGTTGGCAAGCTCCACATCGGGCGTTTCGCGGAAGTCGATATACACTGGCCCGACCGTCTGGATGCGCTGATTGCCGAGCGTATCGCGGAGCACCATGTGGGCATACAGCATCTGCCTATCCTGTACCACCGTCTCATAGCTCAGGTCGCTGGTAGGTATCAGCAGTGCAATGTTGGGGGTGATGCTGTTTGTCCAGCCAACGCGGTACACATCCAGGCCGCTGCCGTCGCTGCTGGCCGTCCAGTTGATGAGCAAAGACGGCTCGAAGGTATCAAAGACGGTTGCTCCTGCCTCGATTGGCACCACTGCCCCCTGACCATTGCGGTAGGCCAGCGTGATGCTGACCGGCTGCGGCGGGTTCAGATCAACCACAAGATCGCGGTTGATCTCGCCAACCTGTCCGGCGCGGTCGATGGCACGCGCCACCACGGGCACCGTCTCGCCGTCCAGTTCACGGTCGATATTCCAGACCGTGTTCCAGGTTGTACCATTAAAGAAGGCATCACGCGCCGCCTCGCTGCCCACCTGCAACGTCACCTGCACCAACCCAACCGTATCGGTGGCAGTGCCCGTAAAGCGCACCCAGCCATCTTCTGCAAGGTAGGCGTTGGTGCTGGTCACTACGCTGGTTGCAAACGTTACCCCTGGCGGCTGGCGGTCGAGTGTAAACGTGCTCAGGGTTATCTGAGCACCGCCTGCCCAATCGCGGGCCGTTATTTGCAGGGTATAGGTACGCTCGTCAGTCAGTGTGAGCGGGACAGTATAACTGGCTTCGGTGACGTTCGCTACTGGGTCGAAGGTGCGCGTATCAACCGACAGGCCATCCAGCAGCAGCGTTACATCCTGGAGCGGTGGGCCTGATGTTGCGCCGACCTCTACATTTACAACGCCGCTGGTACTGGCAACAACGCTGTCCCGCGTTGGACTGACGATAACCGCCAGTGGCGTTGGCAGTACAGGCCCGGTCAGGAGGTGCTGCACATCGGCGGTTGTACAGCGGTCGAAGATATCACATGCGCTGATCGTGGTGGCAGGTTGCACCGCGTCTTCCCACACTGCACACGTGGACTCAAGCTGCACAAGCTGTGCCGTATCAAAGAACAGGGCCTCCAGCCATGGTGCATCCTCGTAGGTGCGGGTAGGCGGGTTGCTGCACGGACAGTCGAAGCCAGCGTCACCCAGATGCTGGTCTTCAGCACGGCAGGTGTAGATAATCTCGTAGCGTGGCGTACCACTCGTGTTATAGGTACGTCCGGTAAACAGTGCCGTCAGTGTGGCAACAGGGGCGCGAGTGTCGATGACGCCACGCCAGACATACGGCGTGACTGTCTGGTTGCCGAGTGCGTCGGTGCCGCGTAGGTCAACTGATAGGTGCCTTCCAACCCTTCCGGAATGTCGAGGTTCCACGGGCTACTTGCCACACCGGGGCCGTTCTGGTCGAGAGTGGCAGGCCGCCAGAGCACACTGGCTGCTGCATAGAGCGCCTGCACATCGGCGGCACTCAGGCTGCGCTGCTCGATGATAAGCTGATCGATAGCGCCGGCAAAGTGGTTGAACGTTTGCAGGTTATCGGCGCTCAGGCTGACTGCCGGAACGTTGCCGCGTGCGCCGAGGATCAGCGGGCTATCGTTGGTGGTATCACCGATTGTTGTGTCAATGGCGGTACCATCCAGTTGTCCATCAATATACAGCAACAGGGTATTGCCCTGTTTCACAAAGGTAATTGCGTGATAAGCTCCATCGTTGAGTGGCACCGATGAAACAATGGTCGGATTGGTAATGCCATCGAAGCGGGCTACAGAAACCCGTCCGGCCTGCGGGCCGCTGTTGAGATAACGCACGACATATGGGTAGCCGCCCTGAGTTGACCACTTCTCGATAATGTCGTTGTCAATATTGCCGATATCAGGCTGGTTTGTGTCGATACGCACCCAGGCAGATAGCGTGAAGTCCTCGTTTGCCGCAAAATCGATGCTGGCGCTGTCGGGCACAATGATATAATCATCAACGCCATCGAAGGCGAGCGCCTGCCCAAACTGCCCAACTGTGCTGGTTGGGCAACTGGCTGTATCGGTGCAGCGGGCATCGTTCTGCTGGAACGAAGTATCATCGAACCACACCGCACCAGCGGCATCATCAAACGGCAACAGCACCACCGTGCGCGAGAGCGCCTCCACCTGTTCAACCGGTACAAAGGCCGCTTCGAGCGTGTCAACGCCTGCCGCGAGGCTGCCTGTGTCGGTGATGACACCATTGAGGGTAGCGGTGCTGGTAAACAGTAACTCGCTGGCATCATCCAGATTGAGTGCGGCAACTGGCCCCCTGCTATCCAGTTCAATCGATTGGCGTACCGGACCAGTCTGGTTATTCACCCGGTCACGCGCCCGTGCAATCAGGGTGTATGCGCCCGATGGGTCGGGCAGATTAGCGCTCAGCGTATAACTCAGGCTCCAGGTAGTATCAGTCAGCGTGGCGCGTTGCCATGTACCCGACACGCCCCCATTCCCAGCACCTTGCAACCGTACCTCTACCGAGTTGGGCCGCACGCCGCTGCCCGGTACACTGCCCACCGCCGGGTCGCTGACTGTGCCACTGATAACTACCGTCCACGCACCATCCAGCGCCCGCTGTGGGAAGAACACCGTGCCGGGGTTGGCAGCAAAGCCGATCTGGGGCGGCTGTGCATCGGCAATCACCGAGAGAGAGGCGGGCGGTTGCTCGATGTTGCCAACAATATCGGTGGCGCGGCTCTCAATTGCATACACACCCTCACTGATGCGGAGCGGGTATGTCCATGTCTCTGCGCCTGTGGCCCGTGTGAACGAACCACCGTTGACACGCACTGCCACCCGCTCAACGCTTGAGGTCGGGTCGCTGGCAATGCCGCCAATAATCAGGGTACGCTCACCATTGGCGCGGCCCCGGATATACTGCCCATCACGCAGCGAGTCAACCGAGGAAGTCGGCGCATCACCATCAATCGTGACTGGAATGCGGCTTTCTTGTGTGAACAGGCCGCCGCGTGTGTCGGGTTGTTCCAGTTCGAGGCGCACAAACGGAATATCTGCCGGAGCCGCCGTTGCTGCCACACAGAACGATTGCACCTCGTCGCGGTAGAGCGCCTGCACCGTCTCGGAGAGCAGCGCGGTGCGGTAGAAGGTCAGTTCATCGAGGTTGCCATTGTAGAAGTTCTGGCCCAACCGCAAACTGCCAAGGCTCAGGCGTGGTGCGCCATCAAGCGTGATAGTCAACCCGGTTGACGTCGGCTACCGTCGGTACCATCGATATAGAGCCGCAATTGCCCGCTGCGCTGCTGCCGGGTGGCCGTGACAAAATGCCATGCGCCATCGGCAACGGGTGGGCTGCTGATGGTATTGGCGGGTGCGGTGCCTATGCCAAACAGGATACGACCAGCGCCAAGCGCAATACCAAACGAGTTGGTAATGCTGGTGGTATCGCCTGCGACCAGTGCCGCGCCCTGTTGCCACTGGTTGGCGCTGCCCGTTACCTGGGTAGAACGGAACCAGAAGGCAACACTAAAATCGTTCTGGATGGTGCGGCTAATCGTGGCGGTATCGTCCTGCCCATCGAAGGCCAGCGCAAAGTCGGAACGTGGCCCCAACGGAGTACCAGACGCACCCGCCAGCGGACAGGTTGCGCTGTCACAGGTTGCATCGTTGCCAAAGCCGGAAGTATCATCAAACATTTCTGCGCCCGTCACCTCCTCAAAGGCGAGTTGCTGCACGGGCACCGATTGTGCGGCAGGGCAGGCCAGTGCAAGCCCCGCACTGGTGGTGCTGGTGGGCCACTGATACGCCTGCCGCGAGTCGCTATCGAGCAGCGGTGTGCCGTCCGCACGCAGTGCCTCATACACCAGGCCGCCCGTCGCTGGATTGATCCAGCTTACCAGCCAGCCCTGCGACATTGGATGAAAGACCACACGCGGCTGTGTGCCCGATGCTACAAGCGCCAACTCGGTCGGTGTTGCGTCCGGAGTGGGATAGAGCAGGCCACGCACACCGCCTCTATTGTCGTGGTACAGCAGCAGCACGCGGTTGGTCGCCACGCCGGTAAGGCGGGTGGCTTCGGGGTTGTCGCCCACAGCATAAACGTGCCGCCCGAACTGCGTTTCTTTAAGAATGAACCACACAATAATGAACAAAAGAAACATGACCAGTGTGCCGTACATAATCTGGGTTTCGCCAATGCTGAAGGTGCGCCCCAGCAGCAGTTGGCTTTCTGGCAGGCGGGTGACGGTGGTGACGGT
>JAAUSQ010000176.1 GCA_012033195.1 Chloroflexaceae bacterium
TTGTGGATCGCCCCGGGTACCATCCCTCGCTACCCCTGCGTGCCCTCGCTCAACTGCTGCGCCCCGAAGCCGTGCGGTACGCAACGCCTGCGGTGTGGTGCGCTGCTCGTGGCCCGCTACATTCAGCAGAATGACCGCGCTGCTGGGAGCCAGTTCAATCATCACCTGACGGCACCCACCGCACGGGCTTGCAACCTCTTCCGTATCGGTGACCACCGCCAGCGCCACAATATCGCGCTCGCCAGCAGCATACGCACTGTAGAGCGCCACCCGCTCGGCACAGCAGCAGAGCGGGTACGCGGCATTTTCGATGTTGCCGCCTGCAAAAATCTTGCCCGATGCCGTCAGCACCGCCGCACCCACCGCAAAGCGCGAGTAGGGCACATACGCATAGATGCGGGCGGTGTGTGCGGCCTGGATCAGATCAGCGTAGGTGAGGGTAGGCGGAGTTGGTTCCATGCGATGCTCCGTTCCGATTTATATCAGTAATGCTGCTTGTGGCTGGCACCATCGGCAGTGGCTCCAGGTAGCCGCCACTGGTGTAACTCCCCGGTAGCATCAGGGGCGGCTCTAGCACCGAATGCAAGACATGCTCGGCAGGGCGCGGTACACGCAACGTGCTCGAATCGTGCAGCACAATGCGGAGCTTGCCCGGTCGCTGCCCCTTGAGCGAAAGCACTTCGACGGTTGCACCCGGAAGCTCTACCACGTCGCTGATGTTGGGCACGCGGCCCAGTGTCTCGTACAGCAACCCACCGACGCGCTCCACGTCGGACGACTGCCAGTCGAGCGTGGTCATCTCGTTGATGTCGTCAATTGGTGTATTGGCCAGCACCACCAGTTCCCGGTCGCTCAACACCTGAATATTCGGCTCGTCGTCGTACTCGTCGTGAATATCGCCCACAATCTGCTCAACCAAGTCTTCGATGGTGACAAGGCCAGCCGTACCGCCGAACTCGTCGCGGATGATTGCCATCTGTACCTTCGACTGCTGCATATCCTTCAGCAGCGAGTCAAGCTTGACATTCTCCGAGACAAAATAGACCGGGCGGGCCAGTTCCTTCAGCGTGGTCGAGTGCCGACCGTTGCGCAGTTCGGGCAGCAAGTCTTTGGCATATAGAATACCAACAATGCTGTCAATTATCTCTTCGTAGAGCGGAATACGCGAATGACCTTCGCTGATAACCGCATCAAGTGCTTCATGAAGGGGTGTATCAATTTCCAATGCAACCATATCCACACGCGGCACCATAATTTCGTGTACTTCGGTTTCATTCAAATCGAACACACTCTCAATGAGCCGCAGTTCTTCCGGTTTATTGTCTTCTTCGTCGCCAGCCTCCATCAACATACGCAATTCTTCTTCAATCACCAGCGGTGTACTGGTAATCTGATCGCGACCAAGCAAAAAGCCAAATGGACGCAGCAAAATATTGACGATAGCCACCACCGGCCATAGCCCCCACGCGAGTAGACTGATCGGGCCAGCCAGCGACTGCACCCATGCCTGCGGGTTCCGCATCACAATCGCCTTGGGCAATGCGGCACTGACAACCAGGATCAGCAGCAGCAGCGCAAACAACAGCAACCCCTGCATCCAGAGCGGGGCCGTGCGGCTGATATACAGCACCTCGGCGGCGGCAACAATCGTTGCACCAGTATTGAGCAAAATAATCGTTGCTTTAAAGCGGTAGGGGTCTTCCGTGAGGCGGGCCAGGCGGGGCGAACGTTCAGCACGATCAGCAAGCAAGCTGCTAATGCGCCGCCAGTTGACCGACGTAAAAGCTGCGTCGGCTGCTGATGCAAAGGCAAGCACCATAAAACTTGCTATCAGCAGCACTATCTGACTAGGGTCAGGATCCAAGGGTTAACTCCTTTCGAATAAGCTCCAGGCCCCTTGGCTGTCACAGGCGCTACCGTACTTTTATGATGGGTGACAGCAGCAAAACGGGTAGAGCATACGGCACCATACTGCTCTTCTCTCACGACCGACAGTGAAACGATACACGCTGTCCGGTGCATCATTGCACCCAACCACGCGCCGCATAGGAATAATCAATTGTTGCTTACGGTTGGGAATACAGTTCCGTGTTACGTTCAGAAGAAAATAGCACACTCAACGATAAGTCCTTGTGAATACGGGTAATCGCCTCGGCAAACAGTGGTGCAACGCTAATCGTACGCACCCGCGCCTCGTGATAGTCTTCTTTTTGTGGGATCGTATTGGTCACCACTGTTTCGACGAGCCGCGACTCGCCCATAAGCTCAAGCGCATTTTCGGCAAAAACGCCATGCGTTGCAAAGGCATACACCGCACGCGCCCCCCGTTCGAGCAGCATATCGGTTGCTTCGGTCAGGGTGCTGCCAGTCGAGATCATATCGTCCACAATAACCGCTGTTTTTCCTTCGACTTCGCCAACCATCTCCAGTATCTCGGCCATATCGGGTTCGGGGCGTTGTTTGGCGATAATTGCAAGCCGTGCGCCAATCCGTTCGCGGAAGCGGTTGGCCCGCCCCACCCCGCCCGCATCGGGCGACACAATAACCGGATCGGGCATATTCAACGAACTCATATAATCGGACAGCAGCGGTGCGGCTTGCAGGTGATCGACCGGAATATCAAAAAAGCCCTCGATAGCGGGGCATGCAGGTCCATCGTCAGCACCCGGTCGGCACCGGCAGTGCAGATTAGATTAGCCACCAGTTTTGCCGAAATCGGCTCGCGTCCGGTGGTTTTTTTCTCCTGTTTGGCATACCCATAATAAGGTATGACTGCCGTCACCCGCGCCGCCGAAGCACGCCGCAGCGCATCAATCATCAGCAGCAGTTCCATCAAATACTGATTGACCGGCGGGCAGGTGGGCTGCACCACAAACACATCACAGCCGCGCACGTTGTCTTCAATCTTGACCCGGGTCTCACCATTTTTGAACGAACCAACCATCCCCCTGCCAAGCTGCATATTCATGCACTGGGCAATCTCCTGGGCCAACGCACGATTTGAATTCCCGCTAAAGACAAGCAGTCGTCCGTCCATAACCTCTTTTCCTTATACCGCCCCCTATCGTTCTACGCTCGCAAGCACAGAACGGGCTGATACGTGACGGTCGGCTGTACGTACTTCCTCGTGCAACGTATACTGCTTAGCCAATGCAAGCATGGTGCCCAACAAAAAACAGTGAAGCCATGCTCCACTGCACACCCCGGGTACATATCCGGTTGTTCTGGTGCCGTGGCTGTTGGAAACACGCTTTCACCATACCTTGCACTGGCACACCCATCTCCATTTGCATATACGCCGCTGGCTGCCGGGCCAGGACTCGAACCTGGACAAACGGATCCAAAGTCCGTCGTGCTACCATTACACAACCCGGCACTGTTTGTATCTGGCACATCAGAAAGTATACCATACGGTTACGACAGCACGCAACAGGTATATCATTCTTATGCTGTCCTGTTTGTTGGACATATTCATGGTACAGTACATAAGAATGTAACCACTACCAGGAGTACCCGATGCAGATTCATTTTTTGTACTGTGAAGATTGCCCCTCGCACGATGTAGCCCTTGCACGGCTGCGCGAGGTATTACAGGCTGAAGCGGTGGACGTTTCCATTGATATTGTTACAGTAGAAACCGATGCGCAGGCCGCAGCATTGCGCTTTATCGGTTCCCCAACCATCCTGATCGATGGGCAGGATATTGACCCGCCCGCGTCCGACGAACCGTATGCCCGGACCTGCCGCATCTATCGACAGGAGAACGGGCGCATCTCGCCGCTGCCATCAGTTGCCATGATTCGTGCGGCGGTACGCGCCCATCTACAATCTGAACATATGTCCGCATAATTGGTGCTATCAGTATCCAGCAAAACGGAGGAAAAATACCAATGACCGCATTAAAGATTGGTGATAGCTTGCAGCCCTTTGTGCTGCCTGGTGTGGATGGCGAACAGCACGATATTATTGCGGGTTACGGCGATAAGGCGGTGCGAGTGGTGGTCTTCAGTTGCAACCACTGCCCCTATGTGCGCGCCTGGGAAGACCGGATGGTACAGACGCAGGCCGATTATGCCGACCGGGGCGTGCAGTTTGTGGTCATCAGTTCCAACGATACCATGCGCTACCCTGCCGATAGCTTTGAGAAGATGAAAGAACGCGCCACCGAAAAGCAGTTCAACTTCCCCTATCTCTATGACGAAACGCAGGAAGTGGCTCGTACCTATGGTGCCGAGCGCACGCCAGAGTTTTTGTGTTTGATACCACCGGCACCCTGCGCTACCACGGCACGATTGACGACAACTACGAAAACCCCGATGCGGTACAGCACACCTACCTGCGCGATGCCCTTGACGCAGTGCTGGCGGGCAAGGCTCCCGCAATTGCCGAGACTGCGCCGGTCGGCTGTACGATCAAGTGGAAGTAGGGGGATAAGGCAGCCGGGTGACTGAAGTCCCTGGCTTGGTGTACGAAGCCCGCCTGCGCGGGCGGTGTGGTAGATCCGGCGGGGCTTTGTGTCTCAGCCCGGTGCTGCAGTGCCGGGCCACACCGTCCGCCTGCACGGGCTTCCCGCTTGCTCCATACCCCTTGCCCAATCTGTGGCAGCGCCACTGTTGGCACGTAGCGTGCAATGCATCAATAATATATCTAGATTTGTGCTGGCTAAAATACAGCCTGTTTGTATAATCTAGATAGAAAGGTTAGAAGCAGAAAAACTCTCGAAAGGCTCTATTATGTCAACACTTCGCAACCGCTTCGAACGTCTCGATACCCGCATTACCGAACTGATGGCCCGCTATGGTGTGCTGCTGCTACGGGTGGCGCTGGGCATTGTCTTCTTCTGGTTCGGCGTGCTCAAGTTCTTCCCCGGCCTCAGCCCCGCGCAAGATCTGGCCACCCGCACCATTGATCTGCTCACGTTTGGTCTGGTGCCTGCCGCAATCAGCCTGCCCGTGCTGGCCGCGTGGGAAGTGGCTATCGGCCTCGGCCTGATCCTCGGTTGGCCTATGCGCCTGACCCTGCTGTTGCTGGTAGCACAGATGGCAGGCACTGTAACGCCGCTATTCCTCTTCCCGGCAGAGGCATTTGTACAATTCCCATATGCACCGACCCTGGAAGGTCAGTATATTATCAAAAACATTGTGCTGGTTGCCGCTGCGGTGGTGATCGGGGCGACCGTGCGCGGCGGGGTGCTGGTTGCCAACCCCAACGATTTGTCGGCCTATCAGCGTGCGGCCCGCCAACAGCGTGAGACCATCTAAAAAAAGCACAAGCCCCTCTCGTGGGTAGAGAGGGGCCAGGGGGCAGTACAAGCTGAGCACGTGCGGCTACTCGCGCACCTCAAACAGATACCACGTATCGCCCCACGTGGTCAGGTCGGGGATCTCCTCTACATACACTACTCGCTCATCCCATATCACATGCGGCCCGCCCGGTGGGTCGGTCCAGTCGATCACCCACTCAACGTCGCGCTCTGCAAGATACGCGCCCATCCGATTAGCTTTAATGGCATCGTAGGCCCGCCCATCAACTACCCCATCCAGATTGACAAACTCAACATCATCGGCCCAGTAGCCAATCGCCCCCACCTGGAACGCGCCCACGGTGGAGCCGCCCAGGTTTGCATTGACCCAGCGCGCTATCGTCAGGTAGCCATTGGGTGCAGGTTGGGCCACCAGCAGCCAAGCCGACAGACCACATTGCAGCGCCAGCATCACCGCGAGGCTGCTAGTATATACCCGTTGCATTCGTGGTAGCAGCAGCGCAGGCGCGGGCAGCAATACCACCAACGCGATGGTAATAAACAGCGTGAGCGGGTGTAGGTAACGATCAAAGAACCAGTAGGCCGAAATATAGAGCCAGTAGGCTAGCAGCATCAGCAGGCCACACAGCAGCACAAAGCCGAGCGGTTGTAAGCGGTGCCAGCCCTGCCGCAGCCAGTCGTTGGGTTGCTTCAGCCGACGACGTACGAGCACTGTACCAACAATGCCCAGCGCCAGCAGCATGGTGCTGTAGGGCGTGGAGAGCAGCACCGAGAGACAGACCATCAGCGCCGCCAGATACCACGTTGCCGAACCAGCAGCCTGCCCCTGGGCGTTCAGGCGCACAGCGGCCCCGCTTTCGGGAATGATACTGGCACCGATTGACCAGCCCAGCACCAGCCACGGCGTGTAGAGCAGCGCGACGATTATGCCAACCAGTGTCAGATTCCAGAAGACACGCCAGTTGCGGTGCTTAATAAGATAATCGAGGCCGACGCCCCCACAAACACCACCTGATCAACGCGGGTCAGAATAGTCAGGCCTGCCAGCACGCCAAGCACGGCAACGCGCCAGAGTGGTATCTGTGTGTGGTCGCGGATGCGCGACAGGTACCAGTAGGCCGTGGCTGCCATCCCCAGCACAGCGATGCCCGTTTCAAGCCCGTTCAGGTTCTGCCCGATCACACGCGGGTCAAGCATCCAGATCGCAGCCGCAACCACGCCATGCCACGGGGTTGCAAGGTGGCGGGCGATCAGGTAGACCAGCCAGCCAGTTACAATACCCACCAGCGCCAGCATTGTCAATGCAATATGAATGGGCAGCAGCAAGTCGTTGGGAAGAAGCCAGTAGACGGGCACCATCAGCCAGACATAGAGCGGCTGATAGCCATTGGTCAGTACTACCCGGTCGAAGGTCGAGCCATAACCGAGCGCGATATTACGAGCAATACCAAGTGAGAGGTACGTATCATCGGGGAAAAAGAGCGTATCCAGGACATCGAGGCTGCGCCACGCCAGCAGGAGCCGGAACAACCCGCCGATGCCGAGTACCAGCAACAGCACAGCACTCGACGAAAGGACAAATTGACGGCGGGTTGTTCCAGTCTCCCGATTATCCGTTGCTATATGCATAGTTACCCTTGCCGTCGCCATTGACAAAGGCTTCAAACTGATGCGATAGCGCACGCGGCACACTACCCGTCAGGTGGGTACCTTCCGCTTCAAACGCTTGATGTTCTACAAAGCCGCGTTCGTGCCAGAGCGAGACAAGGTCGTTGCGCTGATATGGGATCAACGCATCCAGTCGTACCATTGTTGATGCAAGTGCCTCTTCGAGCCGCGTGAGCAGCGCCGGAATGCCCCAGCCTCGCTGCGCCGATACCGCAATATAATCGCTTGGCAGGCCTAGGTCGGCAGCCATCCCCTCGACATCGGCGGCACCAATCCCCTCCATAGTATCAACTTTGTTCAGTACGGTCAGCATCGGCTTTTTGCCAACCCCCAGTTCACGCAAGGTTGCTTCAACGGCCTGCGCCTGTTCCTGGGCGTTCGGATGGGTAATATCCAGCACATGCAGCAGAATGTCGGCCTCGCTAATTTCTTCGAGTGTGGCACGGAAGGCCGCAATAAGCTGAGTGGGCAACTTCTGGATAAACCCGACCGTATCGGTGAGCAGGATCGACTGACCACCCGGCAGTGCAATCTGGCGCGTGGTCGGGTCGAGCGTGGCAAACAGCCGATCTTCTACCAGCACATTTGCTCCCGAAAGCGCATTCAGCAGCGTCGATTTGCCCGCGTTGGTATAGCCCACCAGTGCCGCAATCGGCACCCCGCTACTGCGCCGACGCTTACGGTACAGTTCGCGGTGGCGATGCACATCACCAAGCTGGTCTTTCAGCAGGGCAATGCGCTGGTTGATAGCACGGCGGTCAAGTTCAAGCTGCGTTTCACCGGGGCCACGCAGACCAACCGCACCACCTGCCGATGTGCCACCGCTACCGGCCTGCCGTTCAAGGTGGGTCCACTGACGGCGCAGGCGTGGCAACAGGTATTCATACTGGGCCAGTTCTACCTGAATACGGCCCTCGTGGGTACGGGCGTGCTGAGCAAAGATATCGAGGATCAATGCTGTACGGTCGAGCACACCCATATTAAGTTCACGTTCCAGGTTGCGGGTCTGGGCCGGTGTCAGTTCATCATCAAAAATCACGAGGTCAACCCGCTCGGCGGCACAGACTTCGCTGAGTTCGCGGAGCTTGCCAGGGCCGATAAAATACTTGGAGAAGGGGTGCGACAGTTTCTGATACATACTGCCCACAACATCCAGTCCGGCAGTATCAGCCAGGAGCGCCAGTTCACGCAGTGAGTCTTCGGCGGGCCACTGTTCCGGCATGCTCGACAGCTCTGCGCCTACCAGAAACGCACGCTTGCGGGGCGCTTCGGTCATGTGCATACGTTTACCATTGACAGTGTATTGTGGCTCTATGGTTGTTTCCTCCTTGAAAGCAACTCTTTCCTATTCTGATCAAAGATGTGAATGTTTATCCACATCTTTTTAATAACCTGTATTGTAGCATGTTCGAGTGCATGGAGCAAGGATAAGGGTGTCCTTTAGCGCCGCGTGGTGCGTGTGCGGTCAGCCACGCTTCCAGGTCGGCAGCCGAGTGGAAGTCTAGCAGGGCATCGGCCAGGGCAAGCAACTGGCTTGTGTCAAGTTGCTGCACCCGGTTCGTTGTGGCGGCACTGAGCAGGCCACAGCGCCGTGTCAACAGCCGCAAGAGTACCTCTTCCGGCCCTTCCTCGCGGCCCTGCTCGCGCAGCTTCCGCATTATGGGTGTTTCGGGTAGGCCATCGTCGCGGGTGATAAGCTGTTCAGCCATCGTTGCAATCTCCTCTTAACATCGAGTTGCCACAACCGCACCACACGGTAGCGCCACGCTAGCCGTACCTGTCCATCCGGGTCTTCCAGGGTATGCGAGCCGGTGTCGCCTGCGCACCAGCGCCGCCCAGATACAGGACCACACTGAGAGTCGGTATAGTGCGATAGGTCAGCGCCAGACGAGTGCTGTAGTTGAGCATCCGCAAGGGCATCGGGATGTTGCCGCCTGGCCCTCGAAACTTGATGTGGAGAATGACCTCACGCCCGTCGATAAGCGTAACCAACAACACCTGATTGATATCAATCGGGTCGGGCACGGCAGTCAATTCGCCCTGCCGCGTGGTAACGCGCTGCACGGGTCGGTCAAGCAGCCACGTGGCAAAGTCATCGGCGGCAAGGGTGACAAGCCGTTTGAGTGGGTGGTCGGTCTCGGCATAACGTCCCTCATGCGTCAGACTCCCGAACAGACATGTGTGCTACTGCATTCAGTATAGCACATGGGGACAGGCGGTGCCCCTATCACGGTACAAGGTGCTGCGCCACCTGCCGCCCGCGCTGCATTCCTGCTGCAAGGATCTACCTTGAGCATTGTTGTTGTCTTGACATAGATTAAGCATTTTGCTAAGCTGTGCTAGCGGTACGGTTGCGGTGGCAGCGACAGCCTGGGAACGCATAGGTTCAGGCGGCGAAGCTTAGGCCACCACGAGCGGCTACCCTTGCACAGGGGCAAAGTATGCACTACTAGCGCCAACCCTGGTAAACACTATTGGTACGGCAAGGAATAATGAATGCACAGTTATACCCTTAAACAATGGCAACATAGCCACCACTTTACGCAGACCGACCGACAGAGCGAGCAGCGCACCCGTATTGTGATTGGGCTGACCCTGACCATGATGATCGTGGAAATCATCGGCGGGGTGCTGTTCGGCTCAATGGCGCTGCTGGCCGACGGTTGGCATATGGCAACCCATGTTGCTGCGCTGAGCATTACCGCCATTGCCTACTGGTATGCGCGTCGCCACGCCGACAATTCACGCTACAGCTTTGGGACGGGTAAGGTCGGTGTGCTGGGCGGGTTTGCCAGCGCGGTTGCACTGGCAATCGTGGCACTGGTGATGGCGCTTGAGTCGATCCAGCGCTTCTTCATGGAGGCTACAATCCAGTTTCCCGAAGCAATTGCGGTTGCAATCGTGGGGCTGCTAGTCAATCTGGTGAGTGCGCTCCTCCTCCGTGACGACCACCACCATCAGCACGGTCACGCACACGACCACGACCATGATCACGACGACCACACGCACCACCGCGATCACAACCTGCGTGCAGCCTATCTGCATGTGCTGGCCGATGCCCTCACTTCGCTGCTGGCAATTATTGCGTTGGTAGCAGGAATGTTTCTCGGTTGGGTGTGGCTGGATGCCGCCATGGGCATCGTGGGGGCGCTCGTTATCACCCGTTGGTCGTGGGGCTTGTTGCGTGATACCAGTTCTATTCTTCTGGATAGTGCGGTCAGCCCATCCACGGTGGACACGGTTCGTACCATCATCGAAGCCGACGCAGACAACCGCGTTGCAGACCTGCATATCTGGCAAGTCGGGCCACATCACTTAGCTGTCATCATCACGGTGGTGACGCATTATCCGCAGCCGCCGGAACACTACAAAAAACTGCTCCACGCCGTGCCCGACCTAGCACATATCAGCGTGGAGGTGCAGCCCTGCACCAGTGAGCCGTGCCTGCACTCACGCCGTCGGCGCATGCGTGATTGATGCCAGACGTAACTAACATCTCCCCCGCCCTGCGAGATTGCTGCGCCTTGTCCATGGTGTATCCTCTTACCAATCGGTGCCACAA
>JAAUSQ010000177.1 GCA_012033195.1 Chloroflexaceae bacterium
GTCTCTCTATAGGCACCCTTCCCAGTTCACACTCTTGCGTTTGATGGAGCAGATCACGATAGCACAGAGTTATGTGCCTGTTGCTATTCCTACCGAAAGTGCTCTCAATCTATCCTATCAGGGGGAGTTTCGGCCTGTCGTCACCTGCTTTTTCAGTCTGGCCCTGTTTGACGAGATCATAGCCCTGCTTGACACACCTGATCTCAGCGCACGCATGCCCTGGATATTGGGTACCTTATTGCATTTTGCTACAACCATATTGCTACACGTGTCCAGCAGTATGGCGGTACTATTAACAAAATTGAATTGATACGAGGGGGGCATCGTGCCCTGGTGCTGTTTGGTGCGCCTGTTGTCTATGAGCACGACCTTGTGAGTGCGTTGAAATTGAGTCGTGGCCTTGCGCAGGTTGTACAGGAGGCCGAAACAGAAATCCGTGATTTTCTTGCCCAGAATCTATTTGAGGGCATTCAACCCGACTCGATCTCAACTGTGCCACCGCCACGAGTGGGCCTGAGTAGCGGTATTGTGTATGCTGGTCTGGTAGGCAGTTCGCAGCGCTGTGAATATACCGTGATCGGCCCACTGGTCAATCTGGCGGCTCGATTGATGGGAACAGCACAACCGGGCGAAATATTGCTGCCCCTCGAAACGTATCAGCGTATGCGTGTTCCCGTCGCTACACATCGCATTGAACCCGTTCAACTCAAGGGGTTTAGCAAGCCCATTGAAACAGTGCAACTTGCTTTTGATCAAACACTCGCGTTTCATGAAGATGTTTTTTTCTACCAGGGTAAACAAACTGAGCTTATTGGACGAGAAGCCGAACTTGAACAATTGCTTGCCCATGCTCGTGCGACCTTCAGCCAGCAACCGCAAGGACATATCGTAACGTTGATGGGCGAAGCAGGAGTGGGCAAGTCGCGACTGGTTGATGCATTTGTGACCGAGTTGTATGCTCGTTTGGATGCGCCGCGTGTCATTCGTGAGACATGTCATAACTATGAGCAAACCATGCCTTATGCGGTCATCACTCGCTTGGTGCGGCAGATACTCCAGGTAGACCCGCACGCGCCCGATGCAAATGAATATATTGTCAGGCGTATTCATCAACTTATTCCCGATCAATTGCAACTGGTATGGCTGCTTGAAGGCTTCCTCAACATCGAGTTTGATGACGATACCCCTGTGATGTTTTTGCAACCCGACTATCGGCGTGAGAAACTCCATGATCTCATCATTACGCTGTTACGCGAGGCGGCAAAGCTTGAATCACTCGTTCTTGTTATTGAAGATTTTGCCTGGATTGACGCTTCAAGCTATGAGTTACTCCAGAGTTTCAATCAATCGCTGCCTTCATTCCCGCTGCTCTTGCTGTGTGTTATGCGAACTCTGCCCGACGGGTGGCAAAGCACTGACGTTATCACACTCGAAGACCTGTCTGATGAACGTAGCCGCGCCTTCATGCGCTCGATGCTCGATGGTGACCTGCCACCGGAACTTGAGGCGTTTGTAGCCCGCGCTGGCGGACGACCGATATTTCTGGAAGAAATTATCTATTACCTTATCCAAACTGGTATGCTGCGGCGGAACGATCAGGGACGGTGGGAATGTACGGGGCCGCTTGATGATAGTATCCCTTCACAGATAGAACGGCTGATTGTAGCTCGCCTTGATAAGATGACTGTTTCGGTTCGACAGATGATCAATATTGCCGCAGTGCTTGGTATGCGTATGTCTGTCGCATTGTTGAATGAAGTGTGCCGTACCAGTGGTATTTCACCAGAGCCATTGGAAGCGGTACTCTCCACGCTTTTATGGTACCTGATCCTGAAAGCGATGTACCAACCATACGCTTCAAACATGAACTGCTGCGCGATGTTACCTATAATAGCCAGCTTTATGCCCAGCGTCGCACGATCCACCATACTACTGCCCAAACAATCAAACAGGTGTATGGCGACCGGCTCGACGAATACCAGAGCATGCTGGCATATCATTACTTATGGGCCGAGGAGCCAGAACAGGCACTGCCGCTTTTCTTACAAGCGGCCCGCCAGTCGCAGGAACGCTTTGCACTCGGCGAAGCAAAGCACCTCTATCAGCAGGCGCTGGCATTGTTGCCGCTACCGGCTGCAGACGGAACGGTACACCAAAACGACCGTGATAATGCAATACAGATTTATGGTGGTCTCGGTGATGTACTGGCGCTGACCAGTGAATACAGTGCAGCACGTGAGCTGTATATGGTGCTGCATCATATGCTGAGCGGTGTCAGTACCACAGATGCACTGGTGCAACAGGCTGCGGTACTCCGCAAAGTGGGTACTACCTATGAGCAGCAAGGGCTGTACGAGCAGGCACTGTCAACCTATCATCAGGCCCGCCGCACTACCACCGTAACCGGTGCTGCTGGACATCTTGAGCATGCCCGCATCCTGAGCGATATTGGCTGGACGGCCTTTCGACAAAACAATCTGTCCGATGCTCAGCACTTCCTGGAGCAAGCATTACACTACCTCCATGGCAGCAACAACTATGTCGAACAGGCACGGGTATTTAATCGTCTAGGTGGCATTGCATACACACGCGGTGATACAGTAGCAGCTCATTATTATGTTGAGCAGAATCTGCATGCCAGTCAGGAAACCAACGATCTGGTTGGGCAATTTCATGCGTTTGCCAACTTGAGCAACATGGCTGCCCAAAAGGGTAACACTGAAAAGTCACTTTTATACGGGTTGCAGGCGCTCGATATATGCGTTCGGATTGGCAATCATCATTGCTCAGTCGAATTGCTAATAATATCGGTGTTACACTGTACGAAGCTGAGCGCTACACCGAAGCTCCACACTACCTTGAAGAGGCGGTCCGCTATGCCCGAACCGCCGATGATACCTTTCATCAAATGCTGGCTCTGCTCAACCTGGGCCGCGTCCAAACGGAACTAGGCCACTGGCACGCGGCGGCAGAAGCCCTCCGCGAAAGTTATGCGCTGGCCTGTTCGCTTGAACTGCAAAACGAAGAACTCGACGGCTTGATCGCGCAGGCTGAGCTTGCTCTTGCCCAGAACGATCTTGCAACCGCCGAAGTGTTTTATCGGGAGGCGCAGGCGCTCGTTGTGGAAGATGAGACCCAGGAATACGGGCGCTTCCTACGACTACAGGCTTGGTTGCAATATGTCTATGGCAACCACACCGAGGCCGTTGCATTGCTTGCACGGGCTACGGCCATCTTTCAACTGCTGCGATATATGCCCGAGGTGGAACGAACACAACGCCTCGAAAATCGACTGGCCCGCTGATGAGGCATGGCTGGGATACAACGTTAAGAATCAATTTATAAAACACTATACTTCAACCAATGTATTCACGTCTATTTCGATGGCAAGTGTGCTACAATAGCCTCAATATATATTGTTAGTATTTCTCTGATAGTACATATGTTTGGCTCCACGGCCTATACAAACCCATATTTTCACCGACAATTACCGTCTCCCTACCGTGCTACATGCGCTGAGGAGATTGCTTAAAAACAAGCAAGCAGGCCATCTCGATGCCAGAGTTGCTGAAAGCCACCCGTCGCTGTTGCCTCCCCTACTTACGCGTCGTTGGCGCTCAAGAACGATGTGTGGTCAGGTAATAAGAACAGGACAAGCATATTACCACATTTATTGATATAATATAAAGTAAACCCTTACTAAAGGGTTGCAGCATATATTGTGAATGCTGATTGCAGCCTCGGAGTAGTCGCTTGCTGAGATGCAAGATGATGCTCGCCTATTACGTAAGAGGTAGGAACTATCATTATGGAAGCGTCTGCCATGCACGATCTCCAACGCGCCAATGCCCGCCTGACAAAGCTTATTGCGAACCTGGATGGTGGTGTTTTGCTTGAAGATGAAACCCGCCATATTGTGTTGGTCAATCAGGCATTCTGCACAATGTTTAACATTCCGGCTCCTCCCGAAGCTCTGATCGGAGTTGATTGCTCGGACAGTGCCGAAGCCAGCAAGATGCTCTTTGTTGATTCAGAAGGCTTTGTGATGGGTATCAATATGCTCTTGCAGGCCAGGCAGCAGGTGATTGGTGATGTACTGCATCTGGTGGATGGGCGTGTGTTCGAGCGTGATTATGTGCCAATTTACTTTGCTGATACCTACATTGGGCATCTCTGGCACTATCACGATAAAACATCGAGTTTTCACGCCCGGTATCGCCTGGAGCGCTTGCTGGAGATTGAAGCGGTCAACCGAGAAATTATCCGGCTGTTTTTGCAACACGAACAGATTGACGACGCAGTAAATATGGCATTGGCCCTGACTGGTCAGGTACTTGATGTGTCGCGGGTGTATGTGTTTCGCTTTCGCCTCAATGAGCGTAGACTCGATAACACGCACGAATGGTGTGCGCCCGGTGTCAAATCTGAAATTGATCATTTGCAACGGTTGCCCTTCGATGAACTGGCTCCTTCGCTCTACCCCCTGATTGTGCAGTACGACCTGATCGCCCCGCACCACATCGATGAACTTCCCGAAGATCTCCGCTATATGCTTGCACAGACAGAGGTACAAGCGGTGCTGTGGGTGCCGCTCCATGTTGCAGATCGGCTCGAAGGCTTTGTAGGTTACCACGAAACACGCCGCCCCCGTACCTGGCTCCCCGAAGAAATTACCATGATTCGTGTTATTGCAGAAAGTTATGCCCGGGCACTCGAACGAGAGCAAACGAGCAGCGTGCTTGTTCACGCCCGCGATGAGGCCATCCGCACTGCTCGTCTCCGGTCGCAGTTTGTCGCCAACATGAGCCACGAGATTCGTACCCCGATGACCAGCATTATGGCAATGCTTGAACTGCTGCTCGAAACGCCGCTCGGTGGGCAGCAGCGCGAATTTGCTGCCGAGGCCTTCAAAAGCACAACACAGCTTCTTGATATTATCAACGACATTCTGGACTTCTCCAAACTGGAAGCAGGTCAGTTTGTGCTGCACGTCGACTCGATTGATGTAAAAGCGATTGCGACCGAAGTGCAGATGACCCTGGCTCCGCAGGTGCGCGAGAAGCCAATTGAGTTTGTGCTGTCTATCGACCCGGCAATCCCCTATCGTCTGTATGGTGACGCGACCCGCATTCGGCAGGTGTTGATGAACCTGGCAGGCAATGCGGTCAAGTTTACGCCAGCGGGACACGTGACCATCGATATCAGTGTTGCACGCGTCTTCGAGGAATTCGCCGCTATTCGCTTTGCTGTCCGCGATACAGGCATTGGCATTGCCCCGGAGCATCTGGAGCGTATTTTTGAGAGTTTTGTGCAGGTCGATAGCAGCACTACCCGCAAGTACGGCGGCAGTGGTCTGGGCCTTTCTATCAGCAAACAACTGGTTGAGTTGATGGGTGGAACACTCCAGGTGGAAAGTACGCTGGGCGTTGGGAGTACCTTCAGCTTTGTGCTGCGCCTGCCCATCGCACGGGCTACCAGTTCGCAGACGGCACCACAGGCCGATTTTTCCAGTTTGGAAGTGGCTATTATGGACTCCAGCCGCACGGCTCGGTATGTGCTTGCGCAACAACTTGAAAGCTGGTCGTGCAAGGTGATGCAGGTCTATGATGTCAACGAATTACAAACCCTTGCCCAACAGCGTACCCGGCCGCTTGATGTGCTCTTCCTGCGTTACCCTACAGCGCACCCGGATGAACTGAACGGCACCCTCCCGCCAGTCGTGGCGCGGCAACTGGTCTATATTACCGATGGCACGGTGGAAGTTCAGGGGCATGCTGCGCTGTACTTGACATGGCCCATCGATCAATCTATTCTGTACAATGTCTTGCTTCAGGTAATGCAGCAGGCTCCAACCGAACCGCGTGAGGCACTCGAACCACTCGCCGCACCTACACCGACTATACGCCGACGGGTGCTGGTGGCGGATGACTACCCGGCGAATGTGAGCCTTGTGCAGGGGGTGCTGGCAAAATTAGCAATTGAGGTGGATGTTGCCACCAACGGCGAGGAGGCCCTCAAACAGCTTGAACAGGCCAGCTACGATTTGGTGCTGATGGATATTCAGATGCCTGTGATGGATGGAATGGAAACTACCCGTCGCATCCGCCAATCAAACCAACCCTATCGCAATGTGCCGATTATTGCGCTCACGGCGAATGTGATGCGTGAGCAGCAAGATGAGTATCTGGCGCTGGGCGTTGATGATATTCTCAGCAAGCCGTTTTCGATCAAGCATTTGCGCGAGGTGGTGCAACGCTGGCTTGATCATCGCCGTGCGCCCACCGCCGAGGTATAAGAGAAAGAAGGCTGCCCTGACCCCTTCAGTGTAAGCGGTATCAGGGGATGCGGGGTGTTCCGCTTATTGCTCGCCTGATAGACCGTGCCTACCACGGCAGCGGTCTGCCGTCGCGGAAGAAGCCACCCGTTGGCCCGTTGTCGGGCAGCCGTGCCGCCCATACCACACTCGCCGCGCTATCGGGGATGGGCCGCCCACCTGCGCCGTCCATATCGGTGGCGACCCAGCCAGGGCAGACCGAATTGACCAGAATATGGCTGCCGCGTAGCTCTGCCGCCAGCATCCGGGTGAGCGCATTGAGCGCCACCTTCGAGATAGTGTAGGCCGGCGTGCCGCCATACCACCTATCGCCTGCGTTTTCCCCCTTGTCCCGTCAGTAGGTGTGCGAACACGGCGCACGGTGCGCCCGCACCACTCGAAAGCCCTGGATCACGTTGCGGCGATAGGGGAAATCGCCAATACGCGCCCCGCAGCGTAACCCATCCTTTTCGAGCCAGTAGGTCGAACCGGAAAGAGACACGCCGGTTGTTGTTGTAAAGTCACGCTGTAGCTCAATCTGGCTCTGCTCATTCCAGGGTGTCGCCAGCCATTCCAGCACGTTGCCAGCCATCTCTTGAGCGCCGCACGGGGCCGCCCCCTTTGGAAAGCAGCCGATGGGCGAGGTCTGCCCGATGCCCGTTTCGTTGTAGTTGGCACACTCTGGCGTTGGCTCGTGCCAGCCCCACGGGTAGGGGCGTTGATCGCCGCCGCGTGCGGCCCGTTCCCATTCCATCGATGTGGGCAAGCGGATCTCTTCATCTTCGGCGAGCCAGCCTTCGGCGTGCCCGTGGTGGGTCAGCCAGATACAATAGGCCGCTGCCTCGTACCACGTCACCAGTGTGACGGGTTGCAGGGGGTTGGCAAACTCCTTATATTGCAGAATACGTTCGGGGTGGCGTTCGTCGGTGCGGAGCCGCCACTCCCATCCGCCGGGTGTCCACCATTCCTCGTTATGATAGCCGCCTGTATTGACAAAGCGGGCGAAGTCGGCATTGCTGATGGGGAAGCGGGCAATATGGAAACTGCACAAGAGATAAGCATGCTCCAGATCGCTCTGCTCTTCGCCATACCAGAACTCGCCCGCTGGCACCTGACACCAGTAATAACTCAGCGCCTTGTGCCAGTCGATGGTATTTTCCCAGCGTGAATTGATCAGCGCCAGTGGCAGGCGTGGGTCAAAAATCGGCTGCACCACTTCGGTATTGTCGTAGCTGGTCAGGCGACCTGCCAGCAAGCCGGCCCGCACTCGTACCATCGCCGGAGCCATGATCGGCCCGTTCATAATAGAGAGCTTGCGGAGCGCACGATAGACCCTGCGCCAGATCCCCTCTTGCCCAAACAGATTGTAGGCCACCACCCGCTCACGCCCCATCAGTTCCAATATTTTGCCCGCCAGAATTTGCTCGTCCGGGCTGCGCTCGATCAGCTTTTCGGCCAAGCCAAGCGGTTTATCATATTCACCACCCGCCAGCACCTGATACCCGACCATCAAGAGCAGCGCCTCGTGCCAGTGAACCCGCTCGGAGCGGTGCAGACATTGCAGGGTATAGTTGGGCTGACGCAGCAGATGATACCCCGCCAGAAACTCCTGAAAGGTACGATGGGGGAACGCATACACGCCCGGCCCGCGTTGCAGCAATAGCCCGTTGCCGTGGGCTAGGGCCTGCAAAACGGTGTGCGCCAGTTCATACTTCCGGTTTTCGTCGTAATGGGCAAAGCCTTCGGCAAGGATACCGATCACCTGTTGTTCGCCCAGGTCGGTAGAACTGGCGGCATGTTCGTCGGTGCTGCGTTCGCTTTGCTCGTGCGCCAGAAAGCCAAGCCGTGCCATCAGCGCCAGGAGATTGTCGCTGCGAAAATCGGGCAGGTTCAGACGGGCCAGCAGGTCGCCTTCGCCGCGCTGCTGTCGCCAGCGGAGCAGCAAAATATCAATGCATTCGTAATAGAGCAGGGCGCGGGCATCGGGCATGGTGCCCCGGTTGGTATGCACCAGTGTCATCACGGTTGCCAGCAGTGGCAGCCGTGCCAGGTCGCGCAGGTCGGGGCGCGTGGCAATCGCATCGGTCAGGGCGGTGGCATCGTCGCGGGCCTGCGGCGGGGTGCGTCGTCCGCTGTGGGCCAGTTCGGTGTACCACATGGTGACAAACTGGCTCATCTGCTCATCACTGAACTCATCCAGGGTCTGCGTCGAAAAGCCGGGAAGCTGGCGCAGCGGCTCAGCCTGATAATCAAGAATACGACACGTCACGACAACCGGACTGTGCTGATAGGCCTGCACCAGCATCCGAACACTTTCGGCAACGTGCAGCAGCGTGGTCTGCCCGATCACCTCGTCAAACCCATCGAGCAGCAACAACGCTCTGCCGTTGCGGAGGTACTGGGCAAGCGGCAGCAGTGCCTCACCGAGGTGCAATTCATCGAGGCTGGCTCTCAGAAAATCGAAGAGCAGCTTCGGGGTGCCTTTGGTAGCCTTCGCTACAATTTCGGAGGTGGCGAAGTCACGCAACACAATACGGATGGGGATAAGCGGGCCGTGCTCCCAATCGGGGAGTTTTGCCAGCCAGGTATCGCGACATGCATAGGCTTCTTCCAATTCGGCAAGGGCCGCCTCCGCCAGACAATGGGTGAGGTAGTTGATAAATGTTGATTTGCCACTCCCCGGCGCGCCAAGCAGCATCAGCAGGCGATGGCGCTGCAAGCCACAGCGCTGACTGACGGCTTCTAACGCTCGGAGGGGGCGCGTGTCGCGTTCGATGCGTAAGCGCCCGGTGCGGCGCTCGCGGGTGCGCTCGCGACGGTCACGCTCAGTCAGTTCAACTTGCGTTGTGGTATTGAGCGCCACGTACACCGATGCCAGTTCCATCGGGCGCTGGGCCGCGTCGGTACGGTCGATGGTGCCCAGTTGCACCACATTGCAAATGCGCGAGGTATGTTGGAGGTAGGCCACCAGTGCGGCGGCACGGGGCGCGGCATGCGGGTCGAAGGGTGGGTTGTTGATGTAGGTGTCTGCGACAATCATGGGGGAGTCGATGATATCGCGGCGGGCGGTCATGGCCTGGTTGACAGCCGGGGGGCCGCCGTTCGTCTGCCCGTGGAACAGGGCAAGTTGCTGTTCAAGATTGCTGCGTACTGTTTCAGGCAGTGGAAGTTTCAGGCTTGCTTCAAGGTCGGCAATTTTTCTCGCAGTGTCTTCATTCATAAGCATCTCCGTAACACTTCACGTTGTAGCGCATGAGACAGCGCAGGATGTAACGGGGCATGGCATGGGTGTGTGATACAAGCATCATCGTGTATCTGCAACGCTGGCGAGGAGCACGTGCAACTTCACTACGAACACACGCCCTGCATCTTTTGCCTCTATATTAAACGAGTAGTGCGCCATTGTACATAGATAGAGCGTTAGGGTTATACGCAGTACCGGCGTAATGTGATAATACTTTTTTGACCAACCTGCTTGTATCGCCATCGATGGGTTAGGATGTACTGGGTGTATCATTTATCCTCTCATATAGTAAGTAACCAAATGGGCCATTTTTTTTACGCCAGAACAGGATTATTTTACACACTGCAGTAGAGATATGCTTACTTGCCTATCAGGAGGTGCTCAGGGGAACAAAAAACCTGCTCACAACGGAGCAGGCGAAGAGAGATGAAGAGGGCAGGGCTAAACATAAGATTCGCGTCACCAAGCGCCGCTGCTTCCTGCGTTGCCTGCGGCGGCGCTACCTGAGCGGTGCTTACCATAACGGTTGGTGTCACCAGCGAACACCACATTGGGCGGTGCTCGGAGCTGTGTATACCGCAGCGTCCCGCAACCTTACGGTATGTACCATGTGCCCGCATCTGGCCCATGCGGTTCGCCCGCACGCCCGCTCGGGGTTTCAGTTACCCAACCTCGGGTCGAAGGATATGGAAGGGTCTGCCACACTCGCGTGATCGTGTCCTGGATTACGTTTCAGTACCCAACCTCG
>JAAUSQ010000178.1 GCA_012033195.1 Chloroflexaceae bacterium
CGGGGGTATACCTGCTGGCTCCGGTGCTGGCGGTAATGACTGCCCATTGTGATCTGGGCAGTGTTGCCGCTGGGATGTTTCAACCTGAACGGCGACCATACTGCCTGCTTCGATGTGGCGCGGCAGGGCGAACTGAACAATATTTTGCAGATTGCCGATGTCAATATCGGTATCCTGTTTTGCTGGCAGTCACGTCAGTCGGTGTATATGGTATTACACTGGCAGGCTGGGCCAGCAACAGCAAGTATGCCATGCTCGGCGGCATTCGCTCGTCGGCACAGCTTATCTCGTATGAACTGGCCTTTGGAATGGCCGTACTCAGTGTGGTGATGTTTGGCGGCACCTCAGCACCTGGGAGATTGTCCACGCGCAGGAAGGGCTGTGGTTTTATGCGCCGCTGGTGCTGGGCTTTGTGCTCTTTATGATTGGCGCAACTGCCGAACTGGTGCGTGCCCCCTTCGATCTGGTGGAAGCCGAACAGGAACTGACCAGCGGCTACAACACCGAGTATGGCTCGATGAAGTTTGCGCTCTTCTTTATGTCCGAGTACATGAAGATGATTGCCATGAGTGCCATCGCTACCACGCTCTTTTTGGGCGGGTGGCGCTTCCCTGGCCTGGAAATGCTTGGCAACGGCGTTGCAGAACTGGCTGGGCCGTGGGCTGCCATGGTTGTGGTGGGTATTATCTCGCTGCTGTCGTTCCTCGGCAAAATCGCCCTGTTCCTGTTTGTGTTTGTTTGGCTGCGTGCCTCGTGGCCCCGCATGCGCTACGACCAGTTGATGGAGTTTGGTTGGAAGTCGCTGCTGCCGCTGGCAATCGTCAACCTGACTGTTATTCCGGTGGTGCTGGTGCTGGTGCCCGATAACCGCTGGCTCCAGGCGATTATTCTGTTTGTCTTTGGCATTAGCTCCCTGTTGATTGCATCGCGGGTGGGCAACCTGCCGAAGCCGAAGATGCGCAAGGCGCAACTGGTGCAGACAACCCGCACCGAGCACCAGCAGCAGACTGGCTCAATTGGGTAGGTAGAGTACTGCCTGAGCGCTGAGACAACACCCTTTATAGATACCCGAATGGAGAGGAAGTACCCGATATGATTGGAGATCTTGTTAAGGGGCTTGCAACAACCGTGCGCTATATGTTCCGCAAGCCTATCACCGTGCAGTACCCCGATGTCAAGCGCCCGGTGCGCGAGCGCTTCAAGGGGCGGCACGAACTGAAGCGCTTTGAGAATGGGATGGAACGCTGCATTGGTTGCTCGTTGTGTTCCGCCGCCTGCCCTGCCGATGCTATTCTGGTGGTGCCTGCCGAGAACGACCCGGCCACGCCCAATTCACCCGGCGAGCGTTATGCCGCAACGTATGAGATCAATATGCTGCGCTGCATCTTCTGTGGCTACTGCGAGGATGCCTGCCCGACCAATGCGATTGTGCTGGAGCATCAGTATGAGCTTTCGTTCTATGATCGGCGCACATCGATCTATACCAAAGACATGCTGCTGGTGCCCGAAGACCAGGGCCACGGCGAGATACCGCCGGTGCTGGAGCAGGTGCATCGCCGCCCAAGCCCGCCAGCCCAGATGGACCTGTGACCTGTAAGAGAGGCAACCCATGACGTTTGAGTTGATGATGTTCCTGATAACGGCAGTCGTGGCGCTGACGGGTGGTATCGGTATGGTGATGTTTAAGAACACGGTACACAGTGCCCTGTTTTTGCTGCTCAACTTCTTTGCCATCTCGGTGCTGTTCCTGCTGCTGCAATCGCCGTTCCTGTTCGCCATTCAGCTAACGGTCTATGCCGGGGCAATTATGGTGCTGTTCCTGTTTGTGGTGATGCTGCTCGGTGCCGAACGCATCGAAGATACGACCGATAAGCTGGCGGGGCAGCGCTGGCTGGCGCTGGTGCTGGCGCTCATTCTGCTGATCCAATCGGTTGCTATCAACCTGATTACTGGATCAAACGAGCCACCGATGCAGGAGCTAGAAACGCTGGCACTGTTGAGCGACCCGGCCACACTTGGCGCAGAACTGTTTACCACCTATCTGCTGCCCTTCCAGATTACCGGCATCATCCTGCTGGTAGGTATCGTTGGTGTGGTGGTGCTCAATCAGCGGGTACGGACGGCCCAGGACAAAGGCCAGATCAATTAGCATTCTGGATCTCCGGTAGCATGTTCAGGCTGAGTGCTCAAGCAGGCGGTGCTTGAGCGTTGAGCCTGGACTTTTTACCGCAAGAGCGCGGACTATTCGGAGTACATGAGGAGCACGGGAATGGTTCCCATCAGTTATTACATCATGTTGAGCGCGGCCCTGTTTACTCTGGGCGTGCTCGGTGTGCTCATCCGGCGCAATGCCATCGTCGTCTTTATGTCAGTGGAACTGATGCTAAACGCTGCCAACCTTGCGCTGGTGGCCTTTGCGCTCCAACGCGGCGGCATCGATGGGCAGGTACTGGTCTTTTTTGTGATTACGGTAGCCGCCGCCGAGGTCGCAGTCGGGCTGGCGCTGCTGGTGGCAATCTTCCGCAACAAGCGCACCGCCGATGTGGATGAAGTCAACCAGTTGCACGGCTGACGCAGTCCCGGCATACACGAGAAGAAAAGAAGGATACAACAATGCTGGAGCTGATCTGGCTTATTCCGCTGCTGCCATTCGTGGGCTTCCTGCTGAATGCGCTGCTGGTGGGCCGCATCGGTGATGCCCACACGCAAGAGCGCAGCGCGGGCTATGTTGCGGTGGCGGCGGTTGCTGCCGCATTTGTGCTGGCGCTGGTTGCGTTTGTGCAGCTTGGCAACCTGCCCGAAGAAGAGCGCCTAGTGAATGTCAATCTGTGGACGTGGATTAACGCGGGTGATCTGGTCGTACCATTTGGCCTGATGTTCGACCCGCTCACCGGCGTGATGACCCTGCTAGTAACTGGCGTGGGCACGCTGATCCATATCTACTCGATTGGCTATATGCACGGCGACTCGCGGGTGGTGCGTTACTTTGCCTACCTGAACCTGTTCATCACCATGATGCTATTTCTGGTGATGGCCAACAATATGCTGCTGCTGTTCTTGGGCTGGGAAGGCGTGGGGCTGTGCTCGTTCCTGCTAATTGGCTACTGGTTCGAGCGCAAGTCGGCCAGCAGCGCGGCGGTCAAGGCGTTTGTCGTCAACCGCATCGGTGATGCCGCCATTCTGCTGGCGATGATGACGATCTTTTTGCAGTTTGGCACCCTCAACTTTTTTGATATGATCCTGGATGGTGCCGAGGTGATCGGCTTTGTTGAGAATGCCGGGGCCGTTGCACAGCAGATTGTCTCCGTGCCCGGTCAGGATTTCCGTATCGGGACAATTATTTCGTTCCTGCTGCTGATTGGCGTGACAGGCAAATCGGCGCAGATCCCGCTATTTGTGTGGTTGCCCGATGCAATGGCCGGCCCAACTCCTGTGTCGGCCCTGATCCACGCCGCCACGATGGTGACGGCAGGCGTGTACCTGATTGCACGTACCCACCCGATTTTCACCGATACAACGCTTGGTCTGGTCACCTGGATTGGGGCACTGACCGCACTGGTTGCTGCAACCGCAGCCGTGGCGCAGTGGGATATCAAGCGCGTGCTGGCCTATTCTACTGTATCGCAGCTTGGCTATATGGTGGCGGCGGCAGGGATGGGCATTTATGTTGCGGCAATCTTCCACCTGCTGACACACGGTATCTTCAAGGCGCTGCTGTTCCTGGGTAGTGGCTCGGTGATCCACGGCACGCACGATACCCAGGATATGCGGAAGATGGGCGGGCTACGCACGGCAATGCCCTACACCTTTGTCACCTACTTGATTGGGGCAGCGGCGCTGGCGGGGGTGTTCCCGCTGGCGGGCTTCTGGAGCAAAGATGAGATCGTTGGACATGCGCTAACCCACACCATCCCGATCTTTATCATCCTCTTTCTATCATCGCTGCTGACCGCCTTCTATATGGGGCGACAGCTTGCGCTGGTCTTCTGGGGCGAACAGCGCGACCACTCGTACCACGCGCACGAAAGCGGCGCGGTGATGTGGGTGCCGCTGGTGATCTTGGCGGCGCTAACGGTGGTAGCGGGTGGCCTGAACCTGCCCGGTTCGCACTGGCTGACTGACTGGCTCTTCCCGGTGATGGAAGAAGAAGCCGCCGAGTTCAAGATTGTGCTGGGTGTAGTTGCCACGCTTGCGGCTATTG
The DNA here is from genome assembly GCA_012033195.1 of Chloroflexaceae bacterium. Lineage (GTDB taxonomy): Bacteria > Chloroflexota > Chloroflexia > Chloroflexales > Chloroflexaceae > JAAUSQ01. Next base: position 4,202 of record JAAUSQ010000178.1, read on the forward strand.
GGGCAGGCTTTGGTGGCTGGTATCTGTATGCGGTGCGCTGGGCCAAACGGATCAAGGTAGATGCCAAAGACCCGCTGTACCGGGGCATGGGCGATATCTGGGATACGATGGCTGAGGCGTGGTTCTTTGATACAGTCTACAACAAAACGATTGTGCCGGGCTATCGCAGCGTGGCAGGCTTCTTTGCACAGGTCTTCGATCCGGAAGGCATCGATGGACTGGTGAATGGCGTCGGGCGAGCGTTTGGCTGGGCCTCGAACGGGGTGCGCTTCTTCCAGAATGGCTACGTTCGAAGCTATGCGCTAGCGTTCTTCCTGGGCGTGGTGGTCATCGTTGGCTACCTGATAGTCGCATTGTAGACAGGAGCAGGTGACAGATCATGACAGGTTTTCCTATTCTCTCATTAGTGCTGTGGCTGCCTGCCCTGGGCGGCGTGCTGCTGCTGCTGCTGCCCCGCGATAATGTCGGGTTGCATCGCACCGTGGCGCTGGCCTTCGCGCTGCTGGCATTTGGCCTGTCGCTGGTGCTGCCGTTGCAATTTGACCCGAACGCAACCGGAGCGCAGTTTTTCGAACAGGCTCCGTGGATACCGGCCTGGGGCATTTCGTATAGCATTGGGCTGGATGGTATCAGCTTGTGGCTGGTAGTGCTCACCACCTTCCTCACGCCGATAGCGCTGCTCTCGACGTGGGGATCAATTACCTCGCAGGTACGCTACTTCCAGGTATTGATGCTGCTGCTCGAAACAGCGATGATGGGCGTGTTTGTGGCGCTCGATACATTCCTGTTTTATCTCTTTTGGGAATTTACGCTCATCCCGATGGCCTTTATGATTGGCATCTGGGGCAGCGGCAACCGCCTGTATGCCGCACGCAAGTTTTTTCTGTATACCTTCGCTGGCTCGGTGCTGATGCTGCTCGGTATCATCGGGCTATCGTTTCTGCACCGCGATGCAGTGGGGGCCGAGATCCCGACCTTCAATCTGCTCACCATCGTGGACGATATCCGCAATGGGGCGTTTGTGCTTGATACAGCGATGGAGCGGATACTATTCGGGCTATTCTTTGCGGCCTTTGCCATCAAAGTACCGCTGTGGCCCTTCCACACCTGGCTGCCCGACGCACACGTACAGGCCCCCACCGCAGGCTCGGTCATTCTGGCGGGGGTGCTGCTGAAGCTGGGCACCTACGGTCTGATCCGCTTCAACCTGACGCTCTTCCCGGATGCGTCGGCGTGGGCTGCGCCTGCTATCGGTATTCTGGCGGTGATTGGCATCATCTATGGCGCGTGGATTGCTTTTGCCCAGACCGATATGAAAAAGCTGGTGGCTTACTCGTCGGTCAGTCATATGGGCTTTGTGGTGCTGGGCATTTTTGCCCTCAACGAGGTTGGTATCAGCGGGGCGGTGCTCCAGATGATTAACCACGGCCTGAGCACCGGGGCGCTGTTCCTGGCGGTTGGCTATCTGTATGAGCGCCGCCACACGCGCGAGATGGCACAGTTCGGCGGCTTGTGGAAAAATATGCCTGTCTACGGCAGCCTCACGCTGGTGATGGTGTTATCGTCGGTGGGCCTGCCCGGACTGAATGGGTTCATTGGTGAATATGCAATTATGCAGGGCGCGTTCACATCGCCGGTACTTGGCTGGGGCTTTGTAGCCTGGGCCGTTATCGGTGTTATTCTCGCTGCAACCTACCTGCTGCGAATGTTCCGTGAGACGTTTATGGGCGAACTCGACCGCCCCGAAAACGAGCAGTTGAGCGACCTGACCCCGACCGAGGTTGGTATGATGGTGGCGCTGCTGATTCCGATTGTGGCGATTGGCATTGTGCCATCGGTGTTTTTTGCGCCGATGCAGAGCAGTGTGGCAGAGGTGGTACAAACCCTGAGTGCGATAGTGGCAGGGAGCCAGTAAAGTTATGGAAACCATTCTTTTTCCCGCAGTTGACCTCGGCGTGATTGCGCCGATGTTCACCATATTCACGTGGGCATCGGTGCTGCTGCTGGTCGATGTCTTTCTCATTCCGTCCGATAGCAAGCGCTTCACTGGCTATCTGGCACTGGCGGGCGTGCTCGCTACCGGTATTGTCACCTTGATGATCCAGGTGGGGCGGGCCGTGGGGCCGGGTACCAGCATCCCCTCGTTCAGTGGTATGGTGGTGCTCGATAGCTTTGGCCTGACGATCACCTGGATCTTTCTGATTATTGCGGCAATCACCATAGCGATTTCAATCAACTATCTGCCGCAGCACAATATTGAACTGGGCGAGTTTTACCCGCTGATCCTGTTTGCGACGGGTGGCATGATCCTGCTGGGGCAGAGTACCAACCTGATTATGATCTTTCTCGGCATCGAACTGCTGTCCATTACGCTCTATATCCTGACGGCGTTCTTTTATCCGCGTTTCACCTCCGAAGAGGCAGGCATGAAGTACCTGCTGCTCGGTGCATTTGCGGCAGGCTTTTTTGTCTACGGTATCGCCCTGATCTATGGCGGAGCGGGCACAGTCGATCTACTTGAGATCGGGGCGTTTATCGCGGCACAGCCTGCGGTAGTGCCGGGTGTGCTACCCTCCCCGGAAGTATCGCTGGTGATGATTGGCGGCGGTCTGGTGCTGGTGGCATTTGGCTTCAAGGTGGCGCTGGTGCCCTTCCATATGTGGACGCCCGATGTGTACGAAGGCTCGCCCACGCCGGTGGCGGCGTTTATGTCGGTGGGCACCAAGGGTGCGGCATTCAGTGCGTTGTTGCGGGTGCTGCTGATTGGCCTGCCCGGTTTGCAGGTGTTCTGGGTGCCGGTGCTTGGCGCACTGGCGGCAGTTACCATGATTGTGGGCAATATCGGTGCATTGCAGCAAACCAATGTCAAGCGGATGCTGGCCTATAGCAGCATCGGGCACGCGGGCTATATTCTGCTTGGCATTATGGCGGCCAACGAACGCGGCACCGAGGGCTTTCTGTTCTACATCCTGGCCTATGCGCTGGCGAACCTCGGCGCGTTTGCGGTGCTGATTGCATTGGAGAAGCGCGGCGAGATGGCCTGGAGCCTGGACGACTTCGCGGGGCTATGGCGGCGGCAGCCGATGCTGGCGCTGGCAATGGCGATCTTTATGATTTCGCTGGCGGGTGTGCACCCACCGCAGGCTTTTTTGGCAAGTTCTTGGTCTTTGCGGCGGCGTGGGAAAGTGGGCAGGGGGCGCTGGTGCTGATTGGCCTGATTACCAGTGCAATTGCCGCCTACTTCTACCTGCGGGTCATCATCCGTATGTTTATGGAAGAGCCGGTGCGCGAGGTTAAGCCACTCCTGAACCGGGGTCTGGCGATTACCATTGGCGTGGCGATGGTTGGTACTATCGTGCTGGGTCTGGTGCCCGCCCCACTGATCGATCTGGTGCAGAACTCGGTGATTGCGTTGGGGAGGTAGGCGGGCTGTGGTGTGTGGGGGAGGCCTGCACCCCTCCCCCGCGCCCCGTCGGGAAAGGCTTTCCCTACCCCCTCGCCCCTGCAACCCCAGATGCGCGGCTTCGGCTTGCAGCGCTAAAATAACTTCCTGAATGACATCATCCAGCGGCATCCCCAGATCCTCGGCTCCCTGCACTATATCTTCGCGGCTGACCTTGGCAGCAAAGGCTTTGTCTTTCATCTTCTTTTTCACCGACGACACCTTGACACTGTGTACGCTTTTGTCGGGCCGCACCAGTGTCACCGCTGTGACAAAGCCCGATAGCTCATCGACAGCAAACAGCGTCTTTTCGAGCGGTGTGATGCGCTCCACGTTGGCATAGTTGGCGTGGCTCAGGATAGCGCGGCACACTTCCGCGCTCCAGCCATGGTCGCGCAAGTACTGCACCGCAATATAGGGGTGCCCCGTCTCATCAAGGTTGGGGTTGGGGTACTGCTCATAATCCATATCGTGCATCAGCCCGACTGCTGTCCATAGATCCTCGTCGGCTCCCTCGCGGCGGGCAAAGTGCTTCATGCTGGCCGCAACCGACTCGCAGTGCTTCCGCAGGCTATCGGATTCAACCCACTCATACAGCAGGGCGCGGGCCTGTTCGGTTAATGACATGCGTTCCTCCACATTGTGTTAATCACAATCTGTCTGAAGTGATACCAGTAGCTTATCGGGCATTATAACAAACAACGCTGGTATGGCATAGCTCTATGCTATAATGCTTGCGGGGAATAAGCTATAACACTTCTATCTATACTATGCAACTCACATTTCTTGGTACTGGCACATCAATGGGTGTCCCGATTATCGGCTGCTCGTGTGATGTCTGCACATCAACCGACCCGCACAACAAACGCCTGCGTACATCGGCGCTGCTCTCGGTGGGCGACCGTCGCCTGCTGATTGATGCGGGGCCTGATTTTCGTGCTCAGGCGCTTGCCAACCATATCACCCGCCTCGATGCCGTGCTCACGACACATTCACATTACGACCACGTCGGCGGCCTCGATGACCTGCGCCCCCTGATCGGGCAGGAGGGCAATATGCCTATTTACGCCTATGCGAGCACACTGCGCGATATCCGCGAACGTTTTAGTTATGCCTTCAGTGGAATAGACGACGGCTCGACGCGCCCACTGCTCGAACTGCACGAAATCCAACCCTATCAGCCATTCTGTGCAGGCCGCATCACCATTCTGCCGTTTAATGTGCAACACGGTACCTGGACAATTACCGGCTTCCGAATGGGACGGCTCGGTTATATCACCGATGCCAGCGCGATGCCGCCCGTCTCGCGGGAGGTGCTGCACGGCCTCGATGTGCTGGTGCTCAATGCGCTGCGCTTCATGGACCACCCCACCCACTTCAGCCTTGAGCAAGCGCTGGCGCTGGTGGAAGAACTGCAACCGCAGCGTACCTTCCTGGTGCATCTTACCCATGCCTTTGATCACGCGCCCACCAACCGCGAGCTACCCGACGGGGTGCAACTGGCCTACGACGGATTGACGGTTGAACTGCCGGAGCCGTCACGGTGCGCGTAGGGCTGGATGCACGCCTGAATGCCTACCGACGCGGCGGCATTCCACACTACACCGAGCAACTGCTGGCAGCACTGGCCCCGCTTGCGCCCGACGATACCCTGATTGCCCTGCAACACGTGAAGCAGCTACAGCCGCTGCTGCGTGCCCCGAACGTCCAGCGGGCCACGCTTTTCACGCCGCCACACCATCGCCTCGAAGCGTGGGCGCTACCCGTGGAACTGGTGCCGCAGCGCCTCGATGTGGTGCACTGCCCCGACTTTGTGGCACCGCGCCGCCGCACCTGTCCCGCTGTGGTGACGATCCACGACCTGGCCTTTTTGCACTTTCCCGAAATTCTTGATGATAATGCCCGCCGCTACTATGGGCAGGTGCGCGAGACGGTGCAGCACGCCGATGCAGTCATTGCCGTGTCGGAGAACACCCGCGCCGATATTGCCAACCTGCTCGACTTGCCCGCCGAACGGGTGGACGTGGTGTACGAGGCGGCTGCGCCGCGCTTCTGTCCGGTGGCGCTGCCTGCCGCAGCGGTGCGGCAGATCAATGGTCGGCGGGTGCAGGCGGGCAGGTTTGCCTTGTTCGTCAGCACAATTGAGCCACGCAAAAACTTGCCAACGCTGCTGCATGCCCTGCGTGTGTGCATCGACCGTCACCCACAAACGCCATACCATCTGGTGATAGCAGGGCTACCGGGCTGGCGCGATGAGCAGATCTATGCCACGGCGCGTGACCTGCGGTTGGATGCTGCACTTACATGGCTTGGTGGAGTCAGTCAGGATGACCTGCACTGGCTATACAATGCCTGTGTGCTGTATGCCAACCCGTCGCTATATGAGGGCTTTGGTCTGCCCGTGCTCGAAGCGCTGGCAAGTGGGGCGGCGGTGCTGGCCTCCCATACCAGCAGCCTGCCCGAAGTGGCGGGTGATGCAGCGGTATTGTTGCCGCCGCTCGATGTTGCAGCCTGGGCCGATGCCCTGGAGCAGTACTGGCACGATGCCGACCAACGCGCAATGCTG
>JAAUSQ010000179.1 GCA_012033195.1 Chloroflexaceae bacterium
CTGGATGATCTCGGCATCGTGCGCCAGTGCCGAGGCGAGGGTCGTTTTGCCCACGCCGGGCCAGCCGCGCATTGCCGTGAGCACCTGCACGCCGCCCGTGCCAATGCCGAGGCGTTGTTTCATCGCCTGCATATCGCCATCCCGCCCGATGATGAGTTTAGGTGGGCGCGGCGCACTGCCCGACGCAGGCGGGGGAAGATGAATGATCGTCTGCGGCGAGTTGATGATATCGCGGCCAGCGTGCATCTGTTGTTCGCTCATCGGCGGCTCCTTTTCCATCACGGCTGAGCAAAAGTATCTCTATTATATAAGTAACCAAAAGGGTGAAAATTTTTACGGATTTTACGGGTGAATTTGCACCTGAAACGGAGGCATGTGGAGCGCCTGATTGCAGCAGGGCTTCACGCCACGGTGCCGGATGATGCGTTGAAGGTAGCAGTCAAGCGAGAAATTGGTGCATTGGTAGATGCAACAGAGGGAAACTGGATGCGCCTGGAGCAACTCATTCGTGTGCTTGATGACTGTCTGAAACCACACCCCGATGGCAACCCGCGCCATATCACGCCGAAAGTTTTGCACTGTGTCAAAGGCAACCTCTACAACAACAGCCCGCTCCCGTAGGAGAAGGCTGTTGGAGGGGATGCTATTATGAAAGTTAATGATGGAGGATAAAGCCAGAAAGTGGTGCGTTATGTGGAATAATTCCACCGGCTCTTATCTGGAATAATTCCTGCAACCTCACAAGATTTTTTGACTTGGCGACCCCGACTGGGTTCGAACCAGTAACCTTCAGCTCCGGAGGCTGACGCTCTATCCAATTGAGCTACGGGATCGCAGATGTGCCTGCTATGATACACGATGCACGAACACATGTCAATGAAAAAAGGGGGCGACTTCGGCACAGTCGCCCCCAACACTAACCACCCTCAGCATCGTTCTTCTAGGTGTTGTAGCCGCCTGCGCCCATTTCCCAGTGTTCTGCCGAACGCCACAGGTTGCTCAACAGCAGTTGGCGCATTGCCAGAAACTCATTCGGCAAGCGGTCGTGCAGCTTGATGAACAACTCCTCGTGCAGCAGGATTTCCTGGTTCCACATATCACGGTCAATCGCCATCAGTTCCTGAAACTGCTCCTCCGAGAAGTCTTCCATACCGCGCCAGTCGATATTCTCGTAACGCGGCATATAGCCCAGTGGCGACTCGGTGCCATAGCCGCGCCCATTGGCCCGCTCAACGATCCACTTCAGGATACGCATATTCTGGCTAAAACCGGGCCACAGGAACTTGCCGTTTTCGTCCTTGCGGAACCAGTTCACACTGAAGATACGCGGCGGGTCGGCAATGCGGCGGCCTATATCAAGCCAGTGGTTGAAGTAGCTTGCCATATGGTAGCCCATAAACGGCAGCATCGCCAGCGGGTCGCGGCGTACTTCACCAAGCTTGCCAAACGCGGCGGCGGTGCGCTCCGAACCCATTGTTGCACCCATATACACGCCGAATGACCAGTTGAAGGCCTGGCAGATCAGCGGTACGACGGTGGTGCGCCGTCCACCAAAGATAAAGGCCTTGATCAACACACCGTTCGGATTTTCCCACTCCGGGTCAATCGCCGGGTTCTGGTTGGCAGGCGACGTAAAGCGTGCGTTGGGGTGGGCCGATGGGCGACCGCTGTCGGGTGTCCACTCCTTGCCCTGCCAGTCGATGGCGCTGGCGGGCGGCTCTTTGGTCATCCCTTCCCACCACACATCGCCTTCGGGAGTCAGTGCTACGTTCGTAAAGATAGTGTTGGCCTTCAGCGACTCCATCGCATTGGAGTTGGTAGCATACGATGTCCCCGGTGCAACACCAAAGTAGCCTGCTTCCGGATTGATGGCATACAGGTGTCCATCTGGCCCTGGCTTGATCCAGGCGATATCGTCACCAATTGTGGTGACCTTCCAGCCCTCCATCTCGGTCGGCGGAATGAGCATCGCAAAGTTGGTCTTGCCACACGCACTGGGGAAGGCGGCTGCAACATAGGTCTTCTGACCGTTCGGGTCTTCCACACCCAGGATCAGCATATGCTCAGCCAGCCAGCCTTCGTCGCGCCCGATGACCGAGGCGATACGCAGCGCCAGACACTTCTTACCCAGCAGCGCATTGCCACCGTACCCGCTTCCATACGAGATAATCGAGCGCTCTTCGGGGAAGTGGACAATGTACTTGGTGGTCGGGTTGCAGGGCCACGACACATCCTGCTGCCCCGGTTCAAGCGGCGCACCCACCGTATGGACACACGGCACAAAGTCGCCGGTTTCCCCCAGCACATCGTACACGGCCTTACCCATACGTGTCATAATCTTCATATTAACAACGACGTAGGGCGAGTCGGTCGTCTCGATACCAATATAGCTAATGTGTGAACCGAGCGGCCCCATCGAGAAGGGGACAACGTACATAGTACGTCCGCGCATACAGCCATCAAACAAACCATCCAGAATCTCATGCATTTCACGTGGATTCATCCAGTTGTTTGTTGGCCCCGCATCATCTTTATTGATACTGCAAATAAAGGTGCGGTCTTCCACACGTGCCACATCGCTCGGGTCGGATCGCGCCAGGAAGCTATTGGGGCGAAGTTCGGGATTCAAGCGGATAAATGTGCCAGTATCTACCATGAGGTTGCAAAGGCGATCATACTCTTCCTGTGAGCCATCACAGAAGTACACTGCGTCGGGCTTGCAGATTGCAACCTGTGTCCGGATAAATTCTTTTGCACGCTCGTTGCGGATGTAATCAGGAAATTCGAGCGCCTGTGCATCGACCGGAGCCGTCATTGTTTGTTCACTCATAGACGTAACCTCCATGCTTGAAGTCCGTTGGTTTACAGCAGTTATTATATCAGAGAGGTTTAAAGAATTTTGAATCACTCACACCCCTTTTCCGACGTAATTGACGACGCAAACAGACATGACCTGCCTTTTACCGCATTGCAAGAGGTTAAAACAAAGAGTATTTATAAGCCCCTTCGGCACGGTGGTGGAGATATGTTCCTTTACGTGAAGGAAGATAGTACAGAATCACAGTGGGCCTGCTAGCCCGATCCAGCAAGCGCTTGATATGCCACCAGAATGCCTATCAGGATGGGTTGATGCAAGAAGTAAATTGGTAGGGCGTAGCGCCCCAGCCACCGCAGCACCCACACCAGCGGTGTGTCGGCAATGTTGGGCAGCGGCAGGCGGGCCTGTGCATCGGGGTAGATGGTACGAGCCACTACCGTACCCAGGAGCGCAATACACCCCCACGGCAGCAGCGGGTAATAATCGACCATTGCAACCCCTCGCTGTGCCAGACCAAGCCAGATCAGCCAGGCATATGGTACGCTCTCGGTGTTCAGGTAGGCACCGATGCCAATGCCCAGCAAGGCAACCGCTACCACCACCAGACGCGGCGCACGCAGCGCGAGTGCCGATAGTACTAGCGCGGTGCCAAGCAGATGCAGCATACCAAAGCGCACATAACTATCACCAACAAACAAGAAGGTCGTCAGCGATATCAACATACCCAGGCCCAGCAACACGCCGCCGCGCTGCAAGGCCCACGGCCACACCGTGCCAAAGCGCACCCGGCGCAGCCACAGCGAAACCCCCAGCACAAACAGAAAGAGTGTCCCGATGAAGCGGGCAAACGCCTGCCACGGCAACGCCGCAATATTGATAGGGGCAATACCAAAAAAGGCTAGATCCCAGATGCAGTGATAGATGACCATCAGCACCACGGCAAACCCGCGCAGTGCATCCACTTCCCAGCGACGACTCGATACCATACCAATGTGTTCCCAGTCAGGACTCAGGAGTAAGCATGCTTACCAGTATACCGCTCTTTAGCACTTTCGGGTCGTCTGAGCAATTTCCGTCATCAGATTAAGAACAAAGAGATATAAACCTGGAACAAAATACTCCCCCCTTGATCTCCCCATACGTAGCAATTATGCTTACAATTGTACATATACAGAGACTATTCCCATCAATGACGATGTGAACACGTTATACTACATGTAAAAGAACTGAACCACCCGAAAGGAGCCGCCCGATGTGCCACTACATGACGTTACTGGCGAGACACAGTCGACGGCACTACCTCGCCCAGTGCGAACACGGCACAATTCACCTCGTCTGGCTACACACCACTGTTCACATGTCGCCCGACTTGCTGATGCAACTGGTTGACGTGCTGGCAAGCTGGCTCGACCAGCAGCGGAATGAGACGCTGCCGATTGCAAAGACACGTGATGTCCAGCTTGCCCTGACCGAATTCGATACGTATCTGCTCTGGATTGAACATATAGCACTCCGACTTAACGGCAGCGAGGTAGAACTACTGGCCCAACTGGTCCAGACTACTGATCAGCGGCTTCGCAAAATGCTTGTACCCGCTTCCGAAAAGACGGCACTCGACACAACCGTCATTCAGCCATTGCCCGCCACCGTGATGAGCGACCGGGTTAGCCCGCTGGCCGATGCAGGCTTCTGCCACGAACTGAGCGCCCTGTCCGCACGGGCCTTCTCGCAAAACTAAACCGCCCGATAGGATAGAACAAGCAACGGTACAACGCTGGCGAGGAACCAACCTCTGCCAGCGTTGGTGTATCTCTCCCTCCGCAGCGCAATTCGGAATGCAGCTTGAGCACCTGTGCGCCATCTGCTTGCTCAACCAGGTACGCGGAGTTGTCCGTGCTGCCACTGCGCGTGATGGCGTTCCCCTTGATAGTGCGCTCAACCCGTTCATAGAAAATTTCTTTGACTGTACCTTCACCCGTGCCGTTGCCCCAGTTCCACCTAACAATGCTTGCAACTTCCTATATGTGCGCCATTGCAGTACTCCTTGTGGTAACTCTTAGCCAGTTGGTGACCGGACTATAACAAGCTGGGTGCCTGCTTTTGCACGCTGGCACGCGACTTGCTGTAGATACCTAAACGAGTGTTAAGTCTTTGTTAATATCTGTCATAATCAAACCAAGGAGAACGCTATGCCATATAAACACCTCAGCGCCCTGCCCGCCTCGGTGCGTGATAACCTGCCGCATCACGCCCAGGAGATTTACCGGGCCGCCTTCAATAGTGCCTGGAAACAGTACAATCACGACGAGTCGCGGGTGCACCGTGTAGCCTGGGCTGCCGTCGAACAGAAGTATGCAAAGAATGAAGATACCGGGCAGAGGCAATCGAACGACGACAGTACGGAGTAACCGCTATGACGACTTATCCGTTACACCAGCACGCTGTCCCCTTTGCCAACGAAGTCGGGCGCGACCTGCCCGCCCACAGCCTGCCCGCCTATGCCACTATGCTTGATGCCCACCACCGTTCGCACGCCACCGAATTACGGGCCTGCATCCGCGATTTATCCCTCCGCGCTGGCGATATGGTGCTTGATATGGCCTGCGGCGATGGCACCTACACCGGCTGGCTTGCCGAATGTGTCGGCCCGGCGGGTATCATCGTCGGGGTAGATATCGCGTCGGCCTATCTCGCTCGAGCACAGCAACGCTCGTCTGCTACACACCAAGGCACGGTATTCTTCCAGCAAGGCTCCGTCGAACAGCTACCGTTTGCTGACAATACCTTCGATCTGGTCTGGTGCGCCCAGAGCATGGGCAGTCTGCCCGATCCCATCCAGGCACTGCGCGAGATGACTCGGGTTGTACGGGTTGGCGGTCGTGTGGTGGTGCTCGAAAACGACACCATGCACCATATCATACTGCCGTGGCCTGCCGAACTTGAACTGGCAGTCCGCCGAGCACAACTGCTTGCGCTCCACAACACCGAAGAGCATCTACACAAGTTTTTTGCCGGGCGACAACTCCGCACGTTTTTTGTTGCGGCAGGTCTGAGCACCTGCACTGTAACGCCCTATACCGCCATTCGGCACGCGCCCCTCGATGCTGATGAGTATACCTTTCTGCTGTGGTATCTCAACGATATCGCAAGCCGTGCCCGCCCCTATCTTGATGATATGGCGTGCATACTGCTTGATCGATTGATCGAGCCGGCCTCACCGATGTATTTGCTCCAGCAGCCTGATTTTTATGTCACCTATATTAATATGGTCGCCTGTGGCATCAAGACGGGCCACCCGCATAGCAGCGCTTACCATGAATTAAAGCGAGCAGATTGGACGGCAGCGGATGGGCAATTGTTCTGCGCCGCCTGAGTATTACTGGCATAAAACTTGCAATGAAATAAAGCATAAGCGGCAATGAATCAAGACCTCTAGAAAGGACTTTCCCCGATGGTGATCGACTGGATGAAGAAAATAAACATTACATCGGACATGCTGTACCTGGCTGCTTTTGCTTCGATTTTTGCTAGCATCTCAATGTGGTTCCTGCGGCGCGGCGACAACGATGGCAACGCAGAGCGTTTCGGTATTTTTGTGGGCCTGTGGCCGCCGACCTTCGCAATTCTGGCGCGGGCGCTGGAAGAGAAAGAGCGCGAGTTCAAAGTACAAATGTAACGTGCCAGCCATCTCAACTGGTTTACAAAAAAAGCGCGGGAATAATTGCCCGCGTTTTTTGTGGGCACGTGTTGGGAACACACCTCACCCGCGCCGGGGCACCGCCAGTGCCAGCATACGGTCGCTCTCGGTGCAGTACTCATCAAGATCGTAGGAGCCATACAGTGCCCGTAACACAAAGCCCGTCCGATGGAGCAGGTGCTCCAGTTCGTAGCGGTAGAGCCAGCGCAGCGTGAAGCGCAACGTACGCCGCGTGACCTGCCCATTTGCAGCAACTTCATCAAAAAGGTAGGTCATTGTGCTGGTCTGTGCGGCAACATCACTCTCGCTGGCAACCAGCTTTTGCACCTGCCGCCCCTCCACCTCATACACCCGTTCCAGTACCAGTCGTCCGTCTTCTTGCGCCAGCCGCAGCGGGTCGGGGTTGAATAGATCCAGCACCAGCACTCCATCGGGTTGCAAGGTGTGGTGGATACGTTCCAGGGCCGCAAGCTGATCCTTGACGCGTTCCAGATGCATAAACGAGTTGATAGCCACAAACGCAAACGCAAAATGATTGGTGGGCAGGTCGGCGCTGCGGATATCGCTATGGAACAGGGCGACACGCTCGGCCAGCCCTGCGGCGTTCAGCTTCTCGCGGGCAATCGTCAGCATCCCTTCGGAGAGGTCAATCCCTGTCAGGGTGTAACCTTGCTCGGCAAGTGGCAGCAAAACACGGCCTGTACCACACATCGGTGCCAGGATAGGGCCACCCGTGCGGCGGGCCATCTCGCTATAGAAGTGAATATCTGCGTTGTAGTCGCCGAAGTCAGCCTCGTAGTAGGGGGCAATCGGGTCGTACAGGGTCACGGCAGTACCCCTGAAAAAGCGGCGACCACACCAAGCAGCGCTATCAGCACCAGCAAACCCAGGATGCCGTAGGTCAGTATCGCCCCATCAACGATTGGTTCAAAGCCGGGTGTCCGGATCTGTCCATTGCGAATCATCCGGCTTGGTGCGCCAACATTCCGCAGGCTGTTGGGCAGGGCTGTCTGGTCATCGGTGCGGGCATTCTGGATCAGCCGTTCCAGGTCTTTCGCCCGCATATTACTGCCAAGCATATCGTGCGGCGTTGGGTCGAACGAACTGGCCTTAAAGCTCGTTTCACTATCGCGGACACGATAGGTGCGTCTGGTGGTGCGGGTTAAAGGTGGCAACCCTGGTGCCGTAGAGGTTGGTATCTCCATCTGTCTGGGTAGGTCGGGGCCTGGCAGTTCGACACTATCGCGCATCCGGGTGACACCGCGCCCGATAGCTGACATCACCGATACCAGAATAGAAATAACAACCAGACCGATCACCACAATCGGGAGTAGCGGGGCGAGCGATGCACCAAGCCGCTGGGCGGTAGCCTGCCCGATAAACTGCGCGAGCATATTAAAGAGCGGCTGGATAAACTGCGCACCCAGGAAGATGACAAAAAAGAGAATACCAAGCCAGTTGGAAATATTATTTTTGTTCCGGTTATCGCGTGATTCCATTCCTTCACCTCGTTCTATTCGATTGGTGTAGCGCGTACAATCAGGCGGTGCGAGTAGCTGCCGATTGGTACGCAGGTAATCAAGGTTAATGTTTCGGTTGGGGTGGGACTCATCACCCACGCTCGTGCGGCAACAGCGTGTAGAGTTCTTGCGTCCGGTAGCGATGCACCCCGTTGCCAGTTGTCACCAGAATCTCGTCCCCGATCTGTATATCGGGTAACTGATTAAAGATGGTGCCAGGGTACCCGACGTGTCCCGCCAGCACAATATTGCCTGTGGTGCCCGGTACTGCCGATACCGGCCAGTAGGCAATTGCATTGTAGCGCGGCACTTCCCATACACCATACGAGAACCCACCCATTTCAATCGGTGTGTCAACGCCAATGCGCGGCACACTGATGTGCAACGGGCGCAGACCATCCCATGCTTGTACTGCCGATTGCACAGGCTGCGTGCTCCAGGCCGGGGCCGGGTGCTCCAGCAGGTATTGACGGCCCAGATGTGCAAGCTGTACTCGCTGTCCAAGCGGCAATTCGGGGTGATACTCGAAGCGAGCCCGCTCGAAATACTGCACCCGATATTCGCGCCCATCCAGCGGGTTGACTTCCAGAAACTCTTCAGAGATAGGGTAGCCAAAGTTTTCCAACGCGCCATAGCCCTGCCAGAAGATCAGGAAGAAGCTCCGCAGGCTGTGCCCGGTCTCCGGGAAAAACAGGACATTCGGCTCGGTGGGCGCAGCAGGCAACGGCTGAAACGGTGGCAGGTCGCGCTTCTCACGTGCTGCCCACGTGCCCAAATGCCCCGCCTGCACCACCCCCAAGTCGGCATGCCATTCCAGGCGGGCACGCTCGAAGTACTGCATCGGGCGGCCGTCTTCAAGAAACACCTCGGTAATGGGATAGCCAAACACCGCCAGACCCCCCCGGTACTCATAAAACTGGCGGAAGTTGTAGGCCAGCGTATGGCCTGTCTCAGCAATATAGACAGGCGTGCCATACTCGGTATTGGCCCGTGCCAGCGGCGCAGCGGCCCCTACCAGCACAAGCACCAGTATCAACCCCAGGTTACGTAGCAATTGCTTTTTCATAGACCATATGTATCGGCTTATTTCCTCTCTGTATTGTAGCATGTTCGGCCTGCCCTCTGCACTGATCTGCTGCGATTGTGCAGGCTAGTACTTTGGTCACCAACCATGACTTTCACTCCCCATCGGGTGCTCTGTATGCAACATAGTGTGCTATAGTGCGCATACTGTGCTGTTCATAGTGCCTATTGTAGTACGAGGGAGGGTACTTCTATGACTCAACGGTTCAACGTTTCGGCGCAATGGCGAACGTGGTTCTGGCTGCTGCTGGTGGGAGCCGCCATGGTTAGTTCGTTGCTCTGGCTGAGTACGCCAGTCCGGGCAGCGTCATTCACGGTTGACAGTGCGGCTGACTTCCCCGACGCCAGCCCGTCGGATGACACATGTGCCACCGTCGATAATGAGTGTACCTTGCGGGCCGCTATCGAGCAGGCCAACCTGACCGCCGGGGCCGACACCATCACCATCGGTGCCGACATTACAACAATTGTGCTGAACGATCAGAGCTTGCAAATTACGGAGGATGTGACGATTAGCACCACCGGCGGCGTTGTGGTGGTCGACGGTGATAACAACGTCCCTGTGTTCATCATCGATGCCGACGTTTCAGTAGCGATGACCAATCTGCAAATTCAAAATGGCTTCAACGCCAACGAGGATGGCGGCGGCATCATCAATGCAGGCATCCTGTCGCTGACCAATGTAACCGTGATCAGCAATACGGCCAGCCTGAATGGTGGTGGTATCTTCAACACCGGCGAATTGACGCTGCTTGATAGCGATGTGCTCAACAACACAAGCACTGTCGGCGCAGGGGGCGGCATCTACAGCAGCGGTACGCTTGTAACCATTGCTGATGGCACCATTGCCAACAACGCCGCCGATGACGATGGCGGTGGTTTGTTGCTTGAAACAGGGACGCTGACCTTGGTGGATAGCAGTGTGAACAACAACGAAGTCCGGGCAGGCACCGGTAACCAGGGGCGCGGCGGCGGCATCGTTGTCACGGGCGACACGGCGACCTGCAAAATGTCACCCTGGCCACGAACACCACCACG
>JAAUSQ010000180.1 GCA_012033195.1 Chloroflexaceae bacterium
GCAGAACATTGCACAGGCCAGCGGCGGCAGCACCGCCACAGTCAGCACCAACCAGAGCATTAGCAACCCCGCCTCGAACAAGGGCGCACAGGGCATCTTTCACGGCCCGGTCACGATCCAGTATGGCAACCCCGCCCGCCGCCAACCCGGAACCGCCGCAGCGCGAAGCGGACGATAGGCCACGGGGCCGCACGCTCATTGTAGACCCCTGGTACCGCGAGGGTGAGTTTGGCACCATCAGCGAGGCGATTGCCGCCGCCAATCCGGGCGACCGTATTATGGTAAAGCCGGGCACCTATGAAGAGGCGCTGGTGATTGCCAAGCCGGGGCTTGAGATTATCGGCGATGGCGGGCGCGAGCATGTGATTGTGGAGGCGACCCAAGGACATGTGATTTCGTTTCGGACGACGATAGGGCGCGTCGTAGGGCTGACGATACGGCAACTAAATACAGTAAACCAAGCACATTGTTGCATTGATATTGGACAAGGCAGACTTGAAGTCGAAGATTGTGATATTATCAACGGTGCTACAGGAATCCGTGTTGCAGATGGAGCGAAACCACAGATCCTTTACAATATCATACACAGTTGCTATCAAGGGATAGAGGTATCTTCAGAAGGGCGAGGCATCTTTGAGGGGAACAAGCTTTACAACAATAAACAAAGAAATTGGGCCATCGACCCGCAAGCCCTGCCCTTTGTTACCCGCATCAACAACGAGCCGAATGAATAGAAGGAGTACCGCATGCTGCCTGTCCTAGAACCATTCACCCCGCTGAGCGTCACCCTCAGTCTGCTTGGCCTCGTCCTGGGCGTAGCAATATGGACATGGCTCACCCGCTCGCCCTCGCTGCGAACCCGCGTCTACGCGCAGGCCCGCGAAGTACGCAGTATGTTGTTGCGCCAGATGTCCTTTACCGTGATGGCCTTGCTTGGGGTGCTATTGCTCTCGCGGGTATTCGCGGGCAACATCATCGGCGACGCGCTCAGCTTGCTCTCTATAATAGGCGGTATGGTGTTCTGGGGTTACGTCGGCGCACTGGTGCTGCACATCGTTCGCAGTGGCCCGGCAGAGTGATCGCGCCCCGCGCCTTGCATTCCCGCCACGCCTGCGGTACAATCGCCCACGTTCTATGATGACAGCGAGACAGAAACGAGGGCCAGGTGTGCCACAGCGAATACTGATGATTGCCCCGACCAGCTTCTTTTCGGACTACGGCTGCCACGTGCGTATTCTCGAAGAAATCCTGGTACTCCAGCAGCGCGGGCACAAGATTGTGCTTGCAACCTATCACAACGGCGACGATCTGCCCGGTATCGATATCCGGCGCTCGTGGGATGTTCCCTGGATCAAACGCGCTATGGTCGGCTCGTCGCGCCATAAACTTTATCTAGACATTGCGCTCTCGTGGCGTGGCCTGCGGGTCGCACTGGCAACCCGCCCTACCATCATCCACGCCCATCTGCACGAGGGCGCACTGATCGGGGCGGTGCTCAAGCGCATGCTACGTGTGCCGCTGGTGTTTGATTATCAGGGCAGTATGACCAGCGAAATGCTGGACCACGGCTTCCTCAAGCCAAGCAACCCGCTCTACAAACCGCTGCACTGGCTCGAACAACAGATCAACCAGCAGGCCGATGCCGTTGTTACATCAACCTTCAATGCAGCAGCGCTGCTGCGCCAACAGCAGACCGTTGATAGAGACCGCATTCATACCGTGCCCGACCGGGTGAATACCAACCGCTTCCGCCCCTTCGACCCGCAGCAGGACGACCCCGCCGCGTGGGAGGCGCAGCGCCGCGAGTTGCGGGCACAGCTTGGTATTCCCGAAGGGCGGCGCATTGTGGCCTACCTGGGCCTGCTGGCTCCCTATCAGGGCACCAATATGCTGATCCAGGCGGCCCAGCAGGTGGTGGCACGGTTGCCCGATGTCCACTTCTTGATTATGGGCTACCCCGACCCGGCCAGCTACCGCGCCTATGCCGAATCGCTGGGCATCGGTGACCATGTCTCGCTGCCGGGGCGCATCTACTACCGCGATGCCCATGCCTACCTGCGCCTCGGCGATGTGGCAGTCGCTCCCAAAATGAGCGCCACCGAAGGCAGCGGCAAAATCAGCAACTATATGGCGATGGGCTTGCCCGTCGTTGCGTTTGATACGCCCGTCAGCCGCGAGATGATGGGCGGGGCGGGGTTGTATGCCCGCCTTGGCGATGCCGACGATCTGGCGGCACGAATTATCGAAGTGCTGGACGACCCGGCACGGGCGGCAAATCTGGCGGCAGCAGGACGGGCACGCGCCCTGAGCGAGTTTGCCTGGGAACAGGCCGCTATCGAGATCGAAGCGATTTATGCGCGGGTGCTGGCTCCGGCGCAGCCTGCGGCGTTGCCCCAACCCACCGAAACCCCACTTGTCGAGGAGTAAGCTGATGAACATCTTCCCCACCGACGACGCAGAACAGACCGCAGAGGCGACCGTTCGCAGGTATCGGCCCATCGACGCGCTCATACCGTCCCACTGGATAGAAGGCACTGTGCAGGCCAACGGCATCGAGCAGCACTACTATCGCACTGGCGGTGCAGGTCCACCCCTGCTGCTTTTGCACGGCTTCCTCGAAGGGGCACTGACATGGCTGCAAACGGCCCGCGCCTTTGAGCAGACCTACGATGTCATCCTGCTTGATGCGCGGGGCCACGGCGGTACCGGCGGCGTAGCGCCCGACCTGCCCCAGCAGCCGCTTGCCGATGATGTTGCAGCAGTCATTCGGGCACTTGGTCTCGGCCCGGTGCGCCTGATCGGGCATTCACGTGGCGGCTACACCGCTATACTGCTGGCTGCCACTGCGCCCGAACTGGTGCAGGCACTGGTGGTGGAAGGCTGGAACGATCAGGCGGTGGCGGCTCCCTCCGCTTCCGAAAGCTATCAAGCCTGGTTCGGAAGTTATCTGGCCTGGCTCGAACAGCTTAAACCCCAATCACACGAAGAGCGCATGGTATCTGCACTGTCACAGATGATGCCCGGTGCACCTGTGCCCCCCGAAGCAGAATATGTCGCGTGGGTCGAAAACTGCGCCCGCCTCGATCTAGAACTGGTACGGCAGAGTATGGGGCTGTGGGGTCAGCTTGCCGAAGATGTGGACGCATCTCGGGCCGCACTTCAGCGCATCGCATGCCCGGTGCTGGTTCTGAAGAGTGCGTTTTTTGCGCCTCCTGGTGCGGTGCTCCATCTGCGTGAGGAAGCGTCAGAGCAGGCGAATATCCGTATCATTCACTTCGAGAACACTGGTCACCTGATTCATCGCGACCGACCAGAGCAGTATATTGGCGTGATCAACGAGTTTTTTGCTGCAATATCCTGAGCGCATACAAAAGGGCAGGCGTGCTGCCTGCCCCGTCTTGCAGATACGTTGATCAACCTGTTAGCAGCCCTGTGCCACCGCCATCAAGCCGGAGGGGTTCAGCACGGTGATAAACGAGCGATCAATCGTCAGTAACTTTTCGGCCCGAAACTGGTTCATCACCTTTGTCACCGTCTCGCGGTAGGCATTGATCATCTCGGCAAGTTGTTGATGGGTATGGCGCGGCACCCGCAACTGCTGCTCATCGACGACCTCTGCAACCGCGCCCGCCATTTCGAGCAGCAACGACGCAAGCCGCGCCGGAACCGACTTGAAAGCCACTTCTTCCAGACGCCGACTGACACTCAGGCGATACTGGGCCATTTCGTGCAGCAGCGCAACACCAAGCGCAGGTTGCTCGTGCAGCACTGCCTCGATAACATCGCGGGACAGGGCCAACACCTTCGCAGGACGGGTAACCTCGGCAAAGGTATCGTAGGTTTCATCAAGGGTCAGGGCACTATGTCCAAACAGCGCACCCGCTTCAATAATCTGGAGAGTGAGGACACGCCCGGTCGAAGACAACAACTGCAAGCTGATCTGGCCTTCTTCAAGCCAGTAAAGCGTATTGGCTGCCTGTTCAGGAGTATAGATGAGGCTGCGGCGTTGAAAGGACTGGCGAGTTGCGTGTTGTTCAAGTAACTCTTTGAGCAAAGGTTGGTGTGTTTGTTCATCCGGTATGGATACCATGAAAGTGCTGCCTCCTGCGCTACGCACCGGTCGGAGTGCAGGCAGTGGTTTGTGCCCGATCTCCGTGCAGTAGATCATGTTCTTTTCATTGTAACATATTTTATATCATCTATCAGGCCGGCGTGAGGCACAAACAGTCCCTGATCGGTATCAAGCGGGTTGGGCAACCGGCCATTTGCGCGGGTAGTCCGTCGCTGGCAGAGCGCCCCTTCCTAGCCAGGAACAGGCACAGACATCTGTGCTACTGCATCCCCAGTATGGTACAAGGATTTGACGCAAGCCACACTCGCCGCTACAATAGTATGTATGGTAGCATCATAACGCCACACGTGCGAGGGTGGGCAAGCGTCTTGCTACCCTCATTTTCGTGTTGGTTCGCACGTGTGCGAAAGATTATAGATTGTAACACTATGTTTGAAAGCCTTACCGACCGCTTACAGACGGTCTTTCAAAAATTGGGTAGCAAAGGACTGCTGACCGAAGACGATGTGCGCGAGGGGATGAAGCAAGTGCGCCTTGCCCTGCTTGAAGCCGACGTGAATTACAAGGTCGTCAAGGATTTTGTCAAGCAGGTCACCGAGCAGGCTATCGGTGAAGCGGTGCTGAAGAGCCTCTCGCCCGATCAGCAGGTGGTCAAGATTGTTCATCAGGAACTGATCAAGTTGCTCGGTGAAGAGCATGTGCCGCTTGAGGAGGCCAAACCTGGCCCGACTATCATTATGCTGGTCGGGTTGCAGGGTACTGGTAAAACAACGTTGGCTGCCAAGCTCGCGCTCCATCTGCGGAAGAACCACAAGCGCCCGTTGCTGGTTGCCTGCGACGTGTACCGCCCTGCGGCAATCAAGCAGCTTGAATCGCTTGGCAAGCAGATTAACGTTCCTGTTTATAGCGAAAGCACCGACGAGCGCCCGCCAGAGATTGCCCGCCGTGCTATCGAGTATGCCCGTCACGAGATGTTTAACACCGTCATCATCGACACGGCAGGCCGTTTGCAGATTGACGGAGCGCTGATGCAGGAATTGAACGACATTCACGCTGTAGTGCAGAGCAATGAGCGCCTGCTGGTGGTGGACGCGATGACCGGTCAGGAGGCCGTGAAGGTTGCTGAAACCTTCAACGAGCAGGTTGCGCTGACGGGTGTGGTGATGTCGAAGATGGACGGTGATGCACGCGGCGGTGCGGCGCTGTCGGTGCGTGCCGTCACAGGATTGCCGATCAAGTTTATGAGCACGGGTGAAAAGATTGATGGCAATACGCTCGAAGCCTTCCACCCCGACCGCCTCGCCTCGCGTATCCTGGGCATGGGCGATGTGCTCTCGCTGATTGAGCGGGCCGAACAGCTGTACGACGAAGAAGAAGCCCGCAAGATGGAAAAGAAAATGCGGAAGGGCAAGTTCGACTTTGAGGACTTCCTGAACGCAATGGAGCAAATGCGAAAGCTTGGCCCCTTTCAGCAGATCCTGGGGATGATACCGGGCATGGGCCAGCTTGCCCGCAATGAAGAACTGGTCGATGAGCAACGGATCAAGCATATTGAAGCGATGATCCTGTCGATGACGCCCTACGAGCGGCGGAACCCGGACGTTATCAAGCGCAGCCGCCGCGAACGGATCGCACGCGGCAGCGGGATGAAGATGGAAGATGTAAACGCGCTGATCAAACAATTTCAGCAGATGCAGCGCGTGATGAAAGACCTCAGCGGCGGCGACAACGGTACAGGCCGTGGCAAAGGCAAAAAGGGCCGACGCGGTCGTGGCGGCGGCGGGCCGATGGACGGCTTCGACCCGCAGGAAATTATGCGGCGACTGGGTCGCTAATCGTTGTTTGGTATCAGGTTTTATGAGCTATTGCTAGAAAGTCTATCGGGAGGAAAACACACAGCTATGGTAAAGATTCGTCTGCGTCGCATGGGCAAGACCAAGCAGCCCAGCTATCGTATTGTGGTGGCTGACTCACGCTCGCCGCGTGATGGTCGGTTCATCGAAATTATTGGTCATTACAACCCTGTGCGGCAGCCGAAGGTTCTTGAGGTCAAGCAGGATCGGGCACGTTACTGGTTGCAGGTGGGCGCACAGCCTTCGGAAACAGTGGTCAATCTGTTTAAGAAGGTCAACCTGATGGATAGCAACGGAAAGCTCCTGCCGCCCGAAGCATCCGTCGATACGGGTGTTTCAACGGTGCCTGCCACTCCCGCGCCGACGCCGGCAGCACTCCCTGCGCCGTTTGTCGAGACAACGGCCCCCGCAGCAACCGAGGCCGAAGCCGATACGGAAGCGACCGAACCTGCTGAGACAACCGCCTGAACAGGCATTGAATAAGGTACCGCTGCGGCAGGCCGCGTGGCCTGTCGCACGATTGGCACATATTGCGAGTAAGGGTATGAAAGAACTACTGGCCTATATTGCACATACGCTGGTTGATAAGCCAGAAGCAGTGCAGATTAAAGAACGCGCCGGACGCTATACCGTCACCTATGAATTGCACGTCGCCCCCGAAGATACCGGCAAGGTAATCGGACGCAGCGGGCGGGTTGCCAAAGCCATCCGCGATGTGATGAGTGTATCGGCGGCACGGCGCAACAAGCGGGTCCACGTCGATATTAAAAGCTAGGGTGCCCCTATCCGTACCCATGTCAACCGATGACCACGCACGGGACAATGTCGCCGTGCGCTTTTCTATTGTAAACCAATGCCAGAACAAACGATGAACCAACCTGATGAACTGCTCTTGATTGGCGTTATCGTCGCCGCCTTCGGGTTGCACGGCCAAGTCAAGGCCCACGCCATCACCGACCGCCCCGAACACATTGCCCGTCGGGTACGCACGGTGTATGTCGGGCGCGACTACACCCCCTACCGCCTGCTGCATGTGCACCTGCACAAGCCCGGTGTTGTGCTGCTCAAGCTCGAAGGCGTGCACGACCGGGATACTGCCGAGGCACTGCGCCGCAGCGAGGTGTATATCCGCGAAGAGGATGCCGCCCCGCTTGAAGCGGGTGAGTATTACATTCACGACCTGTACGATCTGTATGTTGATACTGTAGCTGGTGAACGCATCGGGCAGGTGCGCGAGGTGCTCGAAACCGGAGCCAACGAGGTGCTGGTGGTGACACGCCCCGATCAGCCGGATGTGCTCATTCCGATGATCCGCGAGATTGTGCAGGAGCTGGATTTCGAAGGTAAGCGTATCATCATTCAACCGATGGAGGGCTTGTTCTAGACAAGCGCCAGGAGTAAGCGCCTACTTTGCAACGGGCAGGAAGGTGCGGAAGTTGGTGCCATGCCCCACGGTGCTCTCAACCGTGAGCAGGCCGTTGTGCTTCTCCACAATGCCATAACAGATCGCCAACCCCAGGCCGCGCCCATCCGAGCTATTGCGGGTCGAATAGAACGGCTCAAAGATCTTCGATAACTCCTCGGCGGGAATACCGCTCCCCGTGTCGCGTACTTCCACCACCGCCCACGTTGTCCGGTCAGATGCCAGTGTGTAGCCAGGGTGGTGCGCCGAGTGCGTGGCATTGCTGAGCAACTGTTGCTGGCTCTGAGCATCGACTGTATAGGTGCGGATGGTGAGAATACCACCATTGGGCATGGCTTCAACCGCATTCAGCAGCAGGTTCAGATACACCTGCTTCAGCAGGCTCGGCACGCCCATCGTCATTGGCAGGCCGGGGTGCATATCGTACATCACATACACATTGTTATCGCGGAGTTGCTGCTCAATGAGCGGCACCACGCCCTTCAGAATACGGTGCAGATGTGTCGGACGCATTGCTTCAGGGATGGGGCGGTGAATATCGAGCAGGCGCTGTACTAACCCGATCAAGCGGTCAACCTCGGCCTGGGCCATCACCAGATAGCGCCGCTGCTTGTCGGCATCCAGCGGACGATTGAGCAGCAGGTGCAGCGAGTTGTGCAGCGCTTGCAGCGGGTTATTCACCTCGTGCGCCACACACGAGATCAACCGCCCGACCGCTGCCAGCTTTCAACCTGGATTGCCTGCTTGGTGCGCCACACGTGCAGGCTGATATCGCGGGCAATCACAACTAGCAGGTGCTTATTGCCATAGGGGACACGGCTCACACCCAGTGACACCAGCAGGTGCTCGTTGTCGGCACGCTGCAAACGTGCTTCACTGGTCGGTTCGTCGGGGCGCGGCGTGCCGTTGCTACTGTTGTAGAGCAGTTCGCGGTTCGGCCCATCCAGCATATCAAAAAGGCTGTGAAAGGCCTTGCTCAGCAGTGCGGTACGATTGTATCCAGTCAGCGCTTCGGCGGCGGGGTTGGCTTCCAGTATCTTCTTGGTATGGGGATCAAGCAGGAACACTGCATCGTTCAAGTACTGCCACGCCGCCCACAGTTGGTGATAGCGGGTCTGTTGCTGCGCCACAATGCTGCCCACTGTCGCGGCGAGGGTTTCAGCCAGCACGGGCTTGAACAACAAGCCTTGCACCCCGGCGGCGACCACTTCTGACAGGCGCTCCAGCGGGGCACTTCGCTCGCCAACTGCACTGCACGCAACGAGCGCCACAATCGGCAGGTTGGGGTGGTGTTCGCGGATATCGTACAGATGACGGATATGGTCAGGGGAGAGGTTGTGCAGATCGAGCAGCAGGAGCATATACAGCGGAGCCGACCCGGTCAATGATTCGCCGCTACAGGAGCATAATCCATACTCTTCAACAACGCTTTGGCACACTTCGAGACAGCCAGGGTCATCGCTCACTATGCCGATACACTGCACCGTCAGACCAGATGGTCGTGCCATCGTGAGCAACAGCGAGGGTGATGTATGGATAGGGCTGTGCTCGGGTGGATGGTGCGTATTCATAGGCTACTGGCTTTCTCCTGAAGGGGGTAACGCTGTATCTGCCGGAGGCTGCTGTGGCTGCGTACGGCGTAACAGTTCATTCCATATTGCTTCGAGCGGTACCTGCTGATGTTCCAGCAGCACCAGACTATGATAGAACAGGTCGGCAACTTCATACGTTAGTTCGGCGGCACTATTGTTCTTTGCCGCAATCACAACCTCGGTTGCCTCCTCGCCAATCTTTTTGCCGATCCGGTCAACGCCGCCGCGTAAGAGCTTCGCCGTGTACGATGTTTCGCTCTGTTCCTGCCCCCGCTGCCGAATGGTATCAGCCAGTCGGGTGAGGATCGACACCGCAGGCACCCGCTGCTCGGTCAGGCGGTCGTTGAGATGGCGATGGAAACAGCTTGGCTTTGCGGTGTGGCAGGTCGGGCCATCCGGCTCGGCCAGCACCAGCAGCGCGGTGGGCTTGGGATCCTGCCAGCCGGTGTTCTGATTGTCTTGTTCGCTGCCCATCGCTCGCCTACATATGAGCCCGCGCATCGGCGCACGCCGCGAACGCGGCGCCCGGACGCAGGACGTTGTTGGATCTTGACTGGCGAGCCTAAGTGACAACGGTCCGCGCGTCAACCGCAACGCAGATTGAAATTCTCACGTTTTATCAATCAGATAAAGCGATGCCACCGCCGTTCCGGCGGGCGCCCGGCCAGCTTACGAAAGGTTTGTCCCGTGATCCGCACCACCCTCACCGAGGCGCTGACCGCCGCCGTCAAGGCCCAGGACAAGCGCAGGATGTCGACGCTGCGGCTGATCACCGCCGCGCTCAAGGACCGCGACATCGACGCCCGCGGCAACGGCAAGGGGCCGCTGTCGGACGACGAGATCTTCGGGCTGCTGGCCAAGATGATCAAGCAGCGCCAGGAATCGGCGACGATCTACGCCGACAATGGCCGCCCCGAGCTCGCCGCCCAGGAGCGCGAGGAGATCGAACTCGTCTTGGAGAGCTGCATCTCGCGTTCACCGCGGAACGCCCGACGACCCGACGTGTCGAGTCGGAGATCTCCCAGGACGAGTTCGCCCTCTGGTTGCTCGGCGTCGTCGGAGCCGTACCCCGAGCGCCGCAGCAGGGCGCGGATGCGGGCGAGGAGCTCATCGAGGTCGTAGGGCTTGGGCAG
>JAAUSQ010000181.1 GCA_012033195.1 Chloroflexaceae bacterium
CCCATGCCAAGGCCCGCGCCCATGCCGAGACCCTCGCCCGTGCCACCGCCACCCGGATTGTTCGCAGCATCGCCCATTGCGCGGGCCGCCTTGAACTTCATATAGGCATCCATATTGCCGATGGCACCCATCGCGGCCCGCTCGTCAATCGCTTTCTCTGTTTCTTCGGTGGGGGTTACCGCTTCAAGGTAGAAGGCCGTCAGCCGCAACCCAAGCGCGGCAAAGTCATCTACCAGCGACACCCGCACCCCGGCGCTCAGTTCGTTGTAGAGCGCTGCCAAGTCGAGGATCGAGGTTTTCTGCTCACCAAGCAGGTCAACGAAGCGCTGCACGATGATACCGCGCAGATAATCGGCTACCTGCCGCGTGCCAAAGAAGCCCTGCTGCCCTACCAGATTATTGACCACCATGGTTGGTTCGGCAACCTGGAAGGCGTAGTTGCCGCGAGCACGCAGCCGTGCCATGCCCAGTTCGGGGTCGCGGAACACCAGCGGTTGCGGTGTACCCCATTTCTGGTCGATAAACTGGCGCATATTGAGGAACACCACCTCGGCGGGGAAGGGGTTCTTCCCACCTGTCACCCAGCCGATCATGCCGCTGATGATCGGCAGGTTGGCCGTTGTGATGGTGTGCCGACCAGGGCCAAGCACATCCAGGGCCTTGCCGTCGCGGAAAAAGACGGCTATCTGGCTTTCGCGCACAATCACCTGCGAACCAAGCCGGAAATCACCCGGCCCATTTTCGGGCAGGCGGCGCATTATCTCATCACCTGCGACATCCGGTGCTTCAATCACATCAATAATTCGTGCCATCGATCTATCCTTTCAGCTCTGGTAGTAGCGGTACCGGGTGCCTACAGCGGCGGCGCGTCGGGCGCTTTGCCCTCGGCGGTAAACTGGTCGCGTGCATCAAGCTGGCGGTTCAGATCATCCATAAACGTCTGCAACGTAGCAACCGCCTCGGCAATATCGCCTTGCTCGTTGACTTGCGTTTCAAGATGCGTGATGCGCTCGTGCAACTGCGTCACGCTCTCGGCTAGCTTCAGGTCATACTGATACAACTGATCGAGGGTGACCTCATCAATGGTTATTTCGCTGAACCAGCCTGCATAGCCACGCGGTGCCGTTTGCAGCTTCACAATAAAGCGTTCCAGCCCCTGCGAAACCTTTTCGATACGCTCGACATGCTTCAGCCCGCCCGGTGTGGCAACAAGCTGCTGCGCGATGCGCGTTAGCAGGTGCTGCTCGTCGCGGAACTGCCCCGACAGTTGGGTACGCAGGATCTTGTCGGCGTCGCGGCGGTGTTCTTTAGCAGCGTAGCCTTTGTACCCAGGGAGAATGTTAAACAGCCTTTGCAGCGTTTCTTCCATGATGTGTAGCTCCTGTACATTATGAGGGAGACGGCGGCGACACAGGTGCGGCGGTTGTCTGTGGGGCATCTTTCGAAATAAACAGATCGACACCACAGTAGGGGCATTGCACCACACCTTTCCCGACCAGTTCACGGACACCGCCGCAGTTGGGGCACGTATTCGACTCGACCTTGCCCGCATCCTGCGAATAAAACATCTGCTTGCCCCAATCGATATAGCCGGAGAACAGGCCAAGGTTGACCAGTTCATAAATATTGTTTCGCACTTCTTCGCGGGTCATCTTCAGTTCAATCATCACCTGGGCGAGTTGCACCTGCCCGCGTGCCTGGATCATGCCAAGCAGCCGTTCTTGCTGCTTCACATTCGCCATCTCTGCCTCTTCTGAGCGGCCCTTCACCAGCATAAACACGCCGAAGCCACCCAGCAACAGCAGCGGCAGCACGCCAAACAGAATGCCCCCCAGGATCGCCCCCGATGCTGTCAGGCTCCCGGATGCCATGCCCGAACCGAGGAAGGCAAACACCGCCAGACAGATCACCACTCCGGCACCCATTGCAATGTACCCGACAGTTTTCCCACCACTGCCCATTGTTCTCTGTTGCTCCTCATGTCATGGTAAACGGTCTTCCGTATAATTTGTACGCAACCTGTGGGGGACATGTTGCAACAGGCGTGCCACAGATGCCGTTAGTGTAGCAAACAACGCGAGAGATAGCAATCAGGCAATCGGACGAGCGGTGCGTGGCAGGCGGTCATAAGCACGGTATCCGAGCAAAATAGCCAGGGAACTTCAGTCCCCCGGCTCCAAGCGTCCTACCCGTTACTGCCGTTTCTTTGGCACCAGCACTTCGTCCACAAAACACCAGCGCCAGTCTTCGCCCGGCTCCACCGATTGCACAATCGGGTGGTCACTGGTGCGGTAGTGTTTGGTAGCGTGTTTGTTCTTCGATGAGTCGCAGCAGCCAATATGCCCGCACGTCAGGCACATCCGCAGATGCACCCAGCGATCACCAAGCCGCACACATTCTTCGCACACCTGCCCGCCTTGCGGTACATCCGTGATATGGATCATATGCTGATGCGTACAGAGTGGTTGTATCAGAGCTTCCCCCTGTTGAGGTACTGCGATTGCAGTTGCTTCAGTATGGCGCTGCGTTTCTGCTGGCGTGCGGAACAGATCGGCGCTGCTAGCAAACTGCGCAGCACCGCCCATCAAGACCACACGATCACCCACTGCCAGTTGCACCTCGCTATCATTGACTTTGAATGTGGTGCCATTGCGTTGCACTTCTTCGACAATCAAGCCATACGTGCTGTCCAGCGCTAGATCGCTGAGGGTTTGCCCCACCGCCGGAACATCGGGCCGGATGGTGACGGTGCGAACCTGAATACAGGCCGCGTCCAGCCCATCGCAGACAATCGCGGGTGTGTCCGGCGGATCTTCGCGCAGCACAGCATAGCCATTGGCCCGCATCAGGTCAATATCCTTCGCAATCTCGTCCTGATCAATCTGGTAGGCTTCAAGCACCAGCGCAAAAGCTGCACAATACTTTCGAGTTCTTCCGCAATCACATCGTCGGCCCCCGCCGCGCGCAGTGGCTCGGTCTCGGCAATATAGCGGGTACGCACCACAATTTGCAGGGTCGGGTTTGCCATGCGTGCTACCGATGCAATCCGCCGCGCCATCGCCGGGTCATCGTCGGCAGCGACCAGTAACTTGGCATTGGCAATGCCCGCCAGTTCCAGCGTATACAGGCGGCTGCCATCGCCACGTACCACGGGCAACCCCTCGGCCTCGGCTTCGTCGGCCCCGCTTGGGCTAAGCGTCACGATGATATACGGAATACGCGAGCCATGCAGCACCCGCACCAGTTGCTGCCCGCCCATCCCATAGCCCGCCACAATCACATGGTTTTGCAGGTTCACCTGCATCTCTGGCGACTGCTGCGCTGTCATCGACTGTGTGTGGCGCTCGTTCTCGCGGTGGGTCAGCCAGCCATCCAATGCATAGCCCGCCTGCGCCAGAAATGGTGTCAACACCATCAGAATGACCGAGGCGGCAATAAACAACTGCCCACCCATTTCGCCCTGCCCCAGGAACGATAGCCCCATCTCGCGGCCTGTCCGTTCGAGCACAAAAGCAAACTCACCGACCTGCACCAGCAACAGGCCCGATAAAAACGAGGTGCGCCAGGGGTAGCCAAGCAACCGCACCGCGCCGCCTGTTACCAGCGCCTTGAGCACAATAATACCCACCACCAGACCGATCACCAGCGGCAGGTTCATCACCATGAAGCCGACATCCAGCAGCATGCCTACTGAGACAAAGAAGGTAGCGCTGAAGAGAATTTGCAGCGGCAAGATCTCACCGAAGGCATACTCGCTGAAGCTACTCTCGCTAACAATCAGGCCTGCCAGGAACGCCCCCAGCGACAGGCTCACACCTGCCAGACTGGTGAGCCACGCAGTGCCAAAACAGATTGCGATGACCGTGAGTAAGAAGATCTCAGTCGAGCAGGTACGCGCCACCAGTTCGAGCACGGGCGGCATCACGCGCCGCGCAAAGACCAGCACAAGCACAATGATCCCTACCGCTTTGGTGAGTGCCCAGACAATATCAAGCGCCGAGCCACCTTCGCCCGCGAGGATGGGCACAAACAGCACCATAATGATGATCGCCAGGTCTTGGAAGATGAGGATACCAAGCGAGATCTGCCCACCCGGTGAATTGGTTTCGCCGCGTTCGCCCAGCAGCTTGAGCACAATCACCGTACTGCTTAACACAATCAAACAGCCAGTAAAGATGCTCACCTGCCAGCTTACCCCAAACAGCAGGGCTATACCCGCGACCGCAGCAATGACCAGCGAGGTTTGCAGCCCGCCGCCGATAAAAAGCAGTTCCTTGATTTTTGCTAGCTTTTCGAGGCTGAATTCAATGCCGATGGTGAACAGCAGCAGAATAACACCAATTTCTGCCACTGCATCGATCAGTTGCCGATCTTGCACCAACCCCAGCGCATTGGGGCCGATTGCCACGCCTGCCAGAAGGAAGCCGACAATCGGTACCAACCCCAGCCGAAAACAAATATAGGCAATCAGGGCGCTGGCTGCCAGCAATGCCACGACTTCCGGCAAAAAGGGCAGCATGCCGCCGCCCTCTTCGGCCTGTGCCAGTAGCGGCAAAAGGAGATGGTATTCTCGCATGTTGCTCCTGGTGTATGTATAGCGCTATTCCACAAACAGCCCTGCCCGGCGCTGAGCACCGGACTGATACACAAAGCCCCGTTGGGGCTACACCCCCTCGCCCCGGCAGTGAGCGAGGGGATTAGGGGGTGAGGGGTCTCTATAGCGCTCCCTCACATGGCCACGCTATCCAGCTCAGCCGGCTGTATAATCGGCGTCTGGTCGACAACCGCATTCATTGGCAGCAGTACTTCGAAGCAGGTATCGCCCGGTATCGAATGCATCCGCACCTGCCCACCATGGCGATGGATGACAATGCGCCGTACAATATCGAGGCCAAGGCCGGTCCCCTCGCCGACGCCTTTGGTGGTAAAAAACGGCTCCCAGATACGGTCTTGCAGTGCGCCCGGAATACCGGGGCCATCGTCGGTAATCTCCACCCGTACCTTGTCATACTCGCGGGCGGTACGGATAATCAGCCGCCCCTGTCCGCGCATCGCATCAATCGCATTATCGATCAGGTTTGTCCATACCTGATTGATCTCGCTGCCATAGCCGAGGATCTTCGGCAGGGTTGTGTCATACTCACGTACTACTTCAATACCACGGCGCAGCTTGTGATTAAAAATTGCCAGCGTGCTATCGAGGCTGTGGTTAATATCCACCTCCTGATACGCGGCCCGATCCATATAGCTGTATTCTTTCATCGCCGCAACAATATCGGAAACACGGCTTGTGCTCTGGTCGATATCATCAGTCATACTGACCAGATTGAGCGTAGTAGTCAGCCAAGCCAGCGCCGCATCGAGCCGTTCTTGCCCCACTGCCGCCGCCAGGGTTGCCAGGGTGGGAATGTCCACCCCTGTCGATACCAGCGGCGGGGCATAGTCCCAACCGTCTTCAATGTTCTGGTCTTCCAGCCAGTTGGTCAGTTCGTCTTCGCGGTCGCTGCGTTCGAGGGTGGGCAGGTTGGGCACTGCAAAGCGCCCCTCTAATATCTCGGTGCCCAACTTCTTGAGTACCTCGCGCTGTGCGCCGACAAAGCGTTCGTCGCGCTGTATAGCCTGCATCTGGGCTTGCTCGATAGCCGTGTGCAGATTGCGTGCCGCCTGCCGTGCCGCCGAAGCCGGGTTGTTCAGTTCGTGGGCCAGTCCCGCCGACATCTTGCCCAGGGCAGCAAGCTTTTCTTGCTGGCGAGTCTGCGCTTCGACATCGCGGGTACGCTCTACCATCGCTGAGAGCACCAGTTCGGCCAGCGGCGAACACACCGCCATAATCTGGCGGAAGGTTTCGGCCTCTATCCGCAGCACGCGCCCATCGTATACCGCCTGTGCCGAGGCAATCGACTTGCCGCCGCTCAAAATGGATATTTCGCCCAGAAAATGGCCCACCTTATGATAGATCAAGGTCTGCTCACCGGGGCCGACCCGCCGCCACATTCGCACCTTGCCTTCCAGAACAATCAGAAATGGGTAATCGGTTTCGCCTTCGTGAAAAAGAACATCGCCACTTTTAAACGGTATTTCGGTGCCATACTCTTTCAGATGATTAATCTTTTCGGGTGACAGCACGGGAAAGAGCTTCGCTTCATTCGGATTGTGGAGCATATGCCCTCCTTAAAAAACCATCGTGTTCATGTTGGCCTGTATTCCTGACAGCATACGCCCGCAGTATAGCGCACTGTGCTATCGCGCACATCCGTCATTCGTTCAGGTTCAAAGAAGTTCTATATTTTAAGTATGATGCCATAAAAGCGCCGGAGCTATTCGGACTGCTTGTTCTTGGTGGCGCTGAAGCTGTGGTATTCTTTCAAGGGGCGCTCTGCCCACATAGAGATTGCCATATCTAGAAAGAACCTTATGCATATCCTTATTCTCGGTGCAGGCTACGCCGGAATACGGGCCGCCATCGAACTCGATAATCTACCGGTTGAGCTACACGAACACTTTCATGTGACAGTGGTAGATCGCAACCCCTACCATCAACATATTGTGTTGTTACACAATGTAGCAACCGGCTATCGCAACGTCGATGATGTTGTCATCCCAATGAGCCGTATCTTGCAGCGCCGGAGCACCCGCTTTGTGCAGGGCACGGTAACACATATCAACCCACTTGAACACGCAGTACAGCTTGACAATGGCTTTACCCTGACCTATGATCGTCTGGTGATTGCGCTTGGTGCCACCGCCGACGATGCCGGAGTGCCAGGAGTGCGTGAGCATACCATACCGCTCCGCAGCTTTGCCGAAGCAACCCACTTACACGATCATATTACCGCTCAATTTGCTCAAGCTGCAATCATCAACGATGTATGCAAACAACGCACCTTGCTAACGTTTGTTATTATAGGTGGGGGTTTTACCGGGGTACAACTGGCTGGTGAATTGGCCCACTGGAACCGCGCACTCGCTGAACGTCATCACATCAACTCCACACAGGCGCGGACCCTCCTGATTGAGCGGGGAGACAGGTTGCTGGCTCAGTTCGGGGCCTGGGCAACCATCGAAGCAGAACAGGTGCTCAGACAACGCAGCATCGACATTCGCATGCACACCACCGTCCAGCACGTCCGGCCCGGTGCCGTCACGATCCAGCACCAGTCCCCCACCAATCCGATGACCGAAGAAACTATCGAAGCTGCAACGATAGTATGGGCAGGGGGGGTACGTGCTCCGGCCCTAGTCGCCGAAGCAGGCTTGCCGACTGACCAGCGCGGACGAGTGCTGGTCGATAGGTATTTGCGTGTCCAGGGCGAGGCGGCGATTTTTGCCGCAGGCGATTGTGCCCGTGTGCCCGATGTGCAGGGGCGTATTATTGCGGGTACTGCCAGCTATGCCATGCGACAGGGCGAACATCTGGCGCAGGCACTACTCGCCGATGTCCTCGGTCAGGCCCCACGCCCGTACCAACCGCAACACCTGGGGCAACTGGTGTCACTCGGCCCCGATGAAGCGATTGGCAACCCGCTTGGTGTGCCAACCAGCGGCCTGCCGGCGTCACTCTTAAAAAGAGGCGTGGAAGCCTGGTATCTAACAACATTGGAGAAGTTTCTGTAACACAGCGTATCGAACCGTACAACAAGGAGGAATGGGGTGTACGCACTTCAGAGCACCTATCGTGTCACCGAACACTGGTTGATGGGCCACCATGGGCCAATGCGCTACTGGCAATCGAGCCCACAACGCGGCCTACCACTGCTGCTTATTCACGGCTACGGTGCCATGATTGAATACTGGAATGCTGTTCTGCCGACGCTCGCCGAGCGCCACACCTGCTATCTGCTCGACCTGTATGGCTTCGGGTATTCGGCAGATCTCAAGACACGCCCTAACAAGCGCATGTGGGCCAATCAAGTCGCGTCCTTCATTCACAAAGTCATCCCCGAACCAGCTATCCTGATCGGTCATTCGCTCGGCGGCACGATGTCGGCACAGATGGCGCTTGACTATCCACAATTTGTGCGTGGCCTGGTTCTGGTCGATAGTACAGGTGTTCCGGGCACCGGGCCACTCTATACCCACCACGAACGCGCCTTTCACAAACTGGTGCAGGCCCCGATGGTGGGCGAACTGATTGCCACTGCTATCGGTGGGCGAGTTGGGGTGACCCAGTTCCTCTACAATCTGTACTACCGCAAAGAACGGGTGCGTAGCGAAGTTATCGATATCTTGAGTGGGCCGCTCCGCAAACCGGGAGCGGCTCTTTTTCGGCTGAACGTCCTACGGGCATTCGATGAGTTTGGACTCGATATCAAGCCGGGAGATGTGAAGGTGCCCACGCTGCTGCTCTGGGGCGCTCAGGATAAATCGTTCCCGGTGTGGCTGGCCTATCGCATGAAAGAGACCATGTTCCCGCACGCCGAGATCCGCCTGATACCGGAGAGCGGGCATTGTCCCTTTGATGAAACACCCGAAGCCTTTTGTGATGCGCTGCTGCCATGGCTCGATGAGCAGTTACGCCCTTCGGAGCAGCCAGCGGCCCAGCAGCAAGCCAGCGACCACTAGCGCGATAGGCAGCCAGAAAAACAGACTGGCAAACAGGCCTGGCATTTGCGCGACGGCTGTAATAATGCCGACTGCAAACAAAATAACTGCTGGATAGATGGGCCATTCGTTGCGGATGTTAAACAGCATGCGCCCCAGCAACAGGATGCTGCAAAATCCGGCAGCCAGCCCCCACAATACCGATACGCCTCCGGTGACACTGGCAAACGTAACGCCGACACTCAGGCCTGCCAGAATTGAGCCAGGGATGATCAACCCATAAATGCGCTTCCAGAATGCAAAAACAGGAACACACTCCCAATAGTCAGCAGCACCAGACCGCCCGTCAGTTCGCCGCTCGACGGCACAAACTGCGCGAGCAGGCTGAGCAAACCGATGACAATCAGCACCAGTGCCAGCAGGTCATTGCCGCTAGTAGCGGCAGGTGTGCTGTCTGCGGCGGTCTGCTCGGCCAGCGTTCGAGTAGGCTGGCCCACCGACAAAACCGGTGGCAGATCGAGCGCCCCTTCCTGTTGCCGTACCTGCACCATGTCATCATCGGTGTAGGTTTCTGTGTAGGGTTTGTGCTTGTTCATTGTTCTTTCTATCTCCCGGTTGGTATCCATATATGCAACAGTAACGTTTACGCCATGCTGATACGACGCCATACTGATCGTTCAGGTTGCAACAAAAAGTGCTACACTACAGGTAACGACCAGTTTTCTTTATATGAATACGCCTATTGGACAACGCACGAGAGGATACAGAAGCATATGAGCAATGCTGTATGTAGCATCGTTGGTGCTGGCCCTGGCGTGGGGCAGGCGGTGGCGCGGCGCTTTGCCCTCGCGGGCTTTCAGATTGCACTGGTAGCGCGGCGACCCGCTGTGCTCGAACAGCAGGCTACCGAACTTCAGGCGAGCGGAGCCACCGCGCAGACGTTTCCCGCCGATGCGACCGACCCGGCAGCGTTGCAGGCGGCCTTCCAGCAGATCCACGCGCAAATGGGCGCACCTGCCGTACTTGTGTACAATGCTGCCGTCATCCGCGATGGAATGCCCTCGGATACCGCTTATGAGAACCTGATCAACGATTTTCGGGTAAATGTCGCCGGAGCGTTGGTCTGTGTGCAGGCCGTGCTGCCCACGATGCGCGAACAGCAACGCGGCACCATTCTGTTTACGGGCGGCGGGCTGGCGCTTGATCCCTACGCGCAGTATGCCTCGCTTGCTATCGGCAAGGCGGGATTACGCAGCCTGACCTACACCCTGGGGGCCGAACTGGAGCCGCAGGGCATCCACGTTGCCACCGTCACGATTGCGGGGACCGTGCAGCCAGGAACCTTCTTCGCCCCCGACCTGATCGCGGAGCAGTACTGGAACCTGCACACTCAGGCACCGGGCACCTGGCAACGCGAGATAGTCTATCGGTAACGTGTGGCTCAGGAGCACTA
>JAAUSQ010000182.1 GCA_012033195.1 Chloroflexaceae bacterium
TCGGATGATCTAGCGGTGCTGCTCCGATGCCCAGGGCGACTACGCGGCCGCCCGCCCGCTGTACGAACGCGCCCTCGTCATCTATGAGCAGGTGCTGGGGCCAACCCACCCCCATACAAAGGTTATACGCGACAATCTCGCCCAATTGCTGCGGACGATGGGGGAGGGATGAGGTGCCCTAGTCGCGCTTGCGGGCTGTGTGCCCGCCCCGCACAGGCTCTCGTCCGGGCCACTGGAAGCCAACGACCCGGACGGGAGCTGTCCGGGTCGCCTGGGGCAGTGATACAGGGGGCGCGTTGTTTAAGTCTAGGGGGTCACGACATCGAAGGTCATATGCTGACCGGCGGGCGAGAAGTTCAGCACATTGTAGCCGCTCGGCGTGCCATCGGCCCATGTCAGCACATTCTGGGGCACCCCATCAAGCGGGCATACCAGCCCTGTATCCAGTAGATCGTAAGCCGTATCGTTCCACAGGGCATCCACACTGTTGAAATCGGCTGTAGGGCGGATGAGTCGCAGCCCACGGCGTGCAGTGGCCTGCCCCAGACTGTTCCAGGTGCTCGGCTCCACACAATTGGGCACTAGGTCGTCTGTAGTGTCATCCGCGACGACATGCCACACCGCAATCCCATTTCCGAAGATGCCCTCATCATACAGCGGATGGTTATTGCTGT
This sequence comes from Chloroflexaceae bacterium, assembly GCA_012033195.1. GTDB lineage: Bacteria > Chloroflexota > Chloroflexia > Chloroflexales > Chloroflexaceae > JAAUSQ01. Next base: position 675 of record JAAUSQ010000182.1, read on the forward strand.
TCTGGCGATTTTCGAGCAGGTAGTACTCTTTGCCATCGCCTCCGTTCAGCCGTGGCAGCACCACCACTGCATTGCTGTGTTTGACATCTTCCAGGCTCACGGCGCTGTTCTGCGTGAGGATCTGCGGCGTGACCCACCCGAGCGCCAGCTTGTTTGGCCCATCGATGTGGGGGGTGAACGTGCCCGCCTTGAACTGCTCCATCAGTGTCAGCCGTCCGGCTTCCACGGCGTGGTTTAGACTCTCGTTGTACATATCGTCCAGCATGAGCACCAGGTGGGCCAGTTCATGCGCCGGAATGAGCATGTTGGCGTTGCTCTGTTTGGCATACCATTCGCTGATGAATGGAATGCTCACGTTGTCAACGGTCACCGGCGAACCATCACAGTAGGGGTTGAGCATCCGTACATAGCCGGCTTCGGTGTTCTGGGGAATGACAATCAAGATCGCAAGCTCTTCGGTCGGGTCGAGCACACCATCACGGTTTGTATCGTAGGCGGCAAAATCGAAGTCATCGTTTGCGGCGTTGATCGCCTCCGCCCATTTGCGAGCATGTCCCCCGGTGTAGCCGGTGCTATCTGGCGCATCGCAGGCAGGGTAGGGCGACTGCCAGTAGTGGGCTGCATCTTCTTCCGCCGCATACGGGCCAAGCACGGCGGCATTCTGGAGGCCGAAACGACCACCCGAAACCCGGGTGTAATAGTCGTGCATGCTGTCAGCACCACCATAGAGGAGGGTTTCCAGGTCGGCAGTCGTCGGGGCCGGATGCTGAGGGCGTTGCGGGTCCCACAGAATAGTCAACACCGGACGCATTCCGAAGACCGGCTCGACGCCAAAATTGTTGGTGCCGTAGGCCGGCGGTTCGGCTAGGTCGGGCACGCTGCCGGGCTTGGCGATCACGACCATCGAGCGGTCACCCATAAAAACTTGCTGCCCATCGACCGAACGCCACTCGACTTGGACGGTGCAATTTGCACAGCCGCCCTGCCCAACGTTGATGTGCTTGGCGTTGAATACAAATGCCTGCGTTCCGAGATAGGCATCGGTATGGGCGAGTTGCACCTGTGATGCCTCCACCACCTGCCCGTCAATCGTCAGGCGTACTTCCATCTGGCCGGTCGCAGGGACACCAGGCTCGCCACTCAATACCACCACGATTTCAGCATTGGGCGGCAAGCTCCCGCTGGCCTGCATCGTGGGCATCGGCACAAACTGGGTCGAGGTTGTCGCGACTGCCGGTCCACTGGGGGCGGCAACAAATACCTGCGCCAGGGAGGGGTCCGTCGGCTGTCCAGTTGCCAGCACAATGCTCCGATCACCAAGCATTGCCTCGCCGCCACTCACCGCCCACTGAAACTGCACCGTATGAAACCCGGCAGGCATATCGTTGAGACCGAAGGTCATACTGCGGGCCTGGAAGGTCTCGCTTTTTGCAAACAGCACATCGGTCGGAAGCATTGGGGTACCGTTGACGAGCGCACGGACAAACATGGTGCCCCCACGGGTGGTAGCGCTCTCGGCGCTGATGCTGGCGATCAGGGTGTCGCCTGACTGGGTATGCACTGTGCCGCTCAAGCCGGGAATATTGCTCCACGTGCCCAGGTTTGTGCTGACGCTGGGGCCACTGGGGGGTGTGACTGCATCCATTGTCTGGCCTTGCGAAGTGGTGAAAGCATTCTGGCGCACCATGAGCGCGGCATTGCGCAGCGCGGCGGTGGCACCATCATCGACCAACCACTGCATTTCGATGGTATGCAGGCCGCTGTCGAGCATATCGGTAAAGATGAAGGCACGGGCTGCACGGGTTTGCGGGTCGGTACCCATTGCAAAGACCACGTCTTCGGGATTGGTCGGCTTCCCATCAATCAAGGCACGCACGAACATGCGTTTGCGCGGAGTGTCCACATACGTTTCTGCCGTGAACATAATCGCGACTTCGGTGTTGTCCGCTTCAACCAGGACATTGACCGCCATCTTGCGCGGCCACGCACGTATATTTGTCCACTGGTTGCTGCGGGTAAAGTTCCACTCATCATCAAATGTCGACCACTGACCGAAATCCTCCACCACGCGGGCGCTGAAGGTTTCGGTCGTGCCGTTGGAGCCGCCGCCAGTGTGGTCGGTGAGGACCTCAAAACGGGGGGGGGCGGCATCGCGAGTCGGATCAAAGCGGGTTTCACGTTCCTGAGCGTGGAGCGTGGTGGGTGTTCCAATGCTGAACGGGCTTCCTAATGTGCTTGTGATGATGAGCAAGCAGATCAAGGTGCAAAAGAGGCGTGCCATACTTGTCGTTCCTTCCTGGTCATTATGATAAATGCGTCTACTGAACCACGAACGTAGCCTAGCACGACGCGGGGTGGCGATACGATGAACCAGTTCACAGAAACGTGTGCGGTGACAACGACACGCTTGCGTCGCCGCTGCTCGTCGGTGCTGCTTGCAGCATTCGCACCTCTTCTTCACCGGCCTGGAATTGTCCCTGTAGCGCACTGTCGTATGCCCGCTGCTGCTCCACCATCGCTAGCTCGCGCTGCAAACGTCGTGCATCATTGTTGCGGGCCGCAAGGCGCTGCTCTACCAGTTCTATTGTTTTGGTAAGGTTTGTATGACGATACTGGTTATTTGTCATAATAATGTGCTCCCGGTACTATAGATCAATTGCCCCTCATGAAACCCTGGCTGCTGGCGCAGTGCGGAACAATCAAGGAGAGAAACAAGTACCCCGCCTGTGCTGTTGTGCAGCCTGCCCACCCTGCTACCAGGCATAACAATGCGCTAAAGAGCAGCATCAGGTTATTATCATCCACATTCGCCGCCACTGCGTTATACTGCGGGTTATGACTAACCAATCGACACCAACTCGTCCCGATGCCGTCCGCCAACGCGCCGCACCGCTCATCATCTTTGTGCTGGTAGGTGGTATCATCGTGCTTGGTCTGCTGGCTCGCCTCGTAGCCCTGCACCGCCCGCCGCGCCTGCACCACAGCCAATTGATAACGCTATGTATGGCATGGTCATCCGCGATCCGTGGTACGACTTTGGCAGCATCCCCGCCGCCCCCAACGCGCCAAACTATGCCGCACAGGATTTGATGGGGGCCATGCTTGAACAGCTTGGTGTGCAGTGGGTGCGGATGGAGTTTCATATTGAGGGCAGCGATCTGACGATAGCCGAGCAGATTGCTCGCAATGACTACTTTATTTATGAAGTCGCGCCACGCCACAATCTCAAGATCCTGGGGTTACTTGGGTATGGCCTGGTACGGGGGCAGGACCCGCGCATTCTGGGGCAGGTCAGCTTCGAGGTTGACCCGCAGTATGGCCCCGGCATCGATCAGGCTAAACGCATCTGGCTCGACCGGGCGCAGTTTGTGATCAACCGCTATGGCGATGCAGTGGCCGCTTATCAGGTGCTCAACGAGCCGAACCGATTGGCGACGGAATGGAACGCGGCCCTGCCCCCCAGCGAAGTGGCACGGCTGCAAACTGTGCTGTATCGGGCGGTGCGCCACCCCACGACTGCCAACGACAGCAACGACGCGGCATGGCGCAGCACGGTGCAGCTTGTGCTTAGTGGCATTCAGCCAGCGGGAAGCGGGCAGATCAATCAGTTCGGGCATCTCTCCGACGCCGATTATATCCGGCGGCTGTATACGGCGGCTCCCTTTCAGGACTACTTCGCCGAGCATGGGCGCTTCCCCCTCGATGGCCTCGGTTATCATCCGTACCCGCTCGAAGTGTACCGCAGCACTATTCCGATTACTGCACCGGATACCCTGACCAGCGCAATGATCGCCACCTATGAGCAGGACTTGCAGCAGATTCTGGCAACGCCCGACCCACAGCGCGATATTGCCATCATTACACAACGCCTGGATTCGATCCGTGCGGTGCTGGAAGAGGTGGGCGACCCGGTACAGCCCTTCTGGATTACGGAACTGGGCTTTAACGTGGCATATGGCAACCAGGATGCCACGATGCAGGCCGCGTTTATGCAGGGGCTTGCCAGCCAGATAGCGCCGCGCCCGGATGTGGCGCGAGTGTTCTGGTTCAAGTACGAAGACTTCCCGCCTGCCGACGGCCCCGACGCGCAACAGTGGGGCGTGGTGCGTATTCCGTTTGAGCCGGGCGGGTGCGCGGGTGGGGCGTGCTACGATATCGCCGGACGCCCTGCGCTGCTTCGTCCAGCATTTTTTGTCTACCGCGAGCAGAGCGGTGCGGCGGCACGCCTGCCCGAACCGCCCGCCCAGGTGACGATCTGGGGCGAACCGGGGGGGGCGCTGGTGTATGAGCCGACTACGTTGTACGCCACGGTAGAACGTACCAGCGTCGCACAGCCGATCACCTATACCTGGCAGATCAACGATGAGCCGCCTATTGTACATACAGGCGGCCTGACCGACAGCCTGACGCTGCACTGGTCGCGCCCTGGCACCTACCACCTGACGCTCGAAGCACGCAACACAAGCGGCCCGGTCATTTCCAGCCGCGTGTTGCGGGTATACCCCTGCCGGTGCTGGCCTCCGCTGCGGCGGGTGTAGCGCACATCGTGCCCCTTTGCCCATTGCCTGCTACGTGCTACAATACACCTTATGCAAACACGTACCGCAACACGCTATGTCGCCCCGCTCCGTGAGGGCGGCTCGTTGCCCGCCATTGTGGAAGCCGACGACGGGCACCTCTATGTCATCAAGTTTCGTGGATCCGGACAGGGCCCCAAGGCACTGATTGCCGAACTGCTGGCGGGTGAAATCTTGCGGGCACTTGGCCTGCCCGTGCCGGTACTGGCCCTGATGCATTTTGACGATGCGCTGGCCCGTGCCGAGCGCGATCAGGAAATACAGGAACTCTTGCAGCGCAGCGTGGGCCAGAATATCGCGCTGGGCTACCTATCGGGTGCCCTGCCCTACGACCCGCTACTGCGTCCTCTGCCCGCGCCCGAACTGGCCTCCGCGATTGTGTGGGGCGATGCCTTCCTGACCAACGTAGACCGCACCGCACGCAACCCCAACCTGCTGCTGGTGGATAGTCAGCTCTGGCTGATCGACCACGGCGCAGCGCTCTATTTTCATCATGATTGGGACAACTACCTGGAGCGCAGCCGCAGCCGTTTTCCGCAGGTGCGCCAGCATATTCTGCTGCCTGCGGCCAGCGCTATCGCCGCTGCTGATGCGGCTCTCGTCCCGCGCCTGACACCAGCGCTCTTTGAGCAGATTGTGGCCTGGATACCCGATGACTGGCTGACACCGGAGGCCGACGGCTTTGCATCGACCGACGAACAACGCGCCGCCTATACCCGCTACCTGACGACCCGACTGGAAGCGCCGCGCCTGTTTGCAGAGGAGGCAATTGATGCCTACCGCAACCTATGACTATGCACTCATTCGGCTGGTGCCGCGTGTGGAGCGCGGCGAGTTGCTCAATGTAGGGGTGATTCTCTTCTGTCGCACCCGCCGCTTTCTTGATGCCCGTATCGCAGCCGACTGGCCCCGCATTGTGGCGCTGGCTCCCTGGATCGACCCGCTGCTGGTACAGCCGCACCTCGATGTTATTCTGCGGATCTGTGCCGGAAACGATGCGGGGCCGATTGGCGAACTGCCCCAGACCGAGCGCTTCCACTGGTTGACCGCACCGCGCAGTACCATTGTTCAGTCGTCATCAGTCTATAGCGGTCTCTGCACCGACCCGGCAGCCACGCTCGATAGCCTCTTCGAGCGCATGGTGCGCGTGACAACTATTGCTCCACGCGCTGACTGATCCGCATTCCCCACATGTATCATACGCTACACCATTTTTTAACTCGTCTCTCAACTTAAATAATCCTTAACCTATACTTAAAAATAATGTAACAGCAAGTTAAATACAAAGCAGTAATGTTAAACCAATTGGTAATGGAGCAACACTGGAGATCTTGCAACCTGTCCGATTGCAGGGTGTCGCAGTGTATAGCAGTGCGTATAGATGCTATGACATATCAGAGCACCATCCTTCCTACTGCCATACCCGACCGCCACCCCCCTGAGCTTGTACTGACGCGCCCACTGGTTGAGGTGTGCGATCTAACAGGCCCGGTAGGACAGGTGCCGACGGTGGAACAGGTCTGCCTGGAATTATATGCGGGTGAGGTGCTGGGCATCCTGGGGGGAGCGCACGCGGGCAAGTCGGCCCTGCTGCATGTGCTGGCGCTGGAAGACCCGCCGACTACCGGGCGCTATGTGCTCAATATTCCCGGCTACCGCGACCTGAACCTGTTTGCGCTTGACCAACGCTTGCAAGAGGAGGTGCGGTTTTACGAGATCGGGTTGGTGCATCAATATCCGCAGCAGGGGCTTGATATGCAGCGCACCAGTGGCGAACACATTACCGAACAACTGCGGCTAGCAGGAGAGCAGCACGCCGATGCACAGCTTGCTGCGGCCTATGCAACACTGGCACTGGTGGAGTTTCCACTTGACCAGATCAACGAACTGCCTGCTCGCCTGCCCCTGGAATTGCAGCGCCGGGTGCAACTGGCGCAGGCGCTCACGCTACGCCCGACTCTGTTGCTGCTGGATGAGCCGACCAGTGGCCTAGACTTGCTGGCACGGGTGCGGCTACTCGATACACTGCGGCGGCTCCATCACACACTGCATACTGCGACGATCATTACCTCGCAAAATCTGGGAGTGCTGCGGCTCTTGGCGGATCGGCTAGTAGTGTTGCAGCGTGGGTCGATGGTAGAGCAGGGGTTGGTTGATCAAATCCTGGAAGATCCGCAGCATCCCTACACCCAGCAACTGGTGCTGGCACGGCTCTGACGTGCCAGAATACATCTATGCCACTGCTCAACGTTCAGAACTACAGCAAATGGTTTGTGCAGCACCACACAAACCAGCATATCCCCGTATTTGCGAACCTCTCGTTCCTGCTGCGGAGCGGTGAGTTCGGATTGGTGCGCGGCAACAATGGTGCAGGGAAATCAACACTGCTGCGCTGCCTCTACCGCACCTACCTACCAAGCGAGGGCCAGGCGATCTATGCATCGCTGCAAGGCTCGCTAGACCTGGCACGGGCCGCCGATGTTGATATCGCCTTCCTGCGGCGCACCGAGATTGGCTATATTGATGAGCGCCCCCGCCTGCGAACACGGGTCCATGTGGTTGAGCAAGTACTCGAACCGCTGCTCGGTATGGGCCATGATCTCCGGGAAGCACAGCACATCGCCCACGAGTGGCTGGCCGAGTTCGGGATGCAGCGTCGGCTGTGGAATGCGTTTCCGCACAGCCTTTCTTATGGCGAACAGCAGAAAGTACAGCTTATCTGCATGCTGATTATTCCGCGTCGGCTGTTGCTGTTGGATGAGCCAGATACCGCACTTGATGGTGCGGCCCGTGCTACACTGGTGGACCATCTCCATCAACTCAAGGCGCAGGGGGTAGCAATGCTGGGCGTATGCCACCATACTGCTGGTATCGCTTCACTCGTTGATTGGGAACTGGCCCTGCCCGTCGAGTCGCTGCCCGTCCGAGGATAATATGATCAAGTTGCTACAAACGGCTTTTGTTAATCGCTGATACACAATCGTTTATTGAGGTATAGAGGCAGGCAGAGACTGCGGCCCACCCTGATTCTGAGCAGATGTAGCACAATCTTAATGCTCTTCCCAGGTGCCGCCCAGAGTATAGTGTGGTAGTTGGGCCATTCTAAAAAACAAAGATTATTATTTAAAAAACCGGGGGTGTCCGTGACAAAACAAGCTATTCCCTCTATAATGAGCTAAGGCGGAGCAAACAGAACCCTTCACCGAATGAAAGCACAAGCCGCGTCCCTGGTGGTAGAAACAGGGATTGACTGAATTGAAGCTACCAGAACCATATGCTTACACTGCCTGGTTACGAGATTACGCAGCAGATTCACGAAAGCATCAATTCGGTTGTTTATCGTGGCTACCGCACTGCCGATAATACCCCGGTAGTCCTGAAGCTATTGAAAGATACCCACCCGGCCCCCGAACGAATCGCCCGCTTTCGCCACGAGTACGAACTGATCAGAAAATTCAATGTATCTGGTGTGGTACACGCCTACAACCTGGTTTATTCACGGCAGCACTGGGTAATGGTGCTGGAGGATTTTGGCGGAGATTCGTTGAATCGGCTTGGTCTGGCGGGCAAACTCGCGATTGAAGAGTTGCTGCATATTATGATCAGCCTTGCCGATACACTAGCCCTGCTGCATCGGGCAGCGCTCATTCACAAAGATATCAACCCCGCCAATGTGGTCTACAACACGACTACCAATCAGGCCAAGCTGATCGACTTCGGCATTGCTACCCTGCTCTCCAACGAGTTGACCACCTTCCGCCACCCCAACGTACTGGAGGGCACCCTGTTTTATATGTCGCCCGAACAGACCGGGCGCATGAACCGCATGATCGATTACCGCACCGACCTCTACTCCTATGGGGTAACACTCTACGAACTGTTGACCGGCGTGTTGCCGTTCCACAGCGAAGACCCGCTCGAACTGGTGCATAGCCATATTGCCCGCCAACCCGAAGCACCCGCCACCCTCCGCAGCGATATACCTGCGCCACTCTCGGATATTGTGCTCAAGCTGATGGCAAAAAACGCCGAAGACCGCTACCAATCGGCCTATGGCCTCAAGGTCGATCTGGAGCACTGCCTGGAACAATGGCGGCGCACGGGCACCATCGCGTCATTTGAACTGGCCCGCTTCGATGCCTGGGATCGGCTGTCTATTCCGCAGAAGCTCTATGGGCGCGAGGCTGCGGTGCATACGTTGTTAGAGGCCTTTGAAGAAGCGAGCCAGGGACACAGCAAGCTCTTTCTGGTTTCTGGTGCGCCTGGTATCGGCAAGTCGGCGTTGGTGCACGAAGTGCACCGCCCCCTGACGAGTCGGCGCGGCTACTTTGTAGCAGGCAAGTACGACCAGTTGCAGCGTGCCACGCCCTACTCGGCGCTGATAGATGCACTCCGCCGACTGATGCGGCTGCTGCTGAGCGAGAGCGATAGCCAGCTTATGGCGTGGTCGCAACGCCTCAATAGTGCGCTCGGCGCAAATGCTCAGATCATTATTGATGTCATCCCCGAACTTGAGCTTGTGATTGGCAGCCAGCCGGCGGTACCAACCCTGCCGCCTGCCGAAATGCAAAACCGCTTTCTGCATACATTTAGCAATTTTATCCAGGTGTTTGCCCAGACCGACCACCCGCTCACGATAGTGCTGGACGACCTGCAATGGGCCGATAGTGCATCGCTGGCACTGCTCGAACGGCTGCTGAGCACAGGGATGCGAAGCCGCCAGCCGATTGCCCTGCTGATC
>JAAUSQ010000183.1 GCA_012033195.1 Chloroflexaceae bacterium
CCGACGAAGTCCGCGACCGGCGCACGAAGCTGGTGGGTAGCGTCACCGGGTGAGGTGCCTCTGCCCCCTTGATTAAACGTGACTGGCCCATAAAAATTGCCCTGTGCGCCTTCGTTTGAAGTAGTATTGTGAAACTGTTGTTCGCTCATCGGCGGCCCCTGCTGGTATGCTGAATGTATCTAGCCCAATTGTAGCACACGCGGGAAGGGGGAGCGGGGGGGAGCGGGCGCGGGCCAGGTAGTACGGTTGCATTGCGCAATGGGCTGATGTGGTGCGGTAGGCCTTGCTGCCGATTCTTTCGTGATGGCTTCGCAATGCGATATGTCAGTGGTATGTCGCTTTTTACACGAAGGTTTTTACACCTCCTTTACACCGCCCTTCTGTTCCTCGCCTTGCCACGGCCAACGGCCTTCAATTTCCAGTACCAGCGCCCAACTCAAGAAGGTGCGAATAATGACCAGCAAGCCCAGCACCCCCATGGTATTAAAGGTCAGCTCCACCGCAACCGTTTTGACTATATCAGCAGCAACCAGCACTTCCAAGCCCAACAACAGCACCAGTCCAATATCGATCTTTAGCACACGGTACGGGCTAGCTCCATGCTGTGATGGTGCTGGTGCTTTGCTTCGAAAGTATTTCCAGAACGCCCCCACAATACCGATACAAATCACACAAACACCAAGTACATCGATCCCGACGCCAATCATCTCTAGCATATTCTCGACTTTATGGGTGAGTGTCTCAAAATCCAGCATTACAATACCCCATGTTGTTGTTTGATGAAAGAGATTACGCAATATCCTCGTTGCCGTGATGCCGATGCGAGGCCATGCCCGTTGTTCGGATACCGACCATCCACGAAACCGCCGAGGAACTGCAGCCTGTGTTGAAACAGACGCGCCCGCGAGGATGAAAAGACGCTTACCCCGACAAAGATGAGCATCGGCGGCAAATAGCCATGCAAGAATGACTCTGCCACATTAAGACCCACCACGATGACGGCTGCAAGTCCCAGAATATAAGGTGCGTACGCTCGCACGACCCCGAACAGCACGATGAGCGCAGCAGCTATCCCGACGATGTTTCCCGTGATACGTAGCGGCTCTCCTTCATGAACGGCGATATCCAGGAGATTCCACGCGATGAGTAGGATTGGTAACCACTGAATTTTTCGGTTCGTACCCTGTGTTGTCAAGACGTTCTCCTCTGTTCTTGCATTCTTGAGCGTTTATACCCGTCCCCCTGAGACAGTACGTATCACATGTCTACTTTTTCGGAGTTTCAAAATGGTCGTCCGTATGAGTCGCAGAGAGACTTAAAATCACTGCGATCAGCATCATTGCTGTAAACACAAAAAATACCACTGTACCAGGAATGCTACCGATTGCGGCATCTTGATTCACATACTCTAACCAGGGTTGATCCGTATGGTTGCGCGAAATTCTATTCAGCCAAACGATGTAGATCACACCGAACAGATAAATATAAATGCTTCGCAAACGCCAGACGAAAGCTTCAAAGCGGCTGATCGGTGATTTATTTTCTAACAGGCTGACTACAAGGCCAGGATCAACGTGTGGCGGATAATCTATGTTCTTGGGTGCCAGAGCGATTTGATTAAACAAGGGCGCAATATAGTCTTTTTCTATGTGACGAACACGGTGCTTCACGATAGCATATACGTGGTACCTCCGCGCTTCGATTAATAGGAAAACAAGTATCACCAAGATACTGGCCAGCAAAATGACGTGATTGACATCAGGGCTGGTAAAGTACAAAGAGAGCAACCCACTGACGACTACCACTGCTCCACCAGTCGTTACATCAAGTCGACTACGCAGCGCCGTTTCCCGAGCGGTTTCGGATCGAAAGAAATGGATGACAAAGGTTTGAACATGATCGATTGACTTCAGCTTGTCCTGAATTTTTTGCTCTTCCATGCCTGTATCACTGTCTCTTTTCTAACGCTGCTCTATGCATAAGTTCAGTTAGCGCAGCCGCCCGTGGCACTTCTTGAACTTGATCCCGCTGCCACATGGGCACGGATCATTTTCGTCCCGCACGGGCAAATACTGCTTCTCGTGCGGCATCTAACCGCCGCATATGCACCATGACGTTTGCGGGTGGGCGATGGTGGGCCAGTTCATTTGCCATAAAGCGCATTGGCTCGTTGATATGGGTGAAAAACGCCTTGTAGCCCGCGCATAAATAGTTGAGACCTGTATCACCATCGGGGGTGTTGATCAACCGGTTTTCGGGCAGCCGCCGTTGCACACAAACCGCACGTCACACTGAAGGCAGTAGTTCGGCAGGCTGTCGCGTTTGGCCAGCCCAAAGGCCCGCTGCTTATCCATGACAACAATCTCGTTCAGTGGGATGTCGTTGATGTTGCCGAGCTTGTAGGCGGGTTCCACATAATGATCGCACGAGTACACGTCACCATTATGCTCCATTCCCAGGGCGGTGCCACAGGTTTCCTCAAAGATGCACAGGCCAGGGTTGTTGCCGGTCCATGCCGCGAGTGCGACGTCAAAGATCTGGACATACACACGCCCGACGTCGCACCGAACCCACTCATCAAAGATTGCGATCAGGAATTTACCGTACTGCACAGCGCCGACAGATCGAGCTGTCACGGCTGAACCTTCCTGGTATCCGGTTTCATTGTCGCGCTCGACAATCGGAATAAACTGCATGAAGGCTGTACCTACCTCGTCGCGCAAAAAGCGGTAGATGTCCAGCGGGTGATCAGCGTTGGCTGCGTGTACCGTCGTGAGGATATTGAAGGCGACCTTGTGCCGTTGCAGGAGCCGGATACCGTTCATGACGCGGTCGAACGTGGGCGCGCCGCCCTTGTCCACGCGATAGGCATCGTGGAGTTGCTGCGGGCCGTCCAGACTCACACCGACCAGGAAGTCATGCTCTGCGAAGAACGTGCACCAGGCGGCATCCAGCGTGACAGCGTTCGTCTGGAGCGTGTTATAGATGCGCATCCCCGGCTTTTTGTGCTTCTGCTGATAACGGAGGGCCTGTCGGTAGAAGTCCAGCCCCATCAGGGTAGGCTCACCGCCTTGCCACGCGAAGGTCACTTCAGGGACGTGCTGCGCGTTGATATACTGCCGGGTGTATTCTTCCAGCAGGGTCTCACTCATGCGAAACGTGCTGCCGGGATACAGGCGCTCTTTGCTGAGGAAGTAACAGTATTTGCAGTCCAGGTTGCAGATCGCACCGCGCGGCTTGGTCATCATGTGAAAGGCACGGGGTTGCCAAGAATCAATCATCCAATACTCCTTTGGTAGTGTATACGATCATCAAAATGATGGGGCGAATGCTGGACGCAGAGACATTTTTCAAGGTTACTCCTGTACGCTGTTTCTTTCCCTGGCATCACCAGCCACCCCCACCATGGCATCAAACGACCCGGATTGTGTGGCTTCGGCCCGGAGCGGGCTACCAAGCACATGGTGCCCCGGCAGCGGCATTTCTTGAACATGGTCAAACGTGAGCGCACGCGCAGGAAGTGCAAGACGCAGACCGAGCCGGTCTATGATGCGATTGATTTCCAGATTCACGGCCATTCGCTCGGCAAGTGCGTCTGCGTAGTCCGGCAGTGTGACGTAGCAGCGGATCAGGATATTCAACGCGCTGCTATCGTATTCAGTAAACAGTGTCAGTACCGAATCTGACACCACATGCTCCCGCCCCTGCAGCATCTTTTGCACTTCGCTGGTAAATGTTTCAATCTGCCCCGCCGTCGTAGCAAAGGGGAGTGCTACCACAAAGTTAAAGCGGCGTTTTTCCAATCGGGACCAATTCGTAACTGACTCGTTGGCAATGGTGCTGTTCGGGACGATGACCAGACTCTGGTCGAGGGCGCGTACTTTGACGGAACGCAGTCCGATGTCTTCCACAGTGCCTTCTGCCGAGGGTGTGGAAATGTATTCTTCCAGCACGAATGGCTTATCGGACACGATCATGATAAACCCGATAATATCTTTTATCGTATCCTGAGCAGCGAACGAAATCGCCAACCCGCCAAGACCGAGACCTGCGAACAAGGTTGTCAGGTCAATATCCCACGTTTGCGCAATTGCGGTAACTCCGAGGATAACAATGAAACCGTTGACCAGGAGGCGTACCAGTTGCATCAGGGTCTGGTCAACGTCCCTATGAGCGACATTTCGAAATCGGTAGCTGGAGGCGGTTATTGATCTTGTCAGGTCAAAAGTTATCCGAAAGAAGGTAAGCAGAAAGATAGAGAGTGCAATGTCGTTCACAATAATTGCCAGACGCGCATTCTGCACAAAGAAGATCGTACACGTGTAAACAATCAGCACCAGTAATGTATGGTTGATAAAGGTATAAACTGACTTATCGATCACTTCGATGATATATTGTTTTGACTCATCCAGGGTACGTTTGAGCAACCATAGCAGCAAGCGGGCAAACTGCCTGCGCAGCAACCACATCACGCCCATGATGACGATGATAGCAATAATGGTATATAACTGCTCTTGCAGTGATATCTGTATCGCTTCTACAGATTTCAAACCGGGTTATACCTCTTGATAATGCTTAGGGACGGTACATTTCAGGCATGCCACACACACAGAGGGCGGGGCCGCAGCCCCGCCCAATATACGATGCGGATTAGACTGCCTTGCCCTCGGCGATTTTCTCGACGAGCATCATCATTTTCTGTGCCGTTTCCGCACCCGAGTTCTGGTTCTGCCCGGTGACTAGTCGCTCATCAACAACGGTGATGTCAGCCATAAAATCAACAAAGGCGGTGTTGCTGTTAAACTTGGCCCCGGCCTTGCGTAGTTCAGTTTCCGGGTGCATCGGCGTGATGTTAATGCCCAACTCGCGAATCTGCTTGTCGGTCACTCCGGTGGCGTTACGCCCAAGCAACAGTGGATTACCGTTTTCATCCTTCACATTGAGGAGGCCAAGTGCACCGTGGCAAACCGACCCGACTATCGCGCCGTGCACATAAGCTTCCGTGGTTTTCTCGCCCAGAACCTCAGAACGACCGAGGTCATACGACGCTCCCCAACCCCCGGCCATAAAGACAATGTCGTAGTCCTTGAAGTCCAGGTCGGCAATATTGAGCGAGTTCTGGAGCTTGTTCATCGCCGTATGATCGCCCAGGAAGCGCCGATCATACGGTGTTGCAATGGGCCAGCGATCCGTCTGCGGGTCAATTGGAATGTTGCCGCCCAGCGGGCTAGCGAGGTCAACCTGCATCTTGGCATCCAAGAATTGATAATAGGGGACGGACAATTCAGACAGGGCAACCCCGGTCTTCTTGCCGGTATCGCCCAGGGTGCCATGATTGGTACCAATGATAAGCGCCTTCTTCCCTGTCAAGTCGAACTCGCGTCCTTTGTAGTGGGGATGTACCCCCAGCAGGTTGAGCAGGCGCGGCACACTCCAGTAATATAGCATCCCACCGGCGACCAACGCAATGACCCCCACTATCCGCCCGACTTGGGTAAACACAACACCTGCAATAGACAGCACAATGAGGGCAGGTCCGACAATTAGCGCGATTATTGTTCGCATGTTGCTACTCCTTCAATCAATTGAATGGTACTCGTTCTCGTTGACTACACAGACTACACCGTGTTACATTCGACTAGTTGCTGGTCGTTATGTTGTTATCTTGATTTCCTCCATCCGCTGTACGAGTGCTGCCCCCATCGCTTCATACCGTGGTCGCATTTGCCTGTCCAGGAGTCTGCCTAAAACGGGCAACAGTGGGCCGGTGAACGACTCTGTGATAACGACGCGGGTGCGGTTTTCGGACAGCGGTAGCAGATGTACGCTAAACACGGGGGTGAGCAAGTTCAGCGGCACATGGTCTTCCCACTCGAAGTGATTGGGTTTGTTAGCCACCTTCACCGTTGCGGGCAACGCTACCGGGGAAAATGTGGTGTGTACGCGCAGGTCACCCCCGACGACCAGGTTACCTTCCACGTTACTCAGCAGTGGGTTCCACGACTGGTACGATGCAAAGTCTGTCAGCACACCCCATACCTGCTTCGCGGGGGCATCAATGTCGACCCGTGAACTGTAAGCACGCTGTTCAGAATCGGCAGGTCCGAGAATGTTCCGAATTCTGCGCTGCAGGTTGAGAAGGAGACCGATCATAATGCCAGCGATAACGCCAGCAAAGGAGGCGTTCACGTCAATAGCTTCGATAGGGTCAATTATCAGCAGTGCATTGCCAATGACGACGAATAGGACATACAACACCAAAACCGCAGCACTAACGCCATCCATACCAGCGACGATGCGCCCGCGGTCTTCATCCCATGAAAGGGTCATCATACGGCTGAAGAAATAGTTCCCCAGCACTACCCCGATGATAAGCGCGGCAATTGTACCAAGCAGGAATGCCCCCTGGAAGAACACCTGGTACAAGGCTAACAGGGTTGTCAACACGAGCACGACTGTGAATAACTGTTGCCGCCGCTTGATGGCAGGCGCAATCGGGTTGTGGGCTACCTTACCCGGCACAGTGTAGCCCTGGTCGTAGGCTTCTGTGGTGGGGAAGAGTACTTCGGGCGGCGTCGTACCATGCGTCTGCATCACCTCGATCAGCCGATTGTGCAACCGCCGCCGTGCTCCGGCATACTCAGGCCGGAAGTTCGTTGGGTGCGCGAGATTTGTCGACTCGTGCGGGTCGTCTTGCAGGTTGTACATCTCGTATTCCACAGGTCGCCCCTTGTACGGGTCGTAGTAGACGGCATACTTCCAGTCTTTTTCTACGATGGCGCGAATGCAGTTGGCACCCTGCACCGGGAATACGTCGTCCTCGTAGGTGAAGTGGATGTAATCCTGAACTTCGCTCGTAGGGTTTTCCAGAATCGGCGACAGGTCATGCCCTCGGAAGTTGAAGCGTTCAGTATTGGGCACGCCAGCAATCGCTGCAAGGGTGGGGAGAATATCAACGAGCGATGCGAACGCTGCGGTCGTCTGCGGTTCTGGGAAGAGCTTTGGATTGGAGAATATCAGGGGCACGTTGATCGTTTCGCGGTAGGCATTGTAGAACTTCTGGCGCAGCGCGCTATGCGCCATTGCCAACTCGCCGTGGTCGCTCGTGCGAATCACCAGCGTATTTTCGGTGAGGCCGTTCGCATCGAGCGCATCCAGCACCTTGCCGATCTGCTTGTCAACCTCGCGGCACAGGTAGGCGTAAAAGCGGGCGTAGTTGAGCTTCCGTTCGCGGCTGCGCACGTGGCCTGTGGCAATGGCCATGAAGGACTTAAACCCGGAGTGAACCGTGGGTTTGTCCGCGAGGTCTTCATCCACCGTGGGCGGCAGGTCAATCGGCAGGTTCGCAAAGTTCTCCAGCTTATAGCCACCCTGTTCGTACATAGGTTTGCGTGCGGCAATGGCTTGGATACCCCGACCGGGATACGCCTGCACATCGTGTGGGTTCACCAACCCAAGGATGAGGCAGAAGGGTTTGTCACCCTCGTAGCTGTTCAAGAAGTGAACCGCGCTCTGCCGAAATTGCTCATCTTCGGGCATGTGGTGTCCGGCAGCAGTTCCTGTGCCGTCAACAAAACGCCCGTCGTTGTTGATGTCACCGCCACCGAAGTCACTCAACCCCATCGGGTCGCTCATATCCGGTGGATTCCACTCATGAAAGCCGTAGCGTTCTGCGACAAAGGATACGTCCGCGTCCGACCAGTAGTGCCGCTGTTCTTCAGTATTCCAGCAAACCGGGCGCGAGAGGTGAAACTTCCCCTTCAACACCACGTGATACCCAGCTTCCGCCATGACCGTGGCGATATTTGGGATATCCGGTGACAGTTGTGGCGTGCGGCGCTGGGTTTTGTCGTTCGGATTATCGCAGAACAACAGGTTTTTGAGGCCATGCTGGGCCGGGTACAACCCCGTCATCAACGTGGCACGACTGGGTGTACACGCGGCGGTGTTGCAATGTGCATTGCCAAAGGTTAGACCATTTGCCATGAGGCGCTTGCGGGCGGGGAGGTTGTCCTCTGCCCAACCCTCCGGCCAATGCATCACCTCACGCTCCTGATCCGTCACAATGAGCAAAATGTTAGGTTTATCCGCGAGATTTTTCAACGTCATGGTGCAGCACTCCTTAATATCGAAACTATGTACGTTGCTAGAGCAGGTCGCGATCATTCACGCTGGACGGTAACTTCGTAAGCAAGACTATGAATATGACGCTGATGGTGATGTGATGGCATCCAGATTGCCACTGATGAGAGCGGGAACTCGTCCCACAATGAGCAACCCGAACACGACGAGCGCTGACCGTATCCAAGTGATTTTGTCTGGCAACATGCACCTTTTTAATCAATCATTTCTATTGATAGCACCGAAGAGAATCAGAGTCAAGACACTGTCTGTGCGTTGGCGTAATATGATCCCAAGTTGGCGTTGTATGACCCTAAGACCAGCGCAGAAGCCACGTATTGCAGGTATTGGTATAATATCCTGTTCCCCCATGAGAGAAGTGAGGATGCCAGGTTGACATTTAGGATAGGCTACGCTAAGATCGATTCTGGAGGCATTTTTGTCGTGGAAAGCAAGGAGCGGTCGTTTGCTGGAATGTGGTCTGTCCGACACGGGTATAATGGCCGTCGGGTGAAGTTGCGGCGGGCAACTGCGTCTGTTGGCCTGTCGCCGAGTTCAAAAACACCCGAAGAAATTGCGCTCTGCATTATTGCTGAGATCGTTGCAGCAAAGAACAAGACCAGGCGTGCTGATTGAGCGTCAATCTTGTGTAGAACATTCTTGTGGGGATCGGTCAGGCAGTGATTGGTCGATAGCGCGTAAGTTGTGGATATGACAGGCAGAGAACATCACAAGTATATCCTGGAAGGGTTTTGGCAGCTCCCGTTACAGTTGTTTGAACTGTCAGAACAGGATGTGTTGCGCCGCGCCGAACTTCCACTAGACCTATTCCAACAGCGGTCGCCTACGGTAACTGGAGATGAGATTTACCGCATTGCCATCGCCATTGACGAGATTAAAGCCAACGATCCTACAATTTTGCTGCGTTATATACAGACAATGACCCTCGATGCCTTCAGCCCGGTCACATTCGCCTGCGTGTGTAGCCAGGACCTAAACATGGCAGCAACACGCATTGCGCAGTATAAGCCGCTCGTTGGTCCTGCCAGGCTTACCGTCAACAAGACTACGGACAACACTGAGATTATCATCAATCAACAAGAAGGGTATCCACCGTTACCGCGCTTTTTGGTCCTGTATAATTTGCTATCCTTAATAAAGATAGCACGCACAGCCACGCGGACACTCATTATTCCTGTCTCAATCGCTGTAACGGCAGCGCTATCGGCAATTGAGCACTACGAAGCCTATTTTGGTGTACCAATACAGTATGGGGATAGCAACAGCATTGTGTTTTCCGCTGAAGACGCCCAGAGACCCTTTCTGTCCCCGAACCCGGCGATATGGTCGGTCTTCGAGCCAGAGCTGCAAAAGCGGATGACAGAGATCACAAAAGCGAATCATACCAGCACACACGTGCGTGCCTGCCTCAACAACATGCTAGCGAGCGGACAAACCTCAATTGATGAAGTCGCGGCAAGGCTATCAATGAGTCCTCGGACCCTTCAACGTCGCCTCCGCAATGAGGGGACGAGCTTTCAGCAGATATTGAACCAATTGCGTCAGGAAATGGCATATCACTATCTGCTTAAATTGGACTACTCCAGTCAACAAATTGCGTATCTATTGGGGTATGAAGAAACACGGTCTTTCTTCCGTGCATTTCGCGCATGGACTGGTCAGACGCCTGAAGCGATTCGGGCTGCTCACAATCGTGAAACGAGACCATCACAAACCGGGGCTAGCCCATGCTGATGACGGAACATCATCAGGCTGTGCGCCGCCAGCGGGATGCCGAACGGGGTGTACGCCAGTTCGCTGCCCCCCAGCGGCT
>JAAUSQ010000184.1 GCA_012033195.1 Chloroflexaceae bacterium
AACTGCGCGGCCCCAATGTGTATGGCTATACAAAGGCCGAGGTGGGGGTGCATCGCCTGATTCGCCTGTCGCCCTTCAACTCGGCCCACACCCGCCAGACCTCGTTTGCGCGGGTGGAGGTGATGCCCGAAGTAGACGACGCGCCCGAAGTCACCATCACGCCCGAAGATTTGCGCGTGGATGTGTTCCGCAGCGGCGGGCACGGTGGGCAGGGCGTCAATACCACCGACTCGGCGGTGCGATTAACCCACATTCCAACCGGAATTGTGGTGGTGTGTCAGAACGAGCGCTCACAGCTTCAGAACCGCGAAACGGCGATGCGGGGTGCTACGGGGGCGCTTGCTCGAACGCGAACTCCAGCGCCAGCGCGAAGAACGGCTGAAGCTGCGCGGCGAGTATCGGCAGGCCGACTTTGGCAGCCAGATGCGGACGTACTACCTGCATCCTTATACGCTGGTCAAAGACCATCGCACCGATACCGAAACAAGCGACGTACAGGCGGTACTCGACGGCGACCTGGATGAGTTTATTGAAGCCTACCTACGCTGGAATATTGCCAATGAACAAGCTACTTGATTGGAACCGTTCGCGCTGGTTGCTAACCCTGCTCATCGTGGCGCTGCTGCTGCCTGTGTCGGTCGCGCACGCACAGGCTACCGATGCAATGCAGGTAAACGAGAGTAGTGCGGTTGCAAGCTTTCCAACCAGCATTACCTTTACGCTGGATGTGGCAGGCGATACCGATATTGTCGAAGTAGAACTGCTATATGGCGCGGCGCGGGGCGACACGCTGACGGTCGTGCCGGTAGAGATGGTGCCAGGGCAGCGTATTGAAACACAGCACGTGCTGGATACGCGCATCTTTTATATGCCGCCAGGGGTTGATTTGACATATCGCTGGATTGTGCGCGACACAGCGGGCAACGTGCTACGAAACCGAGCCGCAACTTGTCACCTATCAAGATACACGCTTCCCCTGGCAGGAGCGCACCGACCGGGGCGTGACGGTCTACTGGTACGAGGGCGGCGATGCCTTTGGCGACGAGCTGATCGGGACGGCAGGCCGTGCCCTCGACCGCCTGCAAGCAGAGCTTGGGGCAACCGTCACCGACCCGATCAAGATATACATCTATGCCAATGGCGCTGATATGCGCGATGCTCTGCGGAGCAACTCGGTCGAGTGGGTAGGGGGGCAGGCGTTCCCGTCACTGGGCATTGTGCTGGGCATTGTCGCACCAGGCAACATTGCCGAAGCCCGCCGCATCATTCCGCACGAGTTGTCGCATCAGGTTTTGCATCAGGCGCTTGACAACCCCTATGGTGGCTGGCCGCTGTGGTTCGATGAGGGGCTGGCCGTCTTCAATCAGGAAACGCCCGATGCAAGTTTTCCGGTGATGCTGGATGAGGCAGCCCGCAATGCCGAATTAATCCCGCTGGAAGCACTGGCGGCGAGCTTCCCCGCCGACACTGAGCGGGCGCTGCTGTCGTATGCGCAGAGCGGCAGCGTGCTGGCGTATATTATCAACGAGTACGGTACCGAAGCAATCCGCGAGATGAGCGACGGCTTCCGCGAGGCCGAGCCAGTCGAAGAAGTGATCCAGGATGTGTTTGGCAAGACCATCGATGAGTTTGATGCCGAATGGCGCTCAACCCTGCCTGCGCCGCGAGTTGCTCCGGCTCCGCCCCAGCGTGGCCCTGCCCGTGCTCCCGTCGACCGCTTCACCGATGAGCCTATCATACCCGGTTCGCAGACGGGGCGCGGGTTGCCCGGTTTTGGCCTGCTAAGCCAGCAGAACGACGACGACACCGACCTGCCGCCAGGGGTTGCCGATGGCGGCGGTTTGCCACCGACGGGCGTGCTGGCCTTTATTGCAATCGGGTGCGCGGGCCTGCTGGTGATGACTGGTATTGTCCTGTTTGTGACGGTGCGGGTGTTGCAGGCGGCGAGGAGTGGCTGATGGAGATTCAGTTTACGCCGTGGCGCATGAAGTATATTAAGAGCCACAACGCACCACCGAGCGAAGCGTGTGTGCTGTGTACCATTGCACAGGCCGACCCCGCCAACGATCCGCAGCACTATCTGCTCCACCGGGGGCAGCACTGTTATGTGGTGCTGAATATTTACCCCTACAACACCGCCCATCTGATGATTGTGCCCTACCGCCACACCGCCGACCTGCCGGGCCTGGATGCAGCAAGCGCCACCGAACTGTTTGATCTGACACGCCGCAGTCTCGGCTATGTCAATGCCGAATATCAGCCACACGGGAGCAACCTGGGCATGAACCTGGGCAAGGTGGCGGGCGCAGGCATTGCCGAACACCTGCATATGCATATCGTACCCCGCTGGGGCGGCGATATGAATTTCTTGCCCGTGATTGGCGGGGTAAAACTTATTCCCGAAGACCTCGATGAGACATATCAGCGCCTGCGGCCCTATTTTGAACAGGGCTAAGGCGCTGACCTGCTAGCCGAGCGGTTCCAGCGAAACATTGACCAGATTCAGCAGGTAGTCAATCTGGAAGGGTTTCTG
This sequence comes from Chloroflexaceae bacterium, assembly GCA_012033195.1. Classification (GTDB taxonomy): domain Bacteria; phylum Chloroflexota; class Chloroflexia; order Chloroflexales; family Chloroflexaceae; genus JAAUSQ01. Next base: position 2,534 of record JAAUSQ010000184.1, read on the forward strand.
CAAAATCACTGCGCCATCAATTTCCAGATCATCGAACCACGGCTTGCGGTTGAGCGCGGTCATAATGATAATCGGGATGCCGTCATCCTGGAGGTGTTCTTTAATGCGTTGGAACATCTCCACCCCATCCATGTTAGGCATCATAATATCGGAAATGACCAGATCGGGCTGCACATCGGCAATCAGTTGTAAGGCCTGTTCGCCGTCGTTAGCCGTGCACACCGTGAAGCCCTCGTTGGTTAGCGCCATCTCCAGCACCGTTTGCAGCGCGACATCATCATCAATCAGTACAATCGTCCCTGTGCGTGTTGTCATACAATCCTCTCTAGTATTGCAGTACCCACGTGCGGCGGGCAGAATGATTACCAACTATAAAGCACAGGCCTGCAGAGCCTATCCTCTACAATACCATAAGTTTGCATCGTCGCGTGCAGGATGGATGCAAGGGGCAAGCGGCGATAGGGTGAACCTCAGCGAGGCTTCTGGCGCAGCGCGGTGCTTCCGGGCCGGATAATGGCGGGGTCACGCTCGATAAGGAACCTTACCCCCCATCGAGCGCGACAAGCCAGCTTGCTTCACCAAAGGGCTGATCTTTGAGGCGCACCAGCAGCGAGGGTGCATTCTGGCTGACAGGTCGCGCCACAATCGCAATCCCCTGCTCGCTCTGTTCAGGCTCAACCGTGATGAGGCGGGGCCGCGAGAGGTTGTCGGCGACAATGTACTCATTGCCGAGCGGGTCGCGGATGCTGATATTGCCACTGCTCAGCGGGAAGCGCACCACCTGTTCGCTGTTGTTCCGCACGCTCCAGTGCAGGGTAATATTGTCTTCGCAGTAGTCAACCTGTTCGAGCGTGACAATCACTTCGGGGGCGATCTGTGTTTCAAAGCTGCTTACACCGACGCTCACCCAGTGCTGCGCCTGTGTATCCCAGTGCTTGCCAACCGACTGAAAGCCGGCCCATGTACAGGTAGGGGTGCGCTCTTCGACGGTGCCTGCAAACACGCCACCAGCGGCGGGGCCACTCGGCACCAGTGCGGTATTACCCGATGCGGGCGGCGGCGTGGCGGTCGGCGTGCGGGTGAGAATGACCAGCATCATCGTCAGCGCCAGCATGCTCATCATCAACGCAGCGATGCCTGTCACGGGGACAAACGACCTTGTCAACCACTCACGCAGACGCTGCCCACGGCTCGGCGATGCAGCCGTAACCGGAGCAGGGGGCGGTAGTGCGGCAGCAGCGGCAGCAGCAGCGGCTTCGGCCTGCGCCTTCTGGCGCTCTTCGGCATGCCACTGTGGGAGCACGCCCGCAATCAGCGCGTTGATATCCTGCCAGCGGGTACAGCCAAGCAGTTCGGGTATCCGCAGCATCTCTTCTTCGGTCAGGCTGATCTCGCTGGAGCGCTCGGTGAGCAGAAAGGCGGGCAACTCATCCAGACCCTTCAGTTCTACTTTCCAATCCAGTTCAAGCTCGGAGCCTGCTTCAATGCGCGGCGCAATCACCACCACGCGGCGGCACGAGCGGAAACTTGCGGTGCTCGCTTTGTGCTCCTCAAAGATTTCAGCCGTGTTGTCATTCAGGAAGTTGGTCAGGCTGTAATAGTATGAGATGACCTGATTGTACGGGTTCTTGCGCCCCGGATTGAGGCGCTTGCGGGTTTCGTTGGCGCTCTCAACATACCAGGGGCCATTGACGCCACCAAAGATTTTACCATCGCAGTGTTTCAGCTCGATGATAAAAATACCATCCTGTTTGATCACAACCAAGTCAATCGTCCGTCCGTTGACGTTAAAGTTCGCCAGCAGCAGATAGAGGCTTTCCAGGCGCTCTAACCCGTTTGCCAGGGCAACAATAGCACGGCGCTCGTTGGGATGTTCGGGTTTGTCACCAATCCAGACCTGTACAGCCATAACCTGCCTCCTTCAATGCGGGCACCCCGCAGCCAATCAGGACTCGATCTCTTCCAGTGTGAGCAGTTTCCGTAATTCGGTAATCTGGTCGCGTAACATGGCGGCCTTCTCAAATTCAAGGTCGCGGGCGGCCTGCTTCATCTGCTTCTCCAGATCACGCAGCAGGCCATCAACTTCTTTGCGTGGCAACCGGCGGCCCTGAGCCAGCACGTTCTGCCCCTCGATGCTGTAGGTGCCCCGTGTCTCGGCCACCTTCGCGGGTTGGGCTTCGCTTTCTTCGCTGATCTTCCGCAGGCGGTCGGTCAGGTCGCGGATCTGCTTACTGATACCAACCGGCTTGATGTTATGAGCATCATTATACGCGAGTTGGATCTCGCGGCGGCGGGTGGTCTCTGTGATGGCTGCATCCATCGAGGCCGTCACGTTGTCGGCATACATAATAACGCGCCCCTCGATATGGCGGGCAGCCCGGCCTATTGTCTGGATCAGCGAGGTTGTCGAGCGCAGATACCCTTCTTTGTCGGCATCGAGGATTGCCACCAGCGATACTTCGGGCAGGTCGAGGCCTTCGCGCAGCAGGTTAATGCCTACTATCACATCATACACACCGAGCCGCAGGTCGCGCAGGATTTCCACGCGCTCGATGGTATCAATATCGGCGTGGATGTAGTGGGTACGGATACCAACCTCTTTGAGATAGTCGGACAGGTCTTCGGCCATGCGCTTGGTCAGCGTAGTCACCAGTACACGCTGCTGCTTCTCAACCCGCTTGCGGATCTCACCGAGCAGGTCGTCAACCTGGCCTTTGGTGGGGCGAATCTCAATTTCTGGATCGACCAGACCAGTAGGCCGGATAATCTGCTCCACAATGCGCTCGCTGTGTTCGCGCTCGTAGGGGCCAGGGGTAGCCGAAACATAAATCGCCTGATAGACATGGTTTGCGAACTCGTCAAACATCAGCGGGCGATTGTCGAGCGCCGACGGGAGCCGGAAGCCAAAATCAACCAGCGTATTTTTGCGCGAACGGTCGCCGATAGACATACCGCGCACCTGCGGCAGCGTGATATGGCTCTCATCGATAAACATCAGGAAATCGTCGGGGAAGTAGTCCAGCAACGTCCACGGTGTTTGTCCGGCAGCGCGCCGATCCATATGGCGCGAGTAGTTCTCAATACCAGTACAGTAGCCCAGTTCGCTGAGCATTTCCAGGTCGTAGCTAGTACGCTGCTTGAGGCGGGCCGCTTCCAGTTGCTTGCCCTGCTGCTCAAGCTCCTGCACCCGCTCGATCAATTCATCCTGAATATCGGTAATGGCAAGGCTCAGCTTGTCTTTGGTGGTAACAAAGTGCTTGGCCGGGTAAATATCAACCGATGTGCGTTCGGCCAGGACTTCGCCCGTCAGCGGGTCGATATCCACAATGCGCTCGATCTCGTCGCCCCAGAAGGTCACCCGCAGCGCCGTTTCGCTGTTGGCGGGCATGATGTCGAGCGTATCACCACGCACACGGAACGCAGCCCGCTGGAAGTCCATATCTTTGCGGTCAAATTGCAGGTCAATCAACTGGCGCAGCAACTTGTCACGGTTGCGTACCTCACCAACGCGCAGCGCGATAGCAACCTGCCCGTAGTCCTGCGGCGCTCCCAGGCCGTAAATTGCCGATACTGATGCAATAATTACCACATCGCGCTGCGTAAAGAGTGCCTGGGTTGCGGCGTGGCGCAGGCGGTCGATCTCTTCGTTGATGGTGGCCTGCTTCTCAATATAAAGATCCCGATTGGGCACATACGCTTCGGGCGTGTAGTCGTCATAATACGAGATAAACATCTCGACGGCAGCATCGGGCAGGAACTCGCGGAACTCCGACCAGAGCTGTGACACAAGCGTTTTGTTGTGGGCCAGCACCAGCGTCGGGCGCTGCACCTGCTCGATAATCCAGGCCATTACCGCCGTTTTACCGGTACCGGTTGCACCCAGCAGCGTTTGATGGCGAAAGCCTTGCTGAAGCCCATCAATCAGTTGGACAATGGCATTTGGCTGATCACCAGTTGGTTTATAAGGGGCATCTACACGGAATGACATTGTTGTGCGCTATCTTGCTATACAACGCTTGCACAGCCAGACTGAGCGATACATCAAGGGGGTGCGACACTGCACGAGTGCCCTGTGCCGTCTGTGTACTGTTTTTGTTCCATTAAGCTTCTTCATATTATAGCCGACTCAGGCAACTTTTGCCACGTTTGCTTGCTGTCCTGTCATCATGCTGTAATCTACGACCGCCTGTGGTACACCCCATAACCACCTATGATAACCAGTACCTCATCAAACATGAACGGTTTGTAAAAGAAATGTTGAGGCACCCGCGTTGAGCGATTACGAATATGCCAGACTGTTACCCAGTCATCAGGTTGACGCAACAACGGGCATGCCGGTCGTGCGTTTCCATCCAGCATGGCTCTTCTGGGGCTATCTGTTGCTGCTTGCCACTATCGAGGCAATCACCGCCCTGACCGACCTGCGGATCGGGTTGGTATTGCATGTGGGTCTGCTCTTCGGGCTAACCCTGCACAGTAGCCTCGGCGCAACCGAAGCCGAACGACGGCTGGCACTGGTGCTGACCATGGTGCCGCTCATTCGCACGGTATCGCTCGCGCTGCCCTGATGGACGTACCGCCTGCCATATGGTATCCGGCGGTCACTGTGGCGCTGCTGATGGCGGTGGCAGTGGTGGCGGCCCAGAGCGGCCTGACCGCGCGCCAGATCGGGTTATCAACGCAGCAGCCTACCCTGCACCTGATGATGATCAGCGGTGGCCTGAGCATCGGCGCAATTCAGTTTGCGCTGGTGCAGCCCGACCTGCTCAACCATACCGTCGTGATTGCTATACCGCTACCCGTGCTACTGCTCTTCCTGATCGGGAGTGGCTGCATCGAAGAGGTCATTTTTTCGCGGCCTGATACAGTCGGCGGCGCAGATGGTGATGGGGCGGCAGGCGCTGGTGTACGGGGCGCTGGTCTTTGCCGTGCTGCATATTGGCTACTTCTCGGTGCCCGCCGTGTTGTTCGCCTTTCTGCTAGGCCTGCTGTTTGCCTACATCGTCGCGCTGAGCGGCTCACTGCTCGGTGTGGCGCTGCTCCACAGTAGTATCAATGTTGTACAAATACTGGTTGTGCCGCTCATTGTGCAGCCAGTCACCGCCTTTCAGAACCTGCTGCCCGGTGCCACGCCGACTGAAACAATCACAACTAGCATTGTGCTGCTGATCCTGGCAGGTATGACCTTTATCGCCGGGTGGGTGCTGCTGCTGCTTGGCTACCTTGCAGGGCGGGCGTGAGCATGGGGCAAACGACAGGCTGCAAGCGCTACAACACCCCGCCTGCTAGCCAAGCGCTCTGGATGCTGGTACAATCCTAGTAATCTGGTATTTGTACTCTAGATCTGGAGAGCATACTATGACAACGACCACGACCAGCTTTGAACTGCTCCGCGACGAACACATCGCAGAAGTGAACTCGCGTGCACGCCTCTATCGCCACATTAAGACCGGCGCGGAGGTGCTTTCGCTGGAAAATAACGATGAAAATAAGGTCTTCGGGGTTACCTTTCGCACGCCACCTGCCGACTCGACCGGGGTTGCTCACATCCTTGAGCATTCGGTGCTGTGTGGCTCGCGCAAGTATCCTTCCAAAGAGCCATTTGTAGAACTGATTAAAGGCTCATTAAAAACCTTTCTGAATGCTTTTACTTACCCCGACAAGACCTGCTACCCCGTCGCCAGCCAGAATGTACAGGACTTCTATAACCTGATTGATGTTTACCTCGATGCGGTCTTCTTCCCGCGCCTCGTCCCGCACGTGCTCGATCAGGAGGGCTGGCACTACGAACTCGAAGACATCAACGACCCGCTGGTGTTGAAGGGGGTAGTGTTTAACGAGATGAAGGGCGCGTATAGCTCCCCCGACCGCGTACTGGGCGAGTATGCCCAACAATCGCTCTTCCCCGATACCACCTATGGTGTTGACTCCGGCGGGCACCCGCGCCACATTCCCGACCTGACCTTCGAGCAGTTCAGCGAGTTTCACCGCACGCTGTACCACCCCTCCAATGCCAGGATCTACTTCTACGGCGACGACGACCCGGAGCAGCGCCTGCATATTATCGAGGAATACCTGGATCAGTTTGAGCGGCTTGAACCACAATCGGCAGTGACACTGCAACCGCGCTTCAGCGAGCCACGCCGCCTGACCTATAGCTATATTGTGGATGAAGACGAGGCCAACGGCAAGCAAAGCATGGTTTCGGTCAACTGGATGCTCACCGAAACAAACGACCCGCAGCGCGAACTGGCGGTTGACATCCTCGACTACATCCTGACGGGCACACCTGCCGCACCGCTCTACAAGGCGCTGATCGACTCCGGTCTGGGCGAAGACCTGACCCCCACGGGCTATTCAGACGAGTTGCGCCAGGGCATGTTTATGGCAGGCCTGAAGGGGATTGCCGCCGAAGATGCCAACAAGGTTGAAGCGCTGATCCTCGATACGCTGCGTGCGCTGGCCGACAATGGCCTGGACCCGAACGATATCGAGGCCGCGCTGAACACCACCGAGTTTGCCCTGCGTGAGCAGAATACCGGCTCGTTCCCACGTGGCCTGGTGGTGATGCTGCGTGCGCTCAACACGTGGCTGCACGGCGACGACCCGCTGGCACCGCTGGCCTTCGAGCAGCCGCTTGCTTCGCTCAAGCAACGCCTTGCCCGTGGCGAAAAGGTGTTTGAGAACTTGATCCGCGAGTTGCTGCTGGAGAACCCGCACCGTACTACCGTTATTCTCAACCCTGACCCCGACCTGGCACGGCAGGAGGCCGAGCGCGAACAGCAGCGCCTCGATGCCGCCCGCGCCGGAATGAGCGAGGCCGACCTGCAAGCGATCATCGCGAACACCCGCGAACTGAAACGCCGCCAGGAAGCCCCCGACTCACCCGAAGCGCTGGCAACCATTCCAAGCCTGAAGCTGGAAGACCTGGAGCGCCAGAACAAAACTATTCCGGTTGCAATCAGCGAACGGCAGGAGACAACCCTGCTGTACCACGACCTGCCCACTAACGGCATCTTTTATGTTGACCTTGCGCTGAACCTGCACGTGCTGCCGCAGGAGCTTATCCCCTATGGCGAACTGTTCGGGCGCTTGCTGCGCGAAATGGGCACCGCTAGCGAAGACTTTGTGAGCCTGTCGCAGCGCATCGGGCGCACCACGGGCGGCATCGGAGCCAGCGCAATGTCCTCGGTTATTCCAGGCGAGCAGCAGAGCGCAGTATGGCTGATTGTGCGTGGCAAGGCCACCTGCGACCACGTGGGCGACCTGTTTGCTATTCTACGTGATATGCTGCTGACAGCCCGCCTGGATAACCGCGAGCGCTTCAAGCAGATTGTGCTGGAAGAAAAGGCGGGCCTTGAGTCGAGTATTG
>JAAUSQ010000185.1 GCA_012033195.1 Chloroflexaceae bacterium
TTTCTTCAACCAGATGCTCACCGGGGGCATAGCGCCCAGCGATGAGCAGACGCCGCAGTTTTCGTAGATTGGGTCAGCAGTCGTGTCGCTGCCGGTTAAGACAATGCTCATGATATATTGTATACAAAATCACAACTCTGTAATCTGGCGGTGATTGCTACTCAATAACAATGATGATTCTATAGATCAAGCAACTGATCAATAAAGGTGCGTGTATTTTCGTAATCAACAATAACGACTATGATAAAAGGTTCAATCTAGAGCCTGTCATAGTCGATGCAAGGCGCAGTGCAGGATGTTATTTGAAGATGCGGGTTAAAATCTTTATACTTGTGATGTATTGTATACAATTATAGGTAGCAAGCGCAGCCCTGTCAAGGGGGGGCTACGGCAAATTCAGGAAAAAAGTAATCTTTTCTCAATACTTTCGGTATAGACATCTTTGCCAATGGAACATACAATTAAACAGTGTTGGCAGTATCGCCAGCGCATTCGTGCATGTTTCCCCACCCGGCGGACACATTCATACCCTACCAATACGGAAAGGAGTAGCATCGCTATGCCTTCGCAACCAATCGAAGCCAGTGCTGCACTCACCTATTACGATTATATTGACGATATTCTGGCCCAGCAGCACACCGCCTTCTGGATGTGCAGGTCGGATACAACCGTTACCATATCACGCTCCTGGTATCTGCTGTGCGGTCTGGCCGATACAACAACGACCCTGACAACAAACGCATGGCTTGCCATGATCCACCCCGATGATCGCCCGGCACTCCAGATGGCACTCCAACAGTGCTGCGCGAGCGAGAGCACCGGAGTAGGGCTATATGTGCGGGCCGGAACCGATGATGATAATAGCCGCTGGCTCGACCTGCGCGGCAACGTGCTGGAATATAGCGCCGAGGGGTACCCGGAAGCGATTGGCGGCACGGTTCGTCTAGTGGATGGCCCCCCTACTGAGGCCCTGCTGCTGGCGGCAATCGTCGATCAGGCTCCGGTCGCCATCTTTGCCAAAGATGATGAGGGGCACAATCTGTTTATCAATCACTATATGCATTCGGACGAGTGGCGTAATCCCAAACGCATTCATGAAGAGATCCGCTTTCCGATTGTGGACGAGCGCGGGGAGACGATTCTGTATGGTGGGGTTGGAGTGGATGTGACCGACCGCAAGGCTATCGAGCGGCAGTTGCGGCGGCAGGCCAACTACACCTATGCCATGCTTGATGTAGCTCCGGTTGCGCTGATCAGCACCGACCCGTTGTTGCGGGTGGTCTCGTGGAACCCCGCCGCCGAAGCGCTCTTCGGGTATAGCTTTGATGAAGCAAGCGGGCGACTGATTACCGATCTGATTGCGCCCAACGAACCAGATTGTAGTCAGGTTGTATCCAATGCAATGCAGGCCTTACAGGGTACGCCCTGCTACGGCGAAGTGATGCGTTACCACAAAGATGGTACGATGCTTGAGGTACACGGTAGTGCTGTAGCGATCCAGTTTGATGGCGAAACGGCAGGTGTGATGATTGCCCACACCGATATTCGCCCGCTGCGAACGACCGAACTGCGCCTCGAACGAGCCGAACGGGAACGGCTCCGCTTGCAGCAGCAGATCATCGAGGCGCAGGAAGCCGCCCTGCGCGAGCTTTCAACGCCACTCATTCCAATCAGCGATGGGGTGATGGTACTGCCAATGATCGGTGCATTTGATATGAACCGCGCCCAGCATATGACCAGCACGCTGCTTGAGGGGGTTGAGCGCTCGCAGGCCAGGGTGGTCATCCTGGATGTGACGGGTGTGCGGATGGCAGATGCACAGGCCGCCGATCATCTGGTACAGGCGGCCAGGGCGGTGCGTCTGCTGGGGGCACGGCTGGTGATGACTGGTATTCAGCCACAGATGGCGCATCAGTTAATCGGTTTAGGGATTGACCTGGCAAGCATTGAGACGTATAGTACACTACAAACTGGTATCTCAGCCGCTTTGTCGGGGCAACGCAATGTGCTGAACGGGCATCGCCGCATTTAAAGCGCGGCAGCACGGGTGGCTGCGTTGGATACGGGAGCACGTATGTCAACGCAACACAAACCACCATCTGATGCTTTTTCTGCCACTCATAACAATGATCGTGTTATGCATCCGGCGCAGTTTCTCCGGCGACACTGGCACCGCCTCTTTGCGGGCACATTCTGGCTCATCGCTGCTGGCGGCTCCTTCTGGTACGCCACCCGCAACGGCGCTATCGAAACGCTGCTATTTCTCAGCGCGGTGTACCACTCGCCCTATGGCCCCTTGATCTATCTGTGCATTTTTGCAATCCGCCCGTTGATCTTCTTCCCTATCTCGGTACTGGTACTGGTCGTAGGCGGAAGTTTTGGCCTGATGCTGGGCGTACCGCTTACCCTGGCAGGGGTAGCACTATCGGGCACCATTGCTTATGCTCTGGCAATGTGGTTCGGAAGCAGTCCATTCGACCCGCAGCAACCCGCTGCACAGGCTCGGTTGCACCGCTATATTCAGCGTATGTGCGCCCGTGGCTTCGAGACGGTGCTGATTATGCACTTTCTCTTTCTGCCCTTCGATCTGGTCAATTATCTGGCAGGCTTTCTGCGAATACGTTACCGTTCGTTTTTCCTGGCAACCGTGCTCGGCTGGATACCGGGCAGCATCTTTTTTGTAACACTTGGGCAATCTATCGACCGCAGCTTCAGTAAAGGGGTGATGCTGCCCGCTATCGAGCCGTGGGCCGTGCTGCTTTCGGGAGTTGTGCTCAGTGCTAGTCTGCTGGGTGCTATCTAATCCGCCGCCGCGAACAGCGCCGTGCTGCCGAGTACACCGATCAGGGCGCAACCTGAGGCGGCGGCACAGCGGTTGCCAGCGAGGTAAGCACCATCACGGCGACCAGAAAAATAACCCCGGCAATCACTAGCACCCGCATCATGCCCGCCGCCCGCTTGCGCGACGAAACGGGCGAGCTGGTAATGGTGCGCTTCTTGCGTTTTGTCCTGCTCATACTCACTATCCTCTATTCCTTTTTCTGCTCGTCCGATCCGGCTGTATCTTCCCAGGGCAACGGCTCATCGGTCAACTCGCCTTTATCGGGGCGCGTTTCGTAATACACCCAGATAACGCCACCTACCAGCAGCGCCGCCAACAGCGGCACCCGCGCCAACAGGGGCAGCGGCGACGGAATGACAATGAACAAGGCCGCGACGGAAAGCACAATCATCTTCAATGGTGTCATCGCACCACCTCTGTGTATGTATAGCTGTTTCTCTGTATTGTACCGTATCTTGCGGGTGCAGCGGGGCTAAAACTTCTCGTCGCTCTCAGGCTGTGCAAGGTCGAGCAGTTGCCCGGTTTCGTCGATAGCGCCCGGTGTCGCCAGGTGTTCGCGTTTCAGATACGAGGCGCGTGCAATCGCATGGGCCGAAACAGGAATTGTCAATGGCACAATGAAGGCAGCAAGAGGTTAGCCTATCAGGAGGATACATGCATGAAGAGTGATGTAGTAAGCATCGCCCTGGGACGCGGCATCATTGCGGGGGTTATTGGCACCGCCGCGATGACCGTATCAAGCACGATTGAAATGCAACTGCGGCAGCGTGAAGGTAGCACCACGCCCGCACAGGCCGCCGGAAAGGTACTAGGGGTGACGCCCCGCAGCGATGAAGCAGCAGCCCGCTTCTCCAACCTCATGCACTGGACGTATGGCACAGCGTGGGGTGTTCCACGCGGGATGCTGGGTGTTACCGGGCTAAAGTGGTAACCTGCCCGATCAGTACCGCAATTTAGTATGTCCTGTCCCTTTTGGGAGCAGGTTTTACCCGAAAATTCCGTAACGTCATACAGTACGCTATAACTTATTTGGTAATGATGCAGTATCTTTTCCAGGGCTGGAATTGTCGCGGCCCGCTGAAGTATCGCGATATGCTGCTTGACATTGGTACTGAAGAGATTGCCCACGTGGAGATGCGGGCAACGATGATTGCACACCTGCTCGAAAACGCGCCCGTCACCGCTTTGAATATGTTGCCGCACCAAGGCCAATGGGTGAAGCGCCCATGCTTGGCCCCGCCAAACCGGAGGTACACGGTACACCCGACAACCGCTAGATGGGCCGCCTGATGCTAACCTTCTTGCGCTGGCTTCCCCTCTCTTCGTTATGTGGGAGAGGGGTTTGTGTGGCTCCGGTATTCCACCTACCGCCGGAATACCTGACGGTCGGTTACTTCTTCCCGCACGGCATAAATAGCCTTGTGCTGCGTCTCGTAATACGTGCGTATGACCAACTCACCAATCAAGCCCATGCTCACAAACTGAAAGCCGAGGATGACCAGCACCACCGAAAGCAACAGCAGCGGACGGTCGGCAAGGGGCGCGTTGTACACAAACTTGATAAACACCAGATACAGGCCGACCACCGTACCAAGCAGCACTGAGATCAGCCCGAACAAGCCAAAAATCTGCATAGGACGTGTGGCATAGCTCAGCAGGAAGCGCACAGTAATCAGATCGAGCATTACCCGCACAATCCGCGAGATGCCGTACTTGGACTTGCCAAAGCGCCGCGCATGGTGTTCGACTGGTATCTCGGTGACATCGACCCCCTGCCAGCTCGCCACTGCCGGAATAAAGCGGTGCAACTCGCCATAGAGCTGAATATTCCGCAGCACTTCGGTGCGGTAAGCCTTCAGCGAGCAGCCATAGTCGTGCAGATGCACGCCGGTTGACCACGAAATAAGCAAGTTGGCAAGCTGCGAGGGCAACCGCCGATTCCAGAAGGGGTCTTTGCGATCTTTGCGCCAGCCGCTCACCACATCGAAGCCTTCTTCGATTTTCTGCATCAGCCGCCCGATATCAACCGGGTCGTTCTGCAAGTCGGCGTCAATCGTGATGATAACCCTGCCACGTGCCCGGTCGAAGCCTGCCGAAAAGCCTGCCGTCTGCCCAAAGTTGCGCCGAAAGCGCACCACCCGCAGGCGGTCGTCCTGGAGCGCCAGTTCGCGCAGCAGGGCAAAACTCTTGTCTTTGCTGCCGTCATCAATTGCAATGATTTCGTAGCTATAGGGCAACTTGTCGAGTTCTTCGGTCAACCGCTTGTAGAGCACCGGAATGCTCTCTTCTTCGTTATAGATAGGCACCACTACCGAGATATCAAGGGTCGGCTGTGCCCCATCGTGCTGGTCAAAAAATGAATCAGCGGGGCGGGTGCGGGTATGCTGTGTAACTATCTCCATACGCTCTGCCTGTTTGCTCCTGGTCTGGTTTGTTCTGGCACACCATTATACTGCACTCTCTGCCATCTGGTGACACATTTGCACAGGGTATAGTATACTTGGTGCGATGAATGCAACGAAGGGGGATAACTATGCCACGTAACGCAGGCGGCAGCAAGCCGCGCAAAGCCACCAGCAAGCCAGCTAAGGCTACTGGGGTAAGCTGGCTGTATCAGGTTTCCGACTGGGCCATCTACGAGGTACTGCTCTCGAATGCGTGGGACGTTGAAGAAAATATTGCCGCTATAACGGTGGCACGTCAATCGCCGCGTTCGGGCAAAATCGGGGCCGCGTCGTTCCTGGTCGATCTGCAATGCCTGGGCGTCAAGAGTTCGTTTGTGCGTATCTGCAAAGGCCCCGATGATTATGTACGGCGGCTGCGCGAGCCATGATGCGTGATGTGTTTCTCGAACCCGCCTCGTTTGATTTGGCTGCCAAGATTGTGCGTGATGGGCTGGCTTATGCCGAACGGCTCGGATTTTCGCCCGACCCGGAATATCATCAGGCCCGGCTGTTGCTTGCCGGAGCCAACCCGGACGCCTGCACCATTCCCGTGCCGGTTGGTGGAAAGGCGGGCAAGCCGGTTTACATGCCTGGCCCGCACGATAATGTTGAGCACATTGTATCGATTTTGACACAAGCCGTAGGGCCAAATGGGTTTGAGCTACGCCAACCGTAAACTACTGCTCGTCCGACTCGGCGGGTGCGCCAGTGCGCTGCGCCTGCTGCAAAAACTTGGTCGTGATGTTGGTTGCAAAGACCGCGATAGATTCATAATCGCTATCCCAGAACTGGGTGCCCTCGATAATGACCACATCTTCAGGATTCTTCACTGCCTCTTTGACACGCCGCCACTGCTTCCCCCCGATGTAGATAATATACTGGGTGGTGGGCACCTTCTCAGGCAGCGGAATACCTTTCGGCATAGCGTTGAGACGAGGGCGCGACGACATCATTGCCAGCGTAAAGCCAGCTTTTTCAATTGTCTTCCCAAGTTTGCCAATCAGTGTTACTTTCACAGTAAATGCAACTCCTCGTTCTGATAGTGGCACATCTCTGATAAGCTTGTTGCGCTCCGACCACTTCATTGTAGCCGGGGGGGGTGCCGCGCCCTCTTTGCGAGTACTTCCCGATGACGGGGGCCGGAAGACATAGCGTAACTTGTTGTAGTCGGTCTTGTAGAGAAAATCCTTGACCAGCTTGAAATAGATGCCGCCCGCCGTGCGCTGGCGTTGCCCGTCGCCCGTGAGCATCCCCCCATTGGTCTCTATCTGCTGGGTTTCGCTGAGCCATGCGCGGGCCTGCGGTTCGCCACACACCATTACTACTCGCGTCAGACCGGGCAGGTTCGGTTCTTGCAGCGTTGTTGCGAGTTCGCGAGCAACCCGCCGTGCTTTCTTACGATCAGCTTCGAGCAATGTTATCTCACGCGAGGTTGTACCAGTCGTCATCCCTGTTACCCTTGTTGTTGACTGGATAGATCGGCTGGCGCAGGCTGATGCCAGCTTTTCACCATTTTACCACCAAGAAAGCCACAGAATGCCCCGACCTCAGCAAGCAGTATCACGCTCCCCAAAAGAATGATCATGATCAGTGGAATCCAGTCGCGCCCGAACAGCCAGATTGCCGAAAGCACCGACAACAGACTGAAGCCGATGTATTGCAGGGCTACTGCGGCGATACACCCCAGCACCAGTGGCGGCAGCACAACAGCCCCCATCAGGGCCGCCAGAACAGACCCGCGTTGGCTTGCATCAAGAGATGGATCGGGTTGCGACAGGTTGGAGTGCATAACACGGCTACATACAGCTACTATGCTTCTGTTGCTCTGCATAATAACATATGAAAATGAGTTACAAACGAAAGATAGTGTTGTTTGAGGTAATCATTTTAACAAACATAACAAGACCCGATCACAAGTGACCGGGTACGACATCAGGCGGCGAGCCGCCAGGGGACGGAAGTCCCCGCCTGCGCGGGCTACCCTTACGAAGCCTGCCGGTTCTGGCGCTGCCCATATACTGCTATCGCCGCCTTGAGGGTGTTTAAGGCGAGCGCGGCACAGCGCACCCGGCTCTGCACTATGCCGCGTTCTAGATCGGGGAAGAGTTCTTCCAAATGCAGGGCTGCTAGCTCGTGCAGGGGCATGCCCTGCACCCGTTCGGTGAGCAGCGAGGCCAGCGCCTGACTGACCGTGCAGCCAGTGCCTTCGAACTGCACACACCCGACATGCGTGCCCGTCTCGTCCACCTGAAGATAGATCGTAATCTCATCGCCGCAGCCTGGTGTGCGTCCGGGCATGCTGACGGTGGCGGCAGCAAGCGGCCCGTGATGCCGGGGGGAGTTGTAGTGATCAAGCAGCAATTCGATTGTTTCAAAGCGATCCATCATTGTGCTGCAAACTCCATGCTCAGGTCAACCGCCCGCGCCGAGTGGGTGAGCGCCCCAACCGAGATAAAATCAACGCCCGTTGCCGCGACCGCTGGTATTGTTTCGAGCGTGATACCACCCGATGCTTCGAGCGGCACACGCCCACCGACTGCTGCCACTGCTTCACGCAGCAGGGCCGGCGGCATATTATCGAGCAGGATCAGATCGGCCCCGGCTTCGGCAGCAATCCGCGCATCCTCCACCGTTTCCACCTCTACCTCAACACACACCAGCGGGCCAACGCTGGCCTTTGCTCGCTGTACCGCCGCTGCCAGACCGATGCCATGTGCTGCCAGCAGTGCCAGATGATTGTCTTTAATCATGATTGCATCGTACAGGCCGAAGCGATGATTAACCCCGCCCCCCATCCGCACAGCATACTTTTCGAGCACCCGCAGGCCGGGAGTTGTTTTGCGTGTATCAAGAATGCGGGTGGAATGGTTGCCCACTGCCGCCACATAGCGCGTTGTCTGGGTGGCAATGCCGCACATGCGCTGCGTCAGGTTGAGCGCCACCCGTTCGCCCGTCAGGATGCTGCGGGCACTGCCCTGCACCGTCGCCAACGTTGCCCCGGCTGTTACCCGTGCGCCCTCGGCAACGTGCAGCGTTACCCGCACCGCCGCATCAACTGCCGCATACACTGCCGCCAGCACGGGCAAGCCCGCAACGACCGCCGCCTCGCGGGTGACAACGTGGGCCGTTGTCTGTGCTTCGGCGGGAATGAGGGCCAGCGTGGTACGGTCGCCATCGCCAACATCTTCGCGCAGGGCGCGGTGTACTATCTCCTCAAGCATCTGCTGTGGTATGTCCATTGCTTCAGCATGCCCCTATTCTGGTTCAAGATACCGGAGCCGACCATGTTCGAGCATATGCCCTGCCGCCAGTCGCCCCGCACTGTAAAAGTTACCCGGTCGCGAGTCAACCAGGTGCTCAACGCCACCGACCAGCAAGACATTGACTCCTACGACGGGCACGCCGCGATAACCCGCACAGAAGAGTGTGTCCTGAAAGCCGCGCAATGCATCGCACTGAAACTCCAACGCTATCTGTTCCCGTTCAACATAGCTCAGGCACTGTAGTCTGTCGGCTGTAAACGACGGCTCCACCCGCACCCGCACAATTGCAAACCGCTCGGCTCCCGGTGCCTGCCGCACAAAGCGCACCTCGTGCTCGAAGGGCGCGTCAAACGTTGCGCGGTAGAGCGTGCCAGCGCCATCAAAGGAGAGGGCGAACAGCATCTCGTTGATCAGTCGGTTTTGAGCTTGCTCAATCAGGCTATGGCTCTCGGCACCAATCAGGATACTTTCCACACCAAGGCGCGGATGTGGTGCCTGCCAGTAGGCCAGGATACCTTCGGTGTGAAGGCAGGCCAGTGCATCACTCAGCCGCTGCATTTCGGCAGGGCGCTCGTCAACAATCGCGGATGTATCCACAATACACACCCGCAGCAGCGGGTCGAGGTGGTGGGTTTCGTCTATGGTCAGGTGCATCATACTCCTCGCTCGATACCGTTATGTTATGCCGCCTGCAATTGCAGCATCCGCTCAAGCGGCTCACCAGCACTGTAGGTGATGTCGTCGGTAATACTGGTAACCATATGCGGTGCGTGTCCCCGCTGCTGTACGATATGCCCGCGCCACACCTCGGCGGTGTGGGGGTAGTCGCGGCGCAGATGTGCGCCCCGGCTCTCCTGCCGCAACAGTGCACCCGTTGCAATCAGCCGCGCCACCAGCACCGCATGCATCGCGGTGAGCGTGTCGTGGTCGGCACAGGCTGCGGGCAATGTCTGCGTGGGGTAGTGGGCTAGTTCCGTGAGTGCGGCTTCGAGAGCCTCCGCCGAGCGTTCGAGGCCAACCTGCTGCCGCATCGTTGCCGCGCAGCACCACAGCGCGCTCAGGGTGCAGCGTCATCAAGGTGCGCACCGCCTCGGTGGTGCCGCGTTTCGCTTTGGTCTCCAGCCACTTGCCGAGCATGACGAAGGTGATCACCGCCGCGGCGCCCTCGAAATAAAGGTGGCCTTCGACATGCCGGCCGTGGATGGCGATCATCCACAGGCTGAAGATGAAGGCAGCGGAGGTGCCGAGCGCGACCAGCACGTCCATATTGGCCGAGCCGGCGCGGAGCGCCCGATAAGCGCCGCGATAGAACCG
>JAAUSQ010000186.1 GCA_012033195.1 Chloroflexaceae bacterium
GCCAATGCGGATTTATCCCGCGCTGCACTACACCATGGGTGGTCTGTGGGTAGACTACGAATTGCAGAGCACCATTCCGGGCCTGTTTGTGATTGGTGAGGCCAACTTCTCCGACCACGGAGCCAACCGCCTTGGCGCGAGTGCGCTGATGCAAGGCCTTGCCGATGGCTACTTCGTGCTGCCCTATACCATCGGCAACTACCTGGCCCGCACCAAACTGGATCCCGTCCCCGCCGATCACGCAGCAGTGCGCGAGTCGGTTGACTTTGTCAACAACCGCGTCAATCGGTTGCTGTCCATCAATGGCAAGCGCACCGTGGACTCGTTCCACCGCGAACTGGGCAAACTGGTGTGGGACAACTGCGGTATGGGCCGCAACGAGCAGGGCTTGCAGGAAGCGCTGCGCCGCATTCCCGAAATCCGCGCCGAGTTCTGGGAGAACCTGCTGGTGCTCGGTACGGGCGAAGAAGTCAACCAGTCGCTGGAGAAGGCGGGCCGCGTGGCCGACTTTATGGAGCTTGCCGAGCTGATGTGTACCGACGCACTGCACCGCACCGAGTCGTGTGGCGGGCACTTCCGCGAAGAGAGCCAGACGCCCGAAGGCGAGGCACTGCGCGACGATGCCAACTTTAGCTATGTGGCGGCGTGGGAATATACAGGCGAAGGCTCGGCACCGGCTCTGAACAAAGAACCGCTGACGTTTGAGTATGTTATCCCATCTCAGCGCAGCTACAAGTAGTAACCAGACCTCTAGGAGGAGAACCATATTATGGATTTGACGCTTCGTGTCTGGCGGCAGAAGAACAGCAACACACCTGGCAAGCTGGTCACCTACAAGGCCGACGATATCAGCCCGGATATGTCGTTCCTGGAAATGATCGACATTGTGAACGAGCGGCTCGAAGAGAGCGGCGAGGAGCCGATTGCCTTCGACCACGACTGCCGCGAGGGGATCTGTGGGATGTGTGGCCTGATGATTAACGGCGTCGCACACGGCCCCCAGCGGGCCACGACTGCCTGCCAGTTGCATATGCGCCACTTCAAGGACGGTGACACCATCACGATTGAGCCATGGCGGGCCAAAGCCTTCCCGGTGATTAAAGACCTGATGGTTGACCGCAGTTCATTCGACCGCATTATTCAGGCCGGGGGCTATATCTCGGTCGCGACGGGCGGCACCCCGGATGCTAACGCCGTGCTTATTCCGAAGGAGAAGGCCGACATTTCGATGGATGCCGCCTCCTGTATTGGCTGCGGGGCCTGTGTTGCCGCCTGCCCGAATGGTTCAGCTATGCTCTTCACGGGTGCCAAGGTTACGCACCTGAACGTGCTGCCGCAGGGCCAGGTAGAGCGGGCCGACCGCGTCCGCAATATGGTGGAGCAGATGGACAAGGAAGGCTTTGGAAGCTGCACTAACATCGGTGAGTGTGCGGCAGTCTGCCCCAAAGAGATCAAGATGGATGTAATCTCGCGGATGAACGGCGAGATGATCCGGGCCACGTTTGCAGGCAATGGTCGCAAGAACGGCCAGTAGACACTGTGTGCTACTGGACAGTGTGCCTCCTCTCTGGCGTACCGTCAGGGAGGAGGCATGTGTTTTTCTGGGGCGCGGCGTCGCTTGTCTAACACATCACATGCAAGTTGACGCATACCCATACTGGTGCTAGTATCAGGAGGATAACAACACGTTCAATTCCTGAAGTAAGGAGTACGTTTTATGCAAGAGGCGCTCTCTTCGAAGAATGAGCCACGCGCCGAACAGGAAGCCGCAGCAAGCGGTGGCCTGCTCCATATGGCGGTCGTGGCTGCACCATATATTGCACTGGCTGCCGCATGGACGGCAATGAGTGGCAGTCTGTTTTTTAGTGAGGTATGGGGCTGGTTGCCCTGTGTGCTGTGCTGGTATCAGCGTATCCTGATGTACCCCCTGACCCTCATTATTACGGTGGGCATCCTGCGCCACGACCAGGCCCTGCCCGCCTACGTGCTACCCTTCACGCTGCTTGGAATGGGTACATCGCTCTATCATTACATGCTCGTCAAGACCGACCTGTTCCCGCCGCCGCCGTGTTCCGTCGGCATCCCCTGCACCACCGAATATCTGAACCTGTTCGGGTTTATCAATATTCCGTTCCTGGCGCTGACCGCCTTTGCGATTATCAGTGTGATGATGGCACTGATGAGTATCGCACCGACTACCGACGAAGATGCAGAAGCGGACATCGACGAAGCCACCCCCCCCGCACGCGGTATTCTCATTCCGGCGGTGGCAACTGGTAGCATCATCGCCCTGATTGTAGGCACCACCCTGGTAGTATCAAACCGCGAACTCCAGCGTATGGAAGAATTGTACGGCGTTATCCAGATGTGGCTATTTTAGCCTAGTGGACAATCGGTTACATGACGGGCGAATCCCTGGGACGCGACAGTGCAGAGTTTGACATAAGCCTGCGCCGCCGCGATGACACCTCATATTTTGTTGATGTACGGTTTACGGAACCGGGCAGCGTATCAGACGTTCGCCCGTTAATGGACACCCCCGCACTCGCCCGGATCAACCGCAGCCGTCTGCGTGAACTGGAACTGGACGCCGCCGAGTATGGGCGCGAACTGAGTGCGGGGCTGTTTGCAGATGAACCAGTACGGGCCGCCTTTGGTCGGGCGCAGAGTATCGCCACCACGCACGAAGTGCCGCTGCGGGTGCGTCTGTTCATCGACCCAGCGGCCCGCGACCTGCACGAACTACGCTGGGAAACCTTGCGTGACCCGACGACCAACACCATGTTGGGAACAAACGAACGCATCCTGTTTTCGCGCTACCTCAGTAGCGGCTCGTGGCGTCCGGTGCGGCTGCGTCCGCGCACGGGGTTGCGGGTGTTGGTACTGGTTGCCAACCCGCGCAACCTGGCAGACTATACACCGGGTGGGCGGCGACTGGCTCCGGTTGATATTGATGCAGAACTGTTGCGTGCCCGGATCGGGATGGAGGGCATGCAGATTACACCGATCACCGAGCAGGGCACCGTCACCATAAACAACCTTGTGCAGCACCTGCGCGACGGCTACGATATGCTCTACCTTGTGGCGCATGGTGCGCTCGTCAGCGGCGAGCCGCGCCTGTGGATGGAAGACAGCGATGGATTGGCAAATGTGGTTTCGGGCAACGAACTGGTTGAGCGGCTCAACGAACTGCCCACCCTGCCGCGTCTGGTGGTGCTAGCCTCGTGCCAGAGTGCTGGCAGCGGTAGCGTGGGCCGCGACACCGAACAGACCCTTGCCGCTCTGGGGCCACGGCTGGCAGAAGCTGGCATCCCCGCAGTACTGGCCATGCAGGGCAATGTGGCACTGCTCACGCTGGAGCACTTTATGCCCGCCTTCTTCCGCGAACTGCAACGCGATGGACTGGTTGACCGGGCCATGACTGCGGCACGCAGCCTTGTGCGTGATGCCAACGACTGGTGGATGCCCGTGCTGTTTATGCGGCTGCGCAGCGGGCGTATCTGGTATGTTCCGGGCTTCAGCGATGAGCAGCGCGGCTTCGAGAAGTGGCCCGCCCTGCTACGGAATATGCAGCGCGGACGCTGCACCCCCATCCTTGGCCCTGGCATGGTCGAAACCCTGCTGGGCACCCCGCACGATATCGCCCGCCGCTGGGCCGAACGCTATCGCTTCCCGATGAACATCAGCAGCAGCGATGATCTACCGCAGGTCGCGCAGTATCTCTCGGTCAATCAAGAGTTGCTCTTCCCGCACGAAGAACTGGGCGAATATCTCCGCGCAACCCTCACCGAGCGCTTCGGGGCCAACCTGCCCGCCGACATGCAAACTTCGGCGGCAACGCTCGATGCCTTGCTGGAAGCGGTGGGCCGCCAGCGCCAGCAGCACCAGCCAACCGAGCCACACCGCATGCTGGCTCGCCTGCCCTGCCCGATCTACATCACCACCAACCCCGACAACCTGCTGACCGTCGCGCTCCAGGCCGAGGGTAAAGAGCCACAGGTGCTGCTCTGCCCCTGGAATGAAGAAATCGAAGAAGCGAGTGATGCCTATACCTATCAGCCCGACGAACAACACCCGCTGGTGTATCATCTCTTCGGGCGCATCAACAACCCCGCCAGTGTGGTGCTTACCGAAGACAACTATTTTGATTATCTCATTGGTGTCACCCGCAACAACCGCCTGATCCCCGATGTGGTACGGCGGGCATTGGCAGACACGGCCCTGCTGTTCCTGGGCTTTCAGCTTGACTCGTGGCAGTTCCGGGTGCTGTACCGCAGCCTGATGAACCGCGAAGGACGGCGGCGGCGCAGCCGATATACCCATATTGCCGCGCAGATTGAGCCGGAAGAGGGCCGCATCCGCGAGCCAGAAGGCGCACGGCGCTACCTCGAACGCTACTTTGAACACGCCGCTATCAGCATCTTCTGGGGCAGTGTCGAAGATTTTACGCAGGCGCTTGCTGAGCAATTGCAGGCGAGGGGGTAGCGATGACCGAGCAGCAGCCACGCAACCGGACCACCCGCCTGGCCCGGCTCAACCCCTACGTTGGCCCGCGTGCCTTTCAGGAAGGCGAGCGGCTGTATGGGCGCGATCAGGAAGTGTTCCACCTGCTCAACCTGCTGATTGCCGAGCGCATTGTGTTGCTGTATTCCCCTTCGGGCGCGGGCAAAACCTCGCTGCTCCGGGCCGAACTGATCCCGCGTCTGCAAGCCGAAGATTTTTTTGTCTATCCTATTATTCGCATCAACACCGAACCCGCCACCGCCGCCAATCGGTATGTGCTCAGCACCATGCTCTCGCTGGAAGAACGGCTCCCCGCCAACGAACACCTGCCGCTGGAGCAGGTGCGCCAGTTATCCCTGTCGCAGTATCTCGACCTGCGGCGCGGCGTGCCCGCCGAGAGCGATGCACAGGTTCTTATCTTCGACCAGTTTGAAGAGGTACTGACGATTGACCCGGCCAACCAGGAAGCACGCGCCGCGTTTTTTGCCCAGCTTGGCGAGGCGCTGCGCGACCAGCACCGCTGGGCCTTGTTTGCCATGCGCGAAGACTTCATCGCAGGGCTTGACCCCTATGTGCGGGCTGTGCCAACCCGCTTTGAGAATACCTTCCGGCTCGACCTGCTGAATGTGCCGAGTGCCCTGCTTGCTATTCAGCGCCCCGCCGCCAGCATGGATGTAACCGTTACCGACGAGGCCGCGCATCAGCTTGTTGATGACCTGCGGCGGATGGTGGTGCAACGCCCCGATGGGAACAGCCAGGAACAACCGGGGCCGTATGTCGAGCCGGTGCAGTTGCAGGTGGTCAGTTATCGGCTGTGGGAAAACCTGCCCGCCGATGACAACGTGATAGATCTGGCGGATGTGCAGGCGTTGGGTGATGTTAATCAGGCGCTTGGCACCTACTACGCCGAACAGGTCGCCGCGATTGCCGCCGCAACCGGCGTGCCCGAACGTCGCATTCGAGCCTGGATCGGGCGCAACCTGGTTACACCGCAGGGGTTGCGCGGGCAGGTGTTGCAGGGTGCCCAGAGCAGCGAAGGCCTGCCCAATGCGGTGATCTGGCAACTGGTGGATGCCCACCTGCTGCGCGGCGAGAAGCGGCGCGGCGCAACGTGGTTTGAACTGGCGCACGACCGCCTGATTGAGCCGGTGACCGAGAACAATAGTGCATGGTTTGCTACCAACCTCAACGCGCTTCAGCAGCAGGCCATCTTCTGGGAGCAGCAGCAACGCCCCAACAACCTGCTGCTGGATGGCCCGACGCTGCGGCAGGTGGAGGCAGCAAAGATCGATGCGGCCAGCCTGACCGACACCGAGCGCGACTTTCTGGACGAGAGCCGCGCCAACCGTGCGCAGGTGCTGCGCGAACGCCGCCAGACACGTATGATTTATGGCCTCGCTGTCATAACAACGATTATTAGTATTGTGGCTGTTTTGCTGTGGTTGCAAGCGCAGGCCGCCGAAGCCGAAGCCCAGCAATTTGAGCAAACCGCTGCTTCAACCGTGGCGCTGCTGGCGGTCAATGTCGAACAACGCGCCACCGTAGATGCCGTACGCGCCACCGAAGATGCCCTCAAGCAGGCCGTGATCGACTCGCAGGGCACGGCGCTGGCCGCAAACAATGCGCCCGAAGTGCAGACCGCATTGACCCGTGCGACCGAACTGGTGGGCGAACTGGAAGCATCACGTTCCGAGTCGGAGGCGGTACAGGCAACAGAAATAACCGGACGCCGCGAGGCCGAACTTGCAGAGATGGCGCGCCAGACCGAACGCGCTGGCGGCCCACCTGCCGAGACAGTGTTCCCGCGCCTGCTGACAGCCTATCCGCTGCCGACCATTACGGAGACCCCAACCCCTACTAGCACACCGACTGACGAGGTCGTAGTACGTCCGCCAGAGTTTCTGGCCACCCCTACGCTGAACGCCACCATACAGGCGGTGCCTTATGCGCCCCCTCCGGCTGACGATGATAGTGATGACGGCGGCGATGATGGTTAGGGGTATAATACATTATAGATAGAACCCAATGGTAAGGAATAACCCCGCTATTTTCACTGTTTCTCCATTGACACCAATGAGCGTTATGGGTATAGTTGGGGTTATGGCGATTAAATACCAAAAGAGATGAGCACTTGAGGAATGAAGGAGGTTGTGGTGTCGGACAACGACTTGCAGCACGGCAACGACGCCGCCGAAAACCAGCACGGTGGGGGCTGTTTCCGCCGCCTGTTGCTGTTGCCCATCGTATTGCTTGTGCTGCTCGCTGGTCTGGCGAGTATCACACTGTATACATTCGACCAGCACTTTGCCAACCGCATTTATCCCAATATCAGCATTCGGGGTATTGATGTTGGTGAAATGACTGCCGACGAAGCCCATACCGCTGTAACAGAGCAATATACAAATTTCCTGACGCAGCCGATGACGTTGACGTATCGCGGGCAAACCTGGACGCCTGCGGCTGCCGATATCGGGGTATCGCTTGAAGTTGCGCGGGCGGTGCAAGAAGCCGTCGCCGCCGGACGCGACAACGACCTGCTCAACAACCTGCGCGAGTTCGGGGCTATCTGGCAGGGCGGGCTGGAAATCCCATTGCACATAACAGTAGACACCGCAACGATGCAGGCGTATATTGTGGCCCGTGCCGCCGAAATCGAGCGGCCTGCGGTCGATGCACAATTTGTATTGCAGGATGCACAACCGGTCGCGATTCCTTCGGTGGCAGGGCGGCAGGTGCTGGTTAATGAAACGGTCGCTGATATGACCGCTGCCTTGCAATCGCTGGAACCACAATCGGCGGTGCTGCGTACCCGCGAACTGCTGCCGCTGCTTGGTGATGGCAAAGTTGCCGCAGTGCAGGCCGAAGTTGATGCCCTGCTGCAAGCGTCCGTTGTCCTGATCGGGCAGAACGAGCAGCGCTGGGAATGGACACCTGATCAGCTTGCCCAACTGATTACCGTGCGGCGTATTGTGGGTAAGGATGGCGTTAGCCCCGATTTGGAACTGAACTTCGACAACGTACGGCTACGCGAGTGGATTGCAGCCGTGGTGGAAGAGTCGGGGTATGGTGGCACCAAGCCGCGTGTCGATTGGAATGGTGGCAATCTGGTCATCACCGAGCCGGGTGCAAATCAGTGGCGGGTGGATGGTGAGCAGACCGCGCAGATGATCCTGGCGGCACTGGATGCAAAAGCTACCGACCGCACCATCGAACTGCCGTATGTCGAGTCGGAGCCGCCCATCAACGCAAGCAACCTCGCTCAGCTTGGCATTACCACGTTGCTTGCGGTGGGGCAGAGCGATTTCACCGGTTCGGCAGCCTATCGTATCACCAACATTCAGGCGGGAATGCGCCTGCTAGATGATATTCTGTTGGCTCCCGGCGAAGAGTTTTCGTTTAACAATACTGTCGGCTCCATCGATGCATCGAATGGCTTTGTTGAGGGCTATGCTATTATCCAGAACCGCACGCAGCTTGAGTGGGGCGGCGGCATCTGCCAGGACTCTACCACGATATTCCGTGCCGCGTTCTGGGCCGGGTTGCCCTTCACCGAGCGCTGGGGGCACTCCTTCTATATTAGCTGGTATGATCGTTATGGCTACGGCTCGTATGGGGATGGGCCAGGAATGGATGCTACCATCTTCACAGGTGGGCCTGACCTGCGCTTCGTTAACGATACTGGAAACTGGATCCTGATCCAGACTGGGGTTGATGTTGGCAGTGCGCTGGCAGAGGTGCGGATTTATGGAGCGCCCAGTGATCGCACGGTCGAGTTGATCGGCCCGCGCATCTACGACCGCAAGCCTGCCCCATCTGATCCGGTGTTTGTGGCAAGCTCGGATATTGCGCGGGGTGGTCGCCGCCAGTCCGATACGGCCCGTGGTGGTATGAGCATTGGCTTCACCCGTGTTGTGCTGGAAGGTGGCACCGAAACACGGCGCGACAACTTTACCACGGTCTTCAAGCCGTGGCCCAACATTTATGAAGTACACCCGGATGACCTGGCCTCCTGGGAGGGCCGCGCCACACCAAGCCCTACCCCTGAGGAGACAGACACACCAGAGACAGCGCCAGTTGCTCCGGCGGAAGATAAGATTGCCGAGCAGCCACAGCCCACTGCGCCGCCTGCCGAGCAGCCACCCGCCGAGCAGGTGACTTTGGGCGGCTCTGAATATTTAGCCACCCTGCACAAAACGGTTGCGGGTAGACCACCCCAGGTTGACACCGACCTAGAACGGCAGGTACAGAGCGCCTGCCGTCAGGGAATTCAGCAGGGCTGGGTGCGATCGGCCCATGACTGCGCTGGAGGGGGGGCTGGCGATCGCCCTGGCAGAATGCTGCATTAGCGCTCAGCTAGGGGCTGAGATTGAGCTTCCTCTTGCTATAGACCAGCGGCAGATGCGCTGGGATCGAGTCCTCTTTGGTGAGGGCGGGGCGCGAATTGTGGTTTCTGTTGCCGCTGAAAAGACCAATATTTGGCAGAAGTTTTTGCAAGAGACGCGCCTGACGCACTGGCTGCCGCTTGGTCAGGTATCCTCGGATCAAACCCTCAGCGTTAAAACGGTGGAAGGAGTCCCTTTGCTCAGCCTAAATGTTGAGCAGATTAGCGATCGCTGGGCTAAGGCAATTGAACGGCAAATTAGTGACCAGCCATAGCACTCATGTTTGATCTGCTTCTTCGAGCTGCTTTTGGGTTCCTAATTCAAAATTTAAACAGAACCAGTGCTAAAAGCTGGAAACTGACCAAGAATGTTAGGATAAGCCTGTATTAAGAAAATATTAAAAATAGATTCCAAAAACTTTAAAAGTCAGTGTTTCTACGACTAAAGCATGAAGTTTTATGATACGTACAGACTTCATACTTGATTTTTCTCAAGTATGAGTTTTTATTTCTCAAGTTCATGTTCCGTTTGCCATTTTTTCAACCCCAACACAATGGTCTCCCAGGTGACAGAATTTAATTCGCATCCGCCAACTCCCGCTGGGGGCTTGACCTCAGCAGTCGCTGCCGAGGTATCTAAAGCTGATAAGCCGGAAGAAGCCTGCGGTGTTTTTGGCGTTTATGCGCCGGGAGAAAGTGCGGCTACGCTGACCTATTTTGGTCTTTATGCGCTACAGCATCGAGGTCAGGAGTCGGCAGGTATTGCGGCTTTTGAGGGCGATCGCGTTCATCTGCACAAAAATATGGGCCTAGTATCTCAGGTTTTCAGCGACAGTATTTTGCAGCAGCTACCGGGCGAAATTGGAGTAGGGCATACTCGCT
>JAAUSQ010000187.1 GCA_012033195.1 Chloroflexaceae bacterium
CGATTGTGTGGTTGCTCGATCATCTGGTCAAGTTGCTGGTGGGGCAATCGCCCACAACCAGTACTACCAACGAAGGCGAAATTAAATCGCTGGTCAAGATTGGCTCGGAAGAAGGTATTATCGAAGCCGACGAGTCGAAGATGATTCAGCAAGTCTTTTCGCTCAACGACCTGACCGCCGAAGACCTGATGACACCGCGTGTACGGATGACGTATCTGGTCGGGGCGGATCGGCTCGGCGAGGTGCACCAGGATATTATCGACTCGCAGCATACCCGCATTATTGTCATCGGTGACTCGATTGACGAAGTAACCGGCTTTGTGCTGAAGGATGACCTGTTGATTGCCCTGCTCAACGGCCAACTGAATGATTATGTTGGCACCTTTCAGCGCACCATCCGCTTTGTCTCGCAGGCTGAACGCGCCGACCAACTCCTGATTAATTTCCAGAACGACCGCCAGCATATCGCGGTGGTCGTCGATGAGTTCTTCGGCATTGCTGGTGTAGTCACCCTCGAAGATGTGATCGAGGTCGTGACGGGCGAAATTGTTGATGAGACTGACCGCGTTATTGATCTCCAGGAGGATGCCCGCCGCCGTTGGAAGCAGCGCCGCCGCATTTCGCTCAGCTAAAAAAGGCGTGGTACAATAGCCGGGTGTGGTTTACGAAAGCGATAGAACCGCTGCGTTTATGGTAGAAGCGAGCACAATCGCTTCGGCACAGCACGGCGTGGTTCTTTACCACCCTGCTCCAAGTGCCATCTCGTATGTCTTTGGTATGCCCGTGCTTACCACCCGCTGAATTGTTCGGGGTAGGGCAAGCCGGGTCTCTTACAGGCGGCTCTGTCATGAAACGGGTACGAATAATTACAACCAGCGGCAGCATCACGGGACGGCAGGCGGCAGGCGCTATCACCATCAGCAGCGATGTTATAGCGATGTTACAGCGTGATACAATAGATCTCTCTTTCGAGGAGTTTTCGAATATACCGGGTAGCCACTTCACGCCCGTACACGCGCTCGAACTATCGCAACGGATCGACTCGGCGCTGCTCGATCCCGATGTGCATGGGGTAGTGGTGGCGCACGGCACCGACACGATGGAAGAGACGGCGTACCTGCTGGGGCTGACTCTAAACAGCGCCAAGCCGGTGGTATGCGTAGGGGCGATGCGGATTGCAACCAGCACTGGCTACGATGATATGACTGCGCTGGTGAGTGCGGTGCGGGTTGCAGCGGCAGTCGAGGCGCGTGATATGGGCGTACTGGTGATGTCAGCCGATGAAATCTTCGCGGCCCACGATGTGCAGCAAGTCAATACGCGTCTGATGCGGGCCTTTGCTGCGCCAGAGAGTGGCCCGGTGGGGTATATCAACAATAAGCAGGTGTTGTTGCGCCATCGCCCGCTGCGGCGGCAGTTCATTCCATCGGCTCGCCTCGAAGAGCAGGTATATCTACTGCGGCTGTACCAGGGCATGGACGAGCGCCTGCTGCGCCACTGCATCACCGATCAGGTTGCAGGGTTGGTGATTGAGGCATTCGGCAGCGGACGTATTCCGCCGTGGCTGGTGCCGACGCTGGGCGAAGTGGTGCGGCAGCGTATTGCGGTTGTGGTTACTTCGCGCTGCGGTGCGGGGGGCCTGGGCGATGAGTATGGCTATGTCGGGGCGTATCACGACCTGCGACGGCTGGGGGTGCTGTTTGCGCCCGACCTGAACGGTATCAAGGCGCGTATCAAGCTGATGGTGGCGCTGGGGGCGGCCCGCAACCGCGAAGAACTCAAGGCGTGGTTTTTGTAGTACGCCTCACGACGAAGGGCAGGATGGCATGCTGCTGGCGGTAGATATCGGCAATACAAATATTAAGCTGGGCGTTTACGAGGGTGAGCGCCTGCTGCGGCACTGGCGCATTGCCACCCAGCGCTTTCGCCTTGCCGATGAGTACGCCGTGCTGGTGCGCAACCTGATGGAACTCTCCAACCTGCACCTGACCGATATCACCGGCTGTGCTATCTCGTGTGTAGTGCCGCCGCTTACCAGTCAGTTTCGTGAGCTTGCCGAAACCTATCTGCATGTATCGCCCTTCTTTGCAGGGCTAAATATCAAGACGGGCCTGACCTTTGATATAGAGACACCACACGAACTGGGGTCTGATCGCATCGCCAACAGTGTAGCGGTACATCAGAAGTATACGAGTACCGTCATTGCCATCGCATTTGGCACGGCAACCGCATTTGATGTGATTACTGCCGAGGGGGTGTATACCGGCGGGGCGATTGCGCCTGGTATTGGCATCAGTGCCGATGCGCTCTTTCAGGCAGCAGCACGGCTGTATCAGGTGGAACTGGTGCGCCCACCGCATGTGATTGCCAAAAACACCGTGCATTATATGCAGTCTGGCTTGATTCTAGGCTATACTGGTCTGGTGGAAGGGCTGGTGTCGCGCATGAAAGCCGAATTAAATACCCCCTGCACCGTAGTGGCAACGGGTGGCCTTGCCGATGTGATTGCAGGCGAAACCCGTGCTATCGATGCGGTAGAGCCTTATCTCACGCTGGAGGGGCTGCGGATTATTTACGAATTGAACACCCACTGAGTGTAACAACCGAGGAACTGATGCTATGAGTGTGCTGCCGCCGCCCGCCGAAAAAGCCCCGCTATGTGCGTGATATGTTTAGCCAGCTTGCCCCTGGCTACGACCGCATGAACCGTATTATGACTTTTGGCATGGATACCGGCTGGCGCGAACGTGTGGTCCATGCGGTTGCGCCTCCGGCCCACGGGCGGGCGCTGGATGTGGGGACGGGTACGGGCGACTTCCTGCCGTTGCTGGCAGCGTGGATGCCGCACGGTGTCGCGGTCGGTGTCGATTTCACGGTGCCCATGATGCAATCGGGCCTGCCCAAGTTGGCAGCGGCTGACTCTACGAGTGGCAGTCGCAACAATACCGAGCGTGCCGACGTCGTATCACCAGAAGGGGCCGACCTGCCTACAAGCGGGAAGATGGCGTTTGTCGGGGGCGATGCATTGCAGTTGCCATTCCCTGATAACAGCTTTGATGCGCTGACAACGGGCTTTGTGCTGCGGAATGTCGCCGATATTCCGGCGGCGCTGGCCGAGATGTGGCGTGTCGTGCGGCCCGGCGGCGTGATGGCCTGCCTGGAAGTAGCGCGACCACGTAACCCGTTGCTGCGCTGGGGACACTGGCTCTACTTTCAGCAACTGGTGCCCAACATTGCGGCCCTGTTTGGTGGCAATCGACGCTTTTATACCTACCTGCCACAATCGGCCCGCAACTTCCCGACCCCGCCCGCACTGGCGGAGATGATGCGGGCAGCAGGCTGGCACTATGTGACTTATTCATTACACAGCATGGGAGCGGTGGCGATTCACGTCGGGGGGAAAGTATAACAGAGAGGCGACGGTGTAATGTCTCATCCCGATGAATATGATGACGACCTGACGCCCCGCGAACGGCGGGAGCGGTTGATGCAACGTCGAATGCGGCGGGTCGATGACGACGATGAATATGACGACGAGTATGATGATGCCCCACGCCGCCGCGAGTCGCTCATCGAACGGCGGCGACGCGCCCGCGCTGAATATTACGATGATGATGATTCGGTTGGCCTAAACATACCGCCAGCAACAGGTCGTTCGGGTGCGGGCTGTGCCCAGACAACACTCTACCTCGTCGTCGGCGGGTTGCTGGCGCTGGTGGTGGTGCTGTTTTTCTTCAGCAATACGATGAACAACGTTGCGAGCTTTTTTACTGGTACGCCGCAGCTACCCGAACTGGTCGCCTCGCCTACCCCTACCATCCGCACCGACTCGGCGGCAGTCATCGAGCGCATTCAGGGACTGAGCCGCCTGGAAACTACCTCGTACACCATCGAAAAAGTGATCGAAGCGGGTATCGAGGGAAATGCCTTTGAAAACCTGCTCTTTGGCGACCGTCTGCTGCTGATCGCGCAGGGAACCGTGCTGGCCGGAATCGACCTGAGCACGTTGACGACTGAGGATGTGATTGTGTCACCCGATGGGGCGGTGGTAACGATTACGCTGCCACCCGTCCAGATCTTTGATGTCACGCTCGATAACGATGCTACCCGTGTTTACGATAGACAGCAGGGCTTTTTTGCCAGCCCCGACCGTGACCTTGAGACAGAGGCGCGGCAGGCTGCCGAACGTGAGATCCTAGCGGCGGCGTGCGAAGGGGGCATTTTACAGCGTGCCACCGACGACAGCCAGCGTGCGATGGAACAATTTCTCAGCCTGCTCGATGTCGATGAGGTGATTGTGCGTGCCGCGCCCGTGCCCGTGTGCCCGTCGTCGTAACAGGTTATTTTGAATTGAGATACGAGGTGGCGCGCCGTGTGAAGCCAGTGCGTTGCAAGGTCTGTTCGAGCGCAATGCCTACGATACGGGCCATGCCGCGTGCTATCTGGGTGTAGCGGTGCGAGAAGGGTACCAGCGGCATACGGTAGCCCAGAATGAGCAGGCCAAGCGGATTGGTGCCGCGTGGGTTGCGCTGCAACGGCACCAGCACCAGCCCGCGCAGACCATGCTGATCATAATGGAACGGGGTTACGTCTGGCTCCTCCCGCAGATCGGGCATCGTGTAAAAGGGTGTTTCGGTGAAGAGATACCGCAGCAGGGGCGTATTGCCCATGTTGAGGCTCGGCTCATCTTTGACCGGCTGTGTGCCCTGCCGATTGCTGATATGCACTGCGTGGAATGACCCCTGTTCCCAGATGTAGCCCCCCACCCAGTCGCAGCCAAAGGTTTGCAGCGCCACTTCGTCAAGCGTGCGGAGTATTTCAAACAGGGTATGTTGTTCACGAAGCTGGCTTGCAAACTGATACAGAATAGCGCCGACGTTCTCGGTATCAGATTGCTGCCGCCGCATCCGTTCGATCAGCAGCGGTCCCGCTAGAATCGCCGCATTGATTTCAAGCAACCCCGCCAGGGCATTCAGGACGCTCCGCTCGCCAACATAGCCCAGCAAGCCAAGCATCTGGTTGCCGCTCCGAATAGATGTGACTGACAGGCTCAGGTTGTCGGAGAGTTGCATCAGTGCCAGTGACTCGGCTTCGTCGAGCAACATGTATTCATTGCCCAGCACCCGTGCAACCATCGGATCATCAACTGAGATGGCATTCGAGCTACAGCCAGTTGGCAGGCGCGAGTTGCTCGGTGCCAGCATGCCCTGGTCGGTATTGTAAATCCATACTGCCGCGCCCGACATCGGCAGTTCGTAGAGAACAATCCGAATCGACTCGCGGAGCATCTCGTTCAGGGTAGGTGTGCGATAAGTTAACCGGGCAAGATTGCGCAGCACGTCATCCAGTGCCCGGCTATACGGTGTCAGAATCTCCGACATTGCCGTTCGTTCTTTCTGTTGTCGGCGTGCGGATCGGGTGGGTGAATGTTGTACTATCATGGGTGTGCAGCTCGCCGCGTAGGATGTTCGTACTACCACTTTACATGAACGACATGCACGTTCAAATTCTGTGTACTTTTATCCTGATCTATCAATAGAAATAGATAGCGGCACAGTGTCACTCCTGACGATCAAGGGGTGGTCCCGCCACCGCCAGCGCATAGGCTGTGGTGTGCAGGTAGCGCTGTGCTACCGCCGCAATTGCGTCGTGGTCTACCCTATCTATAAAAGATGGGTAGCGTAGCACATACTCTAACCCCAGGCCATATCGTTCGATGGCGAGCAGCATGCTGGCGATGCCGCCATTCGTTTCAAGGCGTAGCCCGAGGCTGCCCTTGAGATAGTCGCGCACATCGGCAATTTCTTCATCTATTGGCCCCTCGCGCACAAAGTGCTCAATCTCGTGCAACAGCGCTACAGTTGCCCGCTCCACATCTGCCGGGTTAACGCCTGCCGATGCCGTCCAGGGGCCAGCGCTCAGCCCAGCATCCAGGCTACTCGATACGGAATAGGCGAGGCCCTGCCGTTCGCGTACGTTCTCCCACAGGCGGTTACCCATGCTCAGTTGTCCCAGGATCAAGTTTGCCATCAGTGCAGCATAATAATCGGGGTGGGTGCGCTCTAGGCCATGCACACCCCACAGGATATCGCTCTGGATCTTGCCAGGGAGATACACCGCCGTGCGCCGCACTTCCGTCAGCGGTGCCACCGGTGGCAAGGTCTGCGATGGGGGCGCGGCGGCAGGCTCCCACCCTCCAAAGAGCGTTTCAAGCAGGCTCAGCACCTGATCGGTGTCGAAGTCACCCACAATTGCCAGCGTAGTCGCCGCCGGATGGTAGCGTGTATGGAAGTG
Organism: Chloroflexaceae bacterium; assembly: GCA_012033195.1. GTDB lineage: Bacteria > Chloroflexota > Chloroflexia > Chloroflexales > Chloroflexaceae > JAAUSQ01. Next base: position 6,295 of record JAAUSQ010000187.1, read on the forward strand.
TTCCAGATCGTCCCGGCTGATCTGCTGCACCGTTGCGCGGGTGCCGCTCGCCGGACGGCTATAGGGGTGTTCGGGTGGGTAGAGTAGCGCTTGCAGGGCCAGGGCCGCCCGATAGCGGGTGCTCTGCTCATACTCGCGCAGGCTCATCAAAAACTGACCGCGCAGCTTCTCGATTTCTTCGGTGGGGAAAGTCGGTGTTTGCAGCATATCTGTCAGGATTTCGAGCACCAGTGGCAGGTCTTCTGCCAGCGATTTGCCACCAAATGCGGTGGTATGCCCGCCGCTACCCGTACTGACCATACAGCCGCGTGCTTCGGTATCTTCAACAATCTGCTGAAAGGTGCGGCGTTGGGTGCCGCGCCCCAGTGCTGCCCCGGTAAAGACCGCCAACCCGCCCTGTTCGGCGGGTTCGTGGATTGCACCAACCCGCACCTCTCCGCTAACTGTTACGGTCGGGGTGGCTGTGGTGGGCAGCAGCAGCACAACCATTCCATTGGGCAGGGTGAAGCGGACAGTACTGGCGATGCGCTGCCCGATACCGCCACGAACTGGTTCAGGTAGGAAGGGTGCTGCACTCATCATCATATCCTCCGTACTTACTTTCGCCCGGCGCTCAAGCACCGGGTTGATACACAAAGCCCTGTTGAGGCGGTGGGTCAGTTTTGCGCTGTGCCGCCTGCCTGCGCGGGCTATCCTGTTATCTATTGCCCATCGCCCTGTGACTGATCGGTAGGCACAAAATGCCCCACCACCCGCCGCCGTGCAGTCAGGTAGGTCTGTGCGACACGTTGCACATCGGCGGCCTGTACTGCGGTCAGTTCATCAACCAGCGTGTCAACGCGGCGGTAGCTATCGAGCACTTCCCACGCCCCAAGCAGGCGGGCCTGACTGGTTACGCTCTCGCTGCCATAGGTTACCTGGGCGCGTAACTGTTTGCTAATACGGGCCAGTTCTTCGGCACCAATGCCATCCTGCTGAATGCGCTCGATTTCGTGCAGCAATGCCCGCTCGATCTCATCGGCGTGGTGTTCGCTGCGAACCGTTGCGTGCAATTCAAACAGGTGCGGGTCGATCCTCGGCATATATGAGCTAGACGCTGAACTGACCAGTTGTGTTTCAACCAGTGCCCGGTAGAGACGTGCGCTGCGGTGGGTTGGCACTCCGCCGCCGCCGAACGACCGCGCCCCACTCAGCACTGCATTGAGCACGGTCAGCGCCGCAAAGTCGCTGTCACGACAACCGGGCACCAGATATGCTATCTGCACATATTCGGCGGGGCCGGGGCGCTGCACCATCACACGGCGCTCGCCCTGTGGCTCTGGCTCGATAGCGTGCAGGTGCGGTAGCGCCGGGCCTACGGGCAGATCGGCAAAGTAGCGCTCGACCTGCGCCATAATGCCGCTGGTCTGGAAATCGCCCACCAGCACCAGCACGGCATTGTTTGGCATATAGTAGGTCTGGTAATGCTGATACAGATCGTCGCGGCTCATCGCCCGCAGGTCACAGGCATAACCGATGATCGGGTGATGATAGGGATGGACACTGAAGGCCGCCGCCGTGACCGCCTCATCAAGCCAGGTGGTCGGGTAGTTGGCATAGCCTTCCAGTTCGGCCAGAATAACGGTGCGCTCGTGCTCAACCTCCTGCGGGTCGAAGGTAGCATTAATCATCCGGTCGGACTCAATGCGGAATGCAAGCTCAATCCGGTCGGCGGGCAGCGTTGCATAGTAGGCGGTGTAGTCGAGGCTGGTAAAGCCATTCAGATTGCCACCGTTGCGCTTGATCAGGCGATTGAGCGTACCGGGGGGCATCGTCGGGGTGCCCTTGAAGAGCATATGCTCAACCCAGTGACTGATGCCAGTGCGTCCACCCGGCTCATTGCGCGACCCGACCCGATACCAGATCCACGCAGTGGTAACAGGTGCGTTCCGCATTTCGCGGGTAAGCACCAGCATACCATTGGGCAGCGTATGGGCCTGAACCGGGTTATTTGTCATGGTTTGCTCCTCAGCTACTCTTGAATGTTCTGACAAGTGGACGCACGTCTCTGTGTATCATACCACGTGCAAGACCAGATCAGGGGAGCATTGAAACGGGAATGGGGGTTGTGTTGCTTTCCAGAACAATTCGGGCGATGTGGGCCCAGTACGGATTGGAGCGCAACGAGCGGCCCAGCATCACAAGGTCAACGCTGCCATCCTGAATAACACTGTTTGCCAGGAGGGGGTCACCCAGCAAACCAGAGCCGATAATGGGTACGTCGGGCACAACCCGCTTGACACTGCTTGCCAGCGGAATGCGCCAGCCGGGGAACCGTGCGATCTTGATTTCGTTGCGAGAGTCGGTCATCACATCAAGCAGGTTCACACCAGTAATGGCCAGCCGTCCCGCCATGAGGCGGGCATCTTGCAGGGTCAACCCGTTGGGCACAAACTCTTCGGCAATCAAGCGAAAGCCGACAATAAACTTGGGGCCGAGCCATTGCCGAATCCCCTCGATAATTTCGAGTGCCAGCCGCAGCCGATTGGTGATTGCGCCACCGTACTGATCGTTGCGGCGGTTGCTGAGTGGCGAGATAAGCTGATGCAGCATGCCGCCATCTACCGACGAGAGCATCACGCCATCGAAGCCGGCGACATAGGCGCGCCACGCGGCCCGGATCATTGTTTCAGCAGCTTCTTGCAGGGTACTGGTATCCAGGTGGGCAAGGCTGGCCGGTGCATCAAGCAACACAAGTGCTGTTGTTTTGCCACCGTGCAACGCTTTGACAAAGCGAGACAGGCCGGGGATAAACAGATCGCTATGAATACCAATGTGGGCACGGGTGTTGCGTGTGTCGGGCGGGATAATATAGGCGGTTTCCGTAACAATCAGCCCGACCCCCCCATGGGCACGCGCCAGATAATACTCGTACAGCGCATCACCGATGAAGCCATCCAGCGAGGCGTAGCCGCTCGTTGATGGGGCCATGACAATGCGGTTTCTGAGCGTACGTCCGGCAATCGTAATGGGACTAAAAAGATGTGCCATGGCTTCTATAAACTGAGCACGGTCACTAGCTCAACATTGTAGTCGATTGTATACGGTTGCGATGTCGTATCTTCCATTATAACCAGACAATTCATCAGATGCAAGTGGTTTTCGAGAGTACTTTTGGGCTACTACCTCATATAATATTGCCTGTATGCTATGTCAAAAAAAGATCATAGTTCAGGGTATACACAAAGGACAGCTTATCTCGAACCATTTTTAACTTTCAGAA
>JAAUSQ010000011.1 GCA_012033195.1 Chloroflexaceae bacterium
CACGACAACGACAAAGGCATTGCTGGCATGTGCTGGGGTTGCCGTATCCTGCCCGTCAAAGTGCTGAACGCACGCGGCAGCGGCGATGATGCCAGCGTTGCACGGGGCATCTACTGGGCCACCGATGCCGGTGCTCGCATTATCAACCTGAGCCTGGGCGGAAGCCGCGAGAGCCAGACGCTACGTGAAGCGGTGGCGTATGCCCACAATCGCGGCGTGCTGATTGTGGCGGCATCGGGCAATTCACGCCAGCAGGATAACTCGGTATCGTACCCCGCCGGATACGCCGAAGTGCTGGCCGTGGGTGGCACGGGCAACACCGACCTGATCACGGGCTTCTCAAACACGGGCGACCACGTTGACCTTGCCGCGCCCAGCGTGGGCCTGTGGACAACCACCCTTGATGATGGGTATGGCCCCCCCAATGGCACCTCGTTCTCGTCGCCGTATGTCGCCGGAGCAGCCGGCCTGATCTGGACATTGCGCCCCGACCTGACCAGTGCCGATGTGAAGTGCATACTTGAAGCCAGCGCCGATGACAAAGGCGCACCGGGCAAAGATGCCGAGTATGGCTGGGGCCGCCTGAATGCGTTCAAGGCTGTGCAACTGGCGGGCAGCTACAATGGCTGTCCACTTGATCAGGGTCAGGCCGCACCCGCCCCCGTCAGCGGTCAGCCAGCATTTGATCCAGTGGCACCAGCGCAGAATACCGCCGACCTGATCTACTTTACCGAGACACAACACACCCTGCGTGGCGAGTTCAAGCGCTACTGGGAGCGGCACGGCGGCTTGCCCATCTTTGGCTACCCCATCAGCGAAGAGTTTATTGAGACGGGCAGCGACGGACAGCCCTATGTGGTGCAATACTTCGAGCGGCACCGCTTCGAGTGGCATCCCCAGAACGCCGCCCCGTACAATGTGCAACTCAGCCGCCTGGGAGACGACATCTTGCGGCAGCAGGGCCGCAGTTGGTACGACTTCCCGAAGACGGGTTCGGTGCCCAACTGCCTCTACTTTGATGCAACCGAGCAGTCCCTCTGCGAGCCGTTCCTCAGCTACTGGCGCAATAGCGGCCTGGAGTTCGACGGCCTGCCTGGAAAGCGCTACGATGAGAGTCTGGCGCTGTTTGGGCAGCCAATCTCGCCGCCCCAGATGGAAGAGATTGCACCCGGCGTACAGGTGACTGTGCAATGGTTCGAGCGGCCGCGTTCGAAGACCACGGCGACCGGGTGCTGCTTGGTCTGCTTGGCAACGAACTGGCGGCCCGCGTCTACGGGCGCTGACCGCTCGTCCTTATTCGCAACCCCTCGTCGCACTCTGGGGCGAGGGGACTCAACCTGCGGCGGCGGGCCTAGTGTTGCTCCCCGCCGATTGACAACCGGGCCGCGCATTCCTGCAGACCTATCAACATATACAGTAAAAGTACTATTGACTCTACATAAATAGTTGAAGTATCATTGTTTATGGAATGCACAGCATATGTTGGCAAAATGCCCATCTCTTCCGAGCAACATCTGCTGAAGCACTCGGGTAGATCACCCACCTCTCCAGAACATTACGTAGCGCTACGGCTCAACCCATAAGCAGCTTTGGGAATTACAATGACACATGGTAACCCACAATCGATGACCGGCACCACCCCTCAGGATACCTCACGCCTGCTTGATGCACAGCGCACGCTTATTCTGGAAAAAACGGCTACCCGGCTGCTCGAAAATCCGCACTGGCGCGAGCGGTATGATGCCCATATTGCCGAAGCGCTGATTTTTGATAGTGAGCACATCTACAATGCAATTGTCAAAGCGGTGCGCTACCGTTCGCCGATGATGCTGGATGACCATATCGCGTGGCTCCGCGCCAACATGGTTGAACGCCACATCTCCACCGGACTGCTGCGCGAAATGCTGGCAGCGCTCTGGACGGCAGTCACACAGCAACTCCCCCCCACTGCACAGACCGAAGTGTACCAGTTTGTTCAGCGCGGGCTACAGCGGCTCGACTATGCCGACTCCGCAGCACAGGCCCTCACGGGTATTCATTCGCACCTAGCCGAAGAACTGGTGCGCTTCTGCTACGACCAGAACTGGCAGTGGCAGGCCGCCTATCAGCAGCACGGGCGCAACCGGATGCTGTATGATATGTGGCTGCTCATTGATGTGTTGATCGATGCAATTGGCAATAAAAACGAACACCCCCTGCTGGCCCACCTGCGCTGGCTACGCGATGGCAACCTCAGGCGTGGACTGGCGACCGTGCATATACAGCAATTGCTGTGGCTCCTCACCAGTCAGGCCGAACGCCTCGCCCCCCCGCAGGCATCCGGAGCGGCCCGCCAGATGCTCGAAGTTGGGGCAACCTCGCTGGTGCGCGATAGCGAACTCTGCCGCGCCCTGCAATCGGCCCAGGATGTTATTGTCAGCGAAGCCGCCTACCGCATCGCCACCACCAACGGCGAAGATGTACAACAGGTCGCCGTAGAAATTGGCTGGCTGCTGGCCTACCTCAACGATAGCCTTGCCACCGATGATGCATCGTATATGGTGAACTATATGCAGACCATTCAGCAGCGCTTTGATGCCGGGGCCGCCAGCATTGCCCCCTGGCACACCTACCTGCTGCTCGCCGAATCGTTTGAGCGTAACCTGCCACGGTATGCAGTCCAGGCCATTGCCACCCTGATGGATACAGCTGCTTCCACCTCTCAAACCAGGAGCCGCCTCCCGGCACGATAGCACACCGACAAGAAAGAAAGCATTGAGGGTAGACTTTATGTTACAGCTTGTTTCCGGCAACACCCAGCGGCCTGCACCTTCGCTGGTCAAACTGATCAACACGGTGCCCGAAGCCCACCGCCTCAATCACCCGATTGATGCACTGGTGATCATCGGGCGACAGCTCGAACGTATCATTGAAGAGGATAACCTGCCTGCCGCCGTTTCGATGGGCACCTTGCGGTTCTCGCTGTTCCGTATCCATCAGGAACGCATCGCACGTATGGCAAAAGTCTGTCAGTCGGTGCGCGTGTATGGCGAAGCCGATATTGCCCCGCCCAACATTCCCGGTATTGAGTTTATCGCGCTGCCCGAAGGGTCGCCCCTGGCCCGCGAGTGGTTTTTCTCATTTGATAGCCCCGGCTTCTGGGGCGCACTGATTACCCAGCTTATCCCCAACCGCGATCAGGGATCGGTGCGGCGCTACCTGTTTGAAGGTGCCCTTAGCGCCGATGAGCGCATTGTGACCCGCATCCACCTGCTGCTCAGTTTGCTGGCACAGCGCCCCGCGCCACACGTCGCCGAGCGTGATGTGTTTGCCAACAGTGTACGCTGGGCACGCTTCGCGTTTGAATTGGCAGCCCACAGCGAAGCCGAGCGGCTCAACCTGATGGCAGCACTCGGCGAGGTGCCCATCCTGCGCGAAGTGCTGGCGCTGTACCATGCCGATGAGCCGCAGCAATCGTTTGAGCGGATGATGCCGCAAGCGCTGCACGAACTGGGCCGCCTAGATGTGCGCGGCGCAGTGCTCTACAAGGTCACCAACAACACCCTGCACCCGCATATCTGGCACAACACCGATGGACAACCGCTGCCCGTCACGCCGGGGCAGGGCATCAGCGGGCAGGCCTTCCAACAGCGCACGCCCGTGCTCTCGCTGCTCTCGACAGACGACCCGGAATATAGCCTACTGCACGAAGCGCATTCGGTTGTTGCAGTACCCATTCTGGTGAACGATGCCGTGTGGGGTGTGCTAAGTGTTGGCCAACTTGAGCGCGATCCGTACTCGTCGCCTGCTGCCGCCGGAGTAATCAGCGTGGCGGCCCTGCTTGAGCAGGTTGCAGCAGCCACCCCGACACCTTCCAACTGGATGCTGCCCGAAACAGCTTCGCCGCCTGCGTCGTTTGGCACTTCGCGACTGGTTGACCCGACCCCACCACCGCCGCCTGTCATGCCCAAGGCTGCCTCACCTGCCCCACCGGTGCCCACCCCGGCAGTCCCACCGCAGCCGTCTACATCGTCGGCCTCGGCGTTTGGGTTGCCCGCCTGGATGCAGGGTGCCACGGCTGCACCACCGCCGCCACCTGCCGCACCCGTCGTGCAGCCAGCCGAACCCGTCGCAGAAGATATTGACTGGGACGAAGCCCAGCGTCGTCTGGCCGGGGCACTGGTCGCCTTCGACCGCCGCATGGCAGAGTATATCTGGCAAGAAATGATTGCCAAGTACACCTCGGAAGAAGTGTGCACCAAGCTTTTGATGCCTGTGCAGGTGGCAGTGGGCGAAGGCTGGCACCGAGGTGAAGTGTCGGTGGCTGCCGAGCACTTTACCAGCCGCTTCACCGAGAGCAAGATGATCCAGATGCTCCACGCCATCCCCGACAAGCCCGGTGCACCTACTGCGGTCATTGGCTGTGTGCAGGGCGAAATGCACGAACTCGGCGCAATGATGCTGGGCCTGTTCCTGGCGTGGGAAGGCTTCCGCGTGATTTACCTGGGCCAGAACGTCCCCAACACCACCCTTGCCGAGACAATCCGGCAACTGCGCCCGCAGGTCATCGGTTTGTCGGCAACAACTGTGGAATCGGCGCACAATCTGACCGAAGCCGGCCAGATTATCACCCGCATCGAGCCGCCGCGCCCGCAGTTTATCTTCGGTGGTAGCGCCTTCTACGAACGCCCCGATCTCAAGGCGCGTATTCACGGGCAATTCCTGGAAGGCGACGTGCGACTGATTGCCCGCGACCTGGCTGCTAAACACCTGAAGGTGTAACCCGTACTCGAAATCCCCCTTCCTTCAATGCGCCCCCTCTTCCTGTACCGGAGGAGGGGGTTTATAATGCGGCCCGCCTGCGGGGGCTGCGTTCGTGTGCCCGTGCCAGACATAGCTGTATTTGCAGGCGAAACGTGGTATGATAGTGCTACTTAACACCTCCTTACCATCGCATTGACCGGTACGAGAGCTGGCACTGCACAGCTAGAAAGCGAGAACCTCATGCAACACGTTCGCCGGTTGGGTCTGTTCGGTCTGGTGCTGGTCAGCTTGCTGATCGCCGGAGTGCCTGCGGTGCGCGGCAACACACCACCTGATGAAGGCGCATTTCAGCGGGTGTGGGAAGCCGCCGATGGTGCGGTTGCGAGCGGTGAGGTGGAGCGCCCATGGTACTGGGGGCCTGCGTCCGCCTTCACCCTGGACGAAGCCTATAACGAAGGGGTCGAAGGGACACGCCGCGTACAGTACTGGGACAAGGGCCGGATGGAAATCTCCAATCCCAACGACGACCCGTTTAGCCCGTGGTACGTGACAAGCGGCCTGCTACCGATTGAAATGATCAGCGGACGGGTGCAGATCGGTGATACGCGCTTTGAGCGCCGCGAACGCGCCCAGATCCCGATTGCGGGCGACCCTGGCATTGCGAACAACCCCGAAGCGCCGACCTATGCCGATTTTTTTGATGTTACAACGCTCTTCCTCGATAGCCGATTGCAGCCTATCACCAATGATCCGATTGGCCCGATTGCCGCCGACAGTGCCGCGCCGCCCCGCTTTGGCGACCTGGTGGCCGAGATGATTGATATGAACGGCGATATTGTGCGCCGCCCCGACCTTGCCGCGCAATATCCTGGCACGCGCCTGATTTATTACGATGGCGTGCTGAGCCACAATATCCCGGAAGTGTTCTGGAACTTTTTGCAGCAGATTGGTCCGATGCCCATCAACGGCGAGGCACGGCAGGATATGGCCTTCGACTGGCTCTACCTGATGGGCCACCCGGCGAGCGAACCCTACTGGATCCGCACCAATATCGACGGTGTCCCCCACGATCTGCTGGTGCAGGTGTACGAGCGGCGGGTGCTAACATACAACCCCGCCAACGAACCAGGCTGGCAGGTTGAACTGGGCAATGTCGGGCAGCATTATTATCTGTGGCGCTACGAACTGACCTGCCCGCCGCCGCCGCCCAACTTTGTGCGCCCGCCAAACGTCAATGCAACGGTAAGCCCGGAGGAAGGGCCAGCAGGCACCGACTTTGCGGTCTACCTGACGGGCTTCGAGCCGGGTGAGCCGGTAAGCCTCTGGCTGACGCTGCCCGATGACTCAGTACTGGAAGCGCCCGAACTTGGCGCGGCCAATGCCAACGGCGAGGCGATGTTCCGGGGAGTTGCCCCGATTACCATCTTCACCCGCACCGATGACCCGATTGGTGTCTGGGCACTGACCGGGCAGGCAACCGCAGCGGACACACCGCCATCGGCTACCTGACAGTGCTGCCCCCTGAGGATTAGGGCAACGCGGACGGCCTATCTCCCCTCGCCCCTGCCCCTTGTCCACTACGGGGCGAGGGGGAAATAGCCTACCTACTGCGGATGCTCATAGCACGCCCGACAGCGCGCCTCGTACATATCCAGACCACCTACCGCAATCACGGGCGCAGCGGCAGGGGCAGGTTGCCCATTGATAAGCCGCTGCGACCGAGTTGCATACGCTCCACAGCGCACACAGATCGCATACAGTTTGGTGACCTGTTCGGCAAGTGCCAGCAGGTGCGCCATCGCTAGGAACGGCTGCGCTCGAAAATCCTGGTCGAGTCCCGCCACAATCACCCGCACCTTACGGTCGGCGAGTTGCTGGCACATTGCGGCAATCTGGTCGGCATCGTCAATCAAAAAATGTAACTCGTCAATTGCCACCACCTGCACTGCATCATCGAGATAGTCGGGTATCTCCACAATAGAGTCGATAGGGTAGGCTTCCAGACGTGTTCCAATATGACTGGTAATCTGATGAATGCCATAACGTGTATCACGTCGCGGCGTAAAAATGCGAAACGGCTGCCGCGCAATATCCACCTGGCGCATGCGGCGAATCAGCTCTTCCGTTTTGCCACTATACATACACCCACAGATCACCTCGATCCGACCGCTGGTACTGGGCCGTGTCATAGAACATGCTCCCTCTAACGCTTGAATATTTGCTGCACAAATGGCTCGATCGTACCACACCACGCTGCATAGTGGGATGCTCCTGTGGTATAATCCATGCCGTTAGATTGTAGGTAAGGAGTAACTATGTCAACACAAGCTCGTCGTCAGCGCCGCCGTTCGGCTCGCACTACCCAGCAGCGCCGAGAACAACAGCGAGCGCAACTGGCTGCTATCAATGAGCCAGTGGACTATTCACAAGATTATAACTATATTCGGCACGACCTGATCCGTATTACGATCTGGAGTGTGTTGCTGTTTGCGCTGCTGATCGGCCTGAGCTTCTTCCTGTAGCGCCCGCTGCATATCACAAAGGCTAAAAAACCCGCTGTACCGTGTACAGCGGGTCGTGTTGTGCATTCCCATCGGGAAGAGATGTGGCGGTCTGACTTATTCCTGGCTGGCTGGCTCTTCCTGCTCGGCAGGAGCATTCTCCTCACCATAAATCTCTTCCAGCAGGCTCTTCTTCCGGGGCAGCTCGGTGCGGTTCTGGCGGCGGCGTGCAGCAGCAGCCTGACGCTCCTGGCTTACCTGGAGACGCTTCATAAAGCGATCCACCTGGCCTTCTGCGTCGATAATCATACGCTGCTCACCAGTATAGAACGGGTGGCAGTTCGAGCAGATATTGACACGCAGATTGGCGCGGGTTGAGCCGATGGGCCACACCGTACCGCAGGTACCACACACAATATCAGTGGTGTGATACTTTGGATGTGTATCTTTCTTCACAGATATATACTCCCATTCTCGCTATCAAGCGTAGCAACGTGTTATGCTGTTGCAGTGGCCTCTTCGGTGGCATCATCCTGCTCAACCGGAATCACGCTAACCATCTTCTGATTGCGCGAATAGGGCTGGAAATGCACAACGCCCTCGACCATCGCATAAATGGTATAGTCGCGGCCCAGACCAACATTCTCACCCGGCTTGATCTTGGTACCACACTGGCGCACAATAATATTGCCTGGAATCACGTACTCTCCACCATAGCGCTTGACGCCCCGCATTTTGGGGTTGCTATCGCGCCCGTTGCGGGTGCTCCCAACACCTTTTTTGTGAGCCATCGCTGACCTCCTTCACTGATCTGTATAAACGATTTCGCCGCGCTAGGCGGTCACAATTTCACTGATACGCACACGGGTATACTGCTGCCGATGCCCCTTGCGGCGGCGGAAGCGCTTCTTGTTCTGATAACGAAACACCAGAATCTTCGGCCCCTTCATTTCGCCAACCACCTCGGCCCGCACCCGCGCCCCATTCACCAACGGCGTTCCGATGCGGGGCTTATCCGTATCACCGATCAGCAATACTTCGTCAAGCTCAATTTTGGTGCCCGGTTCGGCCTTGTCCATCAGCGCCAGATCTACGTATTTGCCCTCTTCGACCCGGTACTGCATGCCCCGGTCGCGCACAATTGCATACATCGCACGTTTCTCCGAAATTACCACAAGAAAAGGGAGGTGGATTACCCACCTCCATACCTCGTGATATTATAGCACTCTGGCAGCCAAATGTCAAATACTCTTGCTCAACCATGTTCACCGTCTCCGGTAACATCCGGTCTGGTGCATTCATGGTACACTGATTCCAGAGCAAAAATGTGCCTGTGCAATTGAAGAGGAGTATTCTCCGATGAATAATGCTTCGGAAAGCCCGACAACAATTATGGAATTGATCGGTGCGGCAGGCGCAGCCAGCCACACGCCCTGCTTGCACCCGACTACCCCGGCCTGACCTATGCCCAGTTTACCGCCTCGGTGATGGGTATGGTTGGGCAACTGCGCGACTTTGGCCTGGGGCGTGGCGACCGCATCGCCCTTGTGATGGGCAACAGCCCCGAACTGGTACAGTGTTTTTTTGCGGCGGCAACCTGCGGCACAGTTGCGCCACTCAATCCGAAATACACCGTCGATGACTTCGCCTTTTATTATGGCGATACTCATGCCCGCGCCCTGATCACCCTGCCCGACACGGTGCCCGCCGCACACGAGGCTGCGCCCGACGCTATGCAGATTATCCACGCGCTGCCCCAACCAGATGGCAGTGTCCGGCTCGAACAGGTACGCGGCAACCTGCCACCGCGCGCTGCCGAGCCAATCAGCGCCGACGACATTGCGATGATTTTGCACACCAGCGGCACCACCAGCCGCCCCAAGCGGGTACCGCTCCGCCACCGCAATATGGTCGCCTCGGCCCGCAACATTGCTGGTACCTACAACCTCTCGCCCGATGATATGGCGCTGTGTGTGATGCCGCTCTTCCACGTCCACGGCCTGATGGGGTCGATGATGGCAACCCTGGCCTCTGGCGGGGCGTTGGTGGTGCCGTCCGGCTTCAGCGCAATGGAGTTCTGGAAGTGGATGCGTACCTTCAGCCCGACGTGGTATTCTGCTGTACCCACGATGCACCAGTTGCTACTGCAACGTGCCGAGCGCAACCAGGAGACGATTGCCGCGCACCCGTTCCGCTTCATCCGGTCGAGCAGTGCCCCGCTGCCGCCCGTAGTGCTCGAACGCATCGAAAGCACCTTTAACGCGCCTCTGCTGGAGTCGTATGGGATGACCGAAGCGACCCATCAGATGGCCTCGAACCCGCTACCGCCTGCTGCACGCAAGGCCGGCTCGGTGGGCTATGGCTTTGGTGTGGATGTGGCAATTATGGACGAAACCAGCAGCACCCTGCTGCCCCAGGGCGCAACGGGCGAGGTGGTGGTGCGTGGCCCCAATGTTATCGACGGCTACGAGCAGAACCCCGAAGCCAATGCAAAGTCGTTTGTGGATGGCTGGTTCCGCACGGGCGACCAGGGCCACATCGACGCCGACGGCTACTTGATCCTGACTGGCCGCTTGAAGGAGTTGATTAATCGTGGTGGCGAAAAGATTTCACCTTTCGAGATTGATAACCTGCTGCTGCGCCATCCCGCCGTCGAGCAGGCGTTAGCATTTGCCGTGCCCCACAAAATGCTCGGTGAGGAGATCAATGCGGCGGTAGTGCTCAAACCGGGCAGCGATATCAGCGAGGCCGACCTGCGCGACTATTGCGCCGAAAACCTGGCCCCCTTCAAGGTGCCGCGTGCCTTCCACATGCTGGAGGAGATCCCACGCGGCGCAACGGGCAAGTTGCAACGGCTAGCGATGGCGCGGCTCCTCAACCTATCGGAATGACCCACAGCACAGGGCAGAACGTTCGCGGAAGAGAGGTAAACGAATGAAAATCTGTATTGTTGGAGCCGGCGCTATTGGTGGCTATCTGGGCGTGATGCTGGCGAAGGCTGGCGAAGAAGTTACCTTTATTGCACGTGGTGCCACCCTCGATGCAATCCGCCGCGAGGGAATGAAGCTGATTATGGACAATGGCACCGAGCACGTCGCCCCGGTTGCCGCCACCGACGATGTGGCGCAGGCGGGGCCGCAGGATGCCGTCATCATCGCCTTAAAGACCAATGTGCTCTCTGGCCTTGCACCCACGCTGCGCCCGTTGTATGGCCCAGAGACGATGGTAGTCACCGCGCAGAATGGTATTCCGTGGTGGTACTTCCACAAGCACGGTGGGCAGTATGATGGGCACCGCCTCACCTCAGTTGACCCGGACGGTGTGCTGGCCCAGACTATCGAGCCAGAGCGCATTATTGGCGCAGTGGTCTATCCCGCTGCCGACAGGATTGCCCCGAATGTGGTGCAGCACACCTATGGCAATCGCTTTATGCTCGGCGAACCAGACGGCAGACGCACCGAGCGCATCCAGAAACTTTCGCAGAGTATGACCAGTGCCGGCTTCAAGGCACCCGTGCGGCCCAATATTCGCCAGGATATCTGGATCAAGCTCTGGGGCAATCTGGCCTTCAATCCGGTGAGCGCCCTCACCCGCGCCACGCTCGAAGAACTGGCTCGCCATCCACTGGCCCGCGACCTGATCGCGCACCTGATGCAAGAGGGCCAGATGATTGGTGAACGGCTTGATATCGATTTTGCATCTCGATTGACCAGCGCATCAAGTGGGCCGAAGATGTAGGGGCACACAAAACGTCTACCTTGCAGGATATTGAGGCAGGGCGCGAGACAGAGATCGACTCGTTGGTGGGGGTTGTCATCGAACTGGGGCAACTCGTTGGCGTGGATACACCGTATTTGAAGAGTGTTTATGCCAGTGTCAAGCTACTTGAAGAAGTCCAGATCCGCGCACAGCAGGCACAGCGGTAGCACACAGCAGGTGATGGCAAGCCGCCAACCCGCGCAGGCGAGCTTTGTACTCCTGGCCGGGGACTTCAGTGCCCCGCCTCCCGCTTACAAGCGCTCATACGCCATCTCGTCCTTGCGCCGCACCCGCCGAACTCGTATTACCTGATCCTCGTCATCAATCTCATATGCAACACGCCAGTAGGTAGCCAGCCATGCACGATATATACCGGGCTTATCGCGTAATTCTCTACTACGCTCAGAACGTGGGTCTGTTTGCAACAATTCCAACAGCGCTAGCGCCTGCGCTCGCACGTACCCCGGCAGCATCTTGATCTCTTTCCGTGCCTCTGGAGCAATAACGAGTGTGTATTTCATAACTATGGTAAGAGACCTTCGCGCCGAAGCTCGATCTTAAAGTCTTCCAGCCTCATCCATTCGAGCGGCTCGGTTTGTTCGCGCTCGATCTCCGCCAGTATTTCTGCCAGCAGCGCCGCATCGCCTGCCGGGTCGTCTGGCCCCTCCTGGCTCCAGTCATTCAGCAGCGAAGGCTGCCGCGCCTGCAAGCGGGCCACCTCTTCGCGTACCACCCGCCGGATAAGCTTTTCCAGGTCGGCGACTGTCAGGCTGGCCAGCGGCGGAGATTGAGTTGTTGGTTCGCTCATAATACTGCTCCTTTGGTTCCTCTTCACTACTATACCACCCGCTCGTTGCCGCCGTCTAGCGGCACCTGTGCGCCGGTCGTTTTTGCAAACAGGCTGCCACACATCGCCGCCGCCATCGCCGCCACATCGTAGCTGCTCACCTCGGTACGCAACAGGTTACGGCTCTTATATGCTTCAACGGTCATGCCATACGCCGCCGCCCGCGATTGGAGCACCTCGTCGGTCCAGATAGCTGTATCAAACACGGCGTCAGGATGGATCATATTGACCCGGATATTGTCGCGGCTCCATTCGAGGGTTGCCACTCGTGCCAGTTGGGTCAGCGCCGCCTTCGAGACGGAATAGGCCGCCGCGCCTTTGCCTGGTGCCGCAACGTTGCGGGTACCAATCACGACCACGCGCCCGCTGCGTGGGGCTAGCTTCAGGAGCGGGTAGGCTTCCCGCAACAAGGTAACATTTGCGTTCAGGTTGACATCCAGCACCCCCTGCCACTCCTTCAGCGTCAGGTCGGCAATCGGACGGCTTGACGAGAAGATACCCGCATTTAAGATGAGCATATCCAGCCCCCCGAAGCGCCGCACTTCCTTTTCCAATGTTTCAAACAGTGCCGCTTCGTTGGTAATATCGCACTGCACACCGAGCCATCCCGCCTGCTGGAAGGTGTGCTCAATCTCCGGGTTGATATCCAGGCCAACCACCGCCGCCCCGCGCTTGAGCAACGTTTCGGCGCAGGCCCGCCCGATGCCCGATGCTGCTCCGGTCACCAGGGCCACCTCACCCGCGAATTCGGGCGGTGCGCCCTGTCGCTTGAGCTTGGCCTGCTCCAGATCCCAGTATTCCACTTCAAACAGGCTTGCGGCATCCAATGCCCGATACCCACCAAGCGCCGTGGCTCGGAGAATGTTTTCTATGGTATGGCTATAAATATCGTATACAATGGCGGCATCCTGGGCGTGGCGACCCAGGACACACAGCCCGAATTCCGCATCGAGGATTACACGCGGGGCCGGGTCAAGCATCGTCAATGGTTGGGATGACCGGGGCGCGTGCTCGGCAAAGTACTGTTCGTAGGCGGCGCGGTAGCCCTGCACATCGCGTCCGATCAGGGGCACGCGCCTAGTGCGGATGACATGGTCGGGGGTGAGCGGCCCCTGCTGTGCCAGCGTGCGAATGTCGGGGTGCCGCGCAAAGCCAAGCGAGCGCTCGTCATCGTGGGTTGTCATCACCAGCGGGAAGCCGGCCACCGCGCAGACCCGGCTTCGCAACAGCGCCAGTTCGTCGCGGATTGGACGGGTGATCGGAGCGGCAGGCGGCAGGCTGATGTGCCAGGCATTGCGCTGCTGCAAGTATGCTTCGGCCCGACTGACCAGCGCAATCATTCGATCATACGACTCGTGCGCCGTTGCACCAAACGAAAAGATGCCGTGGTTCATGAGCAGCATCCCAATCGTGCCCGCGTGGGCTTCACGAGGAAAATGCTCGGCACAGTGGCGCGCAAGCGCAAAACCTGGCATAATATAGGGTACAATGACAATGCTATCACCATAGACGTCTTCAACGTATGCCCGCCCATCGGGTGTGTTTGTTATTGCAACAACTGCATCAGCGTGGGTGTGATCAACAAATTTGTATGGCAGAATGGCATGCAGAATGGCCTCCACCGAGGGGGCCGGGGCAGACGGGTCGATAGTAGCAGCTTTGAGTTCACGGGCCATCGCTGCATCCGAGAGCGTTTCGAGTTGGGCCAGTCGGAGCAGGTGCTGCATCCGCACCGGGGCAAAGCCCGCCGCTTCAATCGTGGCGAGATCCCAGCCGCTCCCCTTGACATACAGGATCGGCTCATCTTCTCCGAAGATGTTGGAAACAGTGCTTTTGACCGAGGTGTTACCGCCACCGTGGAGCACTAGGGCCTGTTCACGACCGAGCAGGCGCGAGGTGTACACACGCTGGTGCAGGTCGTCGGTGTAGTGTGCTGCTTCGGCAGCATCCCAGAGATTATGCATTGGTTGCTCCTTTATCACTACTATACTGACGGTACTACAGGTGGTAAAATGAAAAGTGTATTTCTCGTTATTTTGGGATTATAACACCCATTGTCAGCAATACAGGATTGTGCTAGCATGGACCGGCAACCGGTTCCAGCGTGGACGATGACTGTCACGCATAAGTAGATGCAACCATGAGTATGACACCACAACAACTCGCAGAAATTATGGAGTTACAGCAGGAGCAGTTTTTGCTGGTTGCTGAAGCTTGGGTTGCTGCGGGAGCCAAACAAGTGAGCTTGTGGAGCGGTGAAACCATTGTGGCGCAGTATCCAGCCAATGGGTCAGCGCCCGCCCTTACCGAACACGAGCTGGTTATCACGGCACCACTGATGCGTGATAATACATCTATCGGTGAATTGCGGGTGTATGGGGTCGATAGCCCGGAACGCAACATACCTCGCCTGAACGCCGATGCCAATTTGCTGCTGAACCTGGTTAATTTGGAAGGCGAGCTTGATATGCTGACTGCCGCCTTTGTAGAAAATCAGGATCAGCTTCTAGCAGTCTACGAGTTGTCGCGGCTAACCCGTAATCAGCTTGATCTCCCGCACACCCTGCAAGCGCTCGCCAACCAGACCCGCCGCCTTACGCTTGTTGATGGGTGCTGTGCAATGCTGGTTAATAACGATTATAAACACGTTGCGTGGACTGACCCGCCATTGCTTGATAATGCCACCATGCTCAAGCTGTTCCGGCGCTTCCAGGAAAGCCGTGGGGCGGAACTGCATCTCTATACCGATACGAGCTATCTGCAATTGCCCAGCGGCATTCGTAGCATTTTTGTTGAGCCGATCTACATTCGCGGCGAGATTGTTGCGGCTATCGGCTTGTTCAAATCATCGAATCTGTTTAGCTCGCCTGAAATGAAGCTTATTCGGGTGATTGGTGAGCAGGTCGGGGCGCATATCGAGAATGTACTGCTGTACAAAGAAACGCTCGACCAGACCCGTATTCACGCTGAGATGGAACTGGCCCAGCAAGTACAGCGCCACCTGCTACCGCAAGGCCCCCCGCGCATTCCAACGCTCGATATCAGTGCTCAGACACGCCCCGCGTTACAGGTTGGGGGCGACTTCTACGACTTCATTACGGTGCCCAATCGTCGGTTTGTGTTTGGCGTTGGCGACGTTGCAGGGAAAGGTTTGCCCGCTGCATTGCTCATGGCGATGATCCGCACCTCGATCCGCAGCAAAGCTATCTTTATGCCGAATGTCACCCCGGCAATGCTGGTCAGTCGCTCGATTGATGATCTGTACGAAGACTTTACGAAACTGGGCATGTTTGCAAGTGCGTTTATTGCACAGTATCACCCCGAAGAGCAGTTGCTGGTCTACACCAACGCCGGTCATGCACCCGTCATCTACTGCCCGCACGATGGGCCAGTGCAGATGCTTGATGCTACCTGTCCGGTTATCGGTTTCCTGCCGTTTGCCGATGTGGGCGAGGCCAGCATTCCGCTGCGCCCCAACGATGTATTGATCCTTGCCTCCGATGGCTTCAGCGAAACGCGCATCCGTAGCGGCGAGTTGTTCGGGTTCGACCGGATGCTGGAGATGAGCGAGCAACTTACCCGTCAGTATCAGACTGCCCGCGAGATCTCCGAAGGACTATTTGTCGCGATTGATGCGTTTGGTGCCGGCACGCCCCAGGATGACGACCAGACACTTGTCGTTATTCGCGGATGCTCCATTCACTAGCACATCAAGTGGAACGTATCAGCAAACCGGATTTGCTGCGCCCCTGTGTCGGGCGTTATGCTGCTGTCCTGTTCGACCTTGATAATACCCTCTTTGATTACGACAGTTATTGGGGCCACCGTCTGCGGCACGCACTGACAGAAGTCTGCGCAGCTTACCCCACGCTCGATGTGGATGCCCTGATTGCGCATGCAATCAGCAAGCACATCTATGCGCCGCGCCTGCCCGCCTTGCTGCAACAGATGGGCATTGATGACCTTGAACTATGCCGCCGCGCCCAGGAGCGCTACCGCCATAACGACTACTCACACCTGCGCCTGTACGATGGTGCAGAAGCGATGCTACAGCGGTTGCGCCCGACGCACCGCCTCGGTCTGATTACGAATGGGCCAGTCTTTACACAGCGCCCCAAGATTGAACAATTCCGGCTTGCCCGGATGATGGATGTACTGGTGATATCGGAAGAAGTAGGTATCGCCAAGCCGCACCCACGCATTTTTCAGCTCACGTTACGGCATCTCGGCGTGGCTCCGGCTCGTGCGCTCTACGTCGGCGACTCGTTGCGTTACGATTTGATGGGTGCAATGGCGGCAGGGGTAGATTTTGTCTGGATGAACCCGCATTGTCTGCCGTTGCCTGCCGATATGCCGCAGCCCCGCGCCGCTATCCAGCATCTTGAAGAGATCCTGCCGATCATCGAGCGATAGGGGGAGCGGGCGGCTATCTCACATCGACCACACCCGGAGCCGGGTATCGCGGCTCCCAGAGACAAGGTAGCGACCATCGGGAGTAAAGGCCAGCGAGGTGACACCGTGGCTGTGTCCGTCGAAGGTGTGCAGCAGTGCCCCGTCGCTCAGCCGCCACAGCCGCACTGTTTTATCTTCGCTTGCCGAAGCAAGCAGTTTCCCATCCGGGCTGAACACCACACAGCGCACAAAGTTGGTATGCCCGCGCAGCGTTTCCAGCATCCGCCCATCGCTCACCTGCCAGAGGTGGATCTCTTTCCCACCACCACCCGAAGCCAGAATATGGCTATCCGGGTCGAAGGCGACGCTGAGCACAAAGTTGGTATGCCCGATTAACGCGTGGACAGGCTCGCGGGTTTCCATATTCCACAGCCGAATGGTAGTATCGTAACAGCCTGCCGCCAGCATCGAGCCATCCTTGTTGAATGCTAGACTATGCACAAAGCCCGCCTGCATCTCGGCGACAACCTGAATAGTATCGTGCTGGATCTCGTAAGGGTAATCACTTCGCCCCACCCGCCGACCACGAGCCAGCGCCCATTTGGGCTGATTGCCAGCGTCTCGACTGAATGGCCCACGTCGATCAAGTAGGGGTTATTCAGATCCTCGGTGGTATCCCACACCAGCACCTTCCCATCTTCGCTGCCCGATGCCAGATAGCGCCCATCATTGCTGAAGGCCACACACAACACGCTCTGGCTATGGCCGCGCAAGGTAGTTATCGCGTTGCCACTATCAAACTGCCATAACTGCACTTGTGCATCCTCATTGCCGATAGCAATCTGGCTTCCATCGTGGCGAATCGCAAGGCTCAATATCTGCCCACCAGTTGACCAGGTCCGCACCAGATTGCCCAGTTCATTCTCGGAAAGCTGCCGTGTACGTGCGGCAGTTGAGGGCAGCGAGATCGAGTCGGCAATACGCGGCGTTGCATCATGCGATTGATGGAGGCCCGTCGTGAAGGCCGTCATTGCAGCCGGATTGCTACCTTCGATCAGGGGTTGCTGGACCATCCGTCCCGAACGGGCATCGTGCAGCGCCTTCCGCATGGCGGCCGCCGACTCAGGGCGCTCATCAATATTGGTTGCCAGCGCCTGATGCAGCACCTGCCCTACTTCTGGCAACACATACTCATTAAACTGGTTGGCCGGTTGCAGCGGGTCGATCTGTTCGTTGAGCAGCGCCGCCACACGGGTTAGTGCATCGGGCGGCAGCGTGCCCGTCGATAGATGATACAGGGTTGCCGCAAGCGAGTACAGGTCGCTGCGCGGGTCGGCATCGCTGCCGCGTATCTGCTCAAGCGGGGCATAGTTGGGGGTAAAGCCCACCACCCCCGCCCGACTGGAGCGGGTCATATCGGCGAGGCCCCCCCTGGCAAGCCCGAAGTCCAGCAGAATAACGTCGCCGCGTGAGGTGAGTTTCAGGTTCTGCGGCTTGATGTCGCGGTGAATGACGGGCGGATTTTGCTTATGTAAATAATCCAGTGCATCGAGCAATTGATCGGCCCAGCGCAGCAGCCACGGCATAATGGCGGCAGGCGGAAACTGACCGCCGCGTTTTTCCATCAGCGCAGCCAGGTCATCGCCAGAAATAAACTCCATCACCAGAAATTGCCGCTCGTCTTCCGAAAAGTGGTCAATCACCTTTGGCAAGACCGGGTGCCGCAAACGGGCCAGCAATTGGGCTTCGCGTTCGAAGGCACGCCGCGAAGCCGGATCGGTGAGCAGCGTTTCTTTCAGAGCGACGGTTGCATTCAGGCGCAGGTCAACTGCTTCATAAACAGTTCCCATACCGCCACGACCCACGGGCCGCAAAACACGGTAGCGGTTCTGAAGCAGTGCGTTGGGGGTCAGTATCTTCAACGGATTAGAGCCTGTCGGTCTCATGTGGCTTTGCAGATGCTCCACTACGGCACATCGCGTACACAAGCTGTTAAGTCGCTCAACTATCAATTATACCTGATCGAGCAACAATCGCCGCAGGCACAGGCACACCGCCACTGTCGGCAGTACGGCGTGCAGCGTCCCTGTCTCTCTGGATATTATACCTTCATAATTGGGCAATGGGAGTATACGACGCACAATAGGTTTCTAATATTGCCAATGTTGCTTGAACAATTTTTGTGGCATAAGAATGCGCCATGGCCGTTTGAAAACAGAACATGGCGCACCAAGCATCAATGATGAAGTATAGATAGCTCTACTATAGGCATCGAGCCTGCTGGTTATTCGGTGGTTGAGTCTTCACCTTCTCGCACGGGCAGGCCGCGCTCCACAATCAGATCTTTGGCTCGATCAATCGGTATTGCTACCACACCTTCTTCTTCGTTCATCCAGCTATACGTATTCAGTTGCTCAAGTTGGGCCGGTCGCACCTCCTCGCGCCACTCCTCCACGGAATACGGCGTTGACAGGTTGGGTGTGGGTGGCAGGCTGCCCGCGAGCAGCACAATGATCAGATACAGCACAAAGACTGCCGTGACAACGAGCCACACCCGCAGAAAGGGATGCCATGTTACACGCGAGGCATCGTTAGTATCGGGTGTCGGGTTAAGCATGGGCTACCTGTCCTTTCATTGCACGCGGGTCGTTGCGCAGGTCGTTTTCGGGCAGTACGGGCTGCTGCCGCACGAACCACGCAAACCCCATACACCACAGCCCCCCCAAGAAGGCAAACGCCGCCAGATAGGTGACCAGCATACCAACGATGCTGGAGCCGTAAAACTCAATACCAGTATATTCGGGTGCTACAATCCAGAAGTTTTCGAGCATCCGCATCAGCAGGATCAGCCCTGCCACTGCCGCCAGCATACGCAGGTTGCGCTTGAGCAACCGTGAGAGCAGCAGCGCAAACGGCAGCGCAAAGTGGAACAGCACCAGTATCACCGTAATCGCCTGCCACCCTGGAGCGAAGCGCCGCACAAACCACGGCGTAAACTCCGGAATGTTGCCCGACCAGATGATGACATACTGCCCATAGTTCACATAGGCCCACAGCACCACAAAGGCCAGCATCAGCTTGCCATACTCGTCCAACCGGTTCTTGTCCACCACCTTCGAGAAGGGGTAGTGGTTGGTTAGCATGCTAAGCAGAATGATAATACAGGCGAAGGTGGTCAACCCCTGCCCCACGATGAACAACACGCCGTAGATGGCCGAGAACCAGTGCGGGTCAATCGACATATACCAATCTACGCCGACCATCGTCATCGTCACGATATAGACCGGAATACCGATGCCGCTGATTGTCCGCATCCGATTGGCAAGCGTGAAGTTGCCATCCGGGGCGGTGTCCTGCGCACGCGACGTGCTATAGAGCAGATAGGCCAGGCCGATCCACAGTGCAAAAACAACCACAGCGCGAATAGTCCAGTTGAGCGGCAGCAGATAGCCCGTTGTGGTCACCTTGTAGGTAATCAGTGGATCTTCGGCGATCTTCTTTGCATCAAGCCATTCGTACAGCGAAGCATTGCCCGTCATCACGGCTACTATGATCGGCACAAACGCCAGCGCCATCACCACCAGCACCATCGCGCCCGCCTCCAGTGGACGACGCATGATGAAGCCCCAGCGCCCACCCGACAGATGATGGATCATCAGCACAGCGAGGCACCCCATCGCCAGACCCCACCAGAAGATGTAGGCCGTCAGGTAGCCGCGCCATACATCGGCAAAGCCATTCAAGAAGCCCAGCACAACGAGCGCAATCAGGCCCACAATGCAGGCGATACCGCCCACCGTAAGCATGCGGTTGAACAGGTTATTCAACCCTGTATTTTCGTTGGTCGTCATTGTCCCATCCCCTGTAGCTGATTCAACTGGTCAGGCGGCACATCTTCCGGTGTTGCGTTCTGGCTCAGTTGCAGCGCCCGAATATAGGCCGCAATTGCCCAGCGGTCTTCTGGTGCTATCTTCTGGTCATAGGGCATCATATTCCGGTAGCCATTGGTGATAACGTTGTAATAGTGGCTCAATGACTTCGAGCGCAGATACTCGGAATGATAGTTCGAAGGTGGCGTACCACCCCGGCGGGCGACCATCCCATTCCCATAGCCCGACAGACCGTGACAGGGTGAACAGAAGGTATTGTACTGCTGCTCACCCCGGTTGAGCATTGCTTCCGTAACCGGGAAGGGCAGTGCATCTACTTCCTGACCATTCACCAATCCCGTATAAAAAAACTCATCGGTACGGGTTTCGCCCTGCGCCACCGTTCCGGCGACCGGCACTCGCGCACTGCGGCGGTCGGCAAAAAACTCCGACTCCTCATACGTCTCTTCTTTAGCCTGGTTGTACATCCACTGGCGGAAGGCAAACATTTCACCACACCCCGCCAGCAACACCACCAGTGCCAGCAGCCATCCGGCCCTGAACATGGTGGCAGGTAAGTTGCTTCTCGTGTTCATGGAGTGTCCTTCTACTGGTCAACTTCTGATACGTTCATTGGATGCAACCCCTCCAGAAACGTACGAGTGGCTGTGCGCTCGAACTTCGGATCGTTGGCTTCAATACACAGGAAGAACCGATCAATCGACGCACGGTCAAAGTTGGGTGCATTAAATACGGGATGATACGGCTGTGGCAGGCCATTCAGCACCACCACACTGATTACCGCCGCAAAGCCCGAAAACAGGATCGTCAACTCAAATGTAATCGGAATAAACGCTGGCCAGTCTAACAGGGGCCGCCCGCCAATATTCAGCGGATAGTCGATTGCCGACCCCAGCACCTGCAAGACCAGCGCCGTGATAAGACCTGAGATTGCCGCCACAAGCACAATGCGGCGCAGCAGGTCGTCGTGAAAGTGCATCGCCTCCGACACTTCCTCAATCGGGAAGGGGCTATAGGCATCCATCCGGCGATAGCCTGCCTTATACGCCGCTTCGGTGGCGTGTACCAGTTGTTCGGGTGATTGAAACTCGGCCATCAGGCCATACATTGGCACACTCATTGCTGCTACCTCATCTTTCCTGCCGCCTAGTGACGGTCGCCCAATTTTTCCATCGCCTGCTCGCCAACCCCGGAGTCTACCACCGAGCTTCCGGTCGCAGTCTTGTGCTGCAACATCTGCATCTCAAAGATATTAATCATGGGCAGGGTACGGATGAACAGGAACAGCAGCGTGAAGAACAGGCCCAGCGTACCGACATACAGCGCCACATCGTAGATCGTTGGGTAGAACGGTGCCCACGATGAGGGCAGATAGTCGGTGCTCAAGCTGTTGACAATAAT
Source organism: Chloroflexaceae bacterium (assembly GCA_012033195.1). Lineage (GTDB taxonomy): Bacteria > Chloroflexota > Chloroflexia > Chloroflexales > Chloroflexaceae > JAAUSQ01. The sequence continues at coordinate 21,534 of JAAUSQ010000011.1, forward strand.
CACAAAGCGTTCCAGCCACATACCAATACTGATCGAGATGCTGATAATAAAGATCGCGGGCAGGTTGCGGCGTACACTCTTGAACCAGAGCGGCTGAATAGCAAGGCCGTTGAAGAAGATCAGCGCCCAGAACGATGTCGCGTGAATACCAAACACACGGTTCTGGATCAGCGCCAGCTCAACCTCAACGCCGCTATACAGTGCAATATAAAGCTCAACAATGTAGCCATACACCACCACCAGGCCCGTTGCCAGCATAATCTTGCACATATTGTCGATGTGCTTCATGGTGATATAGTTTTGCAGGCCATAGAAGTGCCGAATTGGGATGACCAGCAGCAGCACCATTGCAAAGCCCGCGAACACCGCACCAGCCACAAAGTAGGGCGGGAAGATCGTCGGGTTCCAGCCGGGCACCACCGAGATAGCAAAGTCGAGACTGATGATACTGTGCACCGACACCACCAGCGGCGTTGAAAGGCCCGCCAGCAGTATATACGCAATCTCGTAGCGGTTCCAGTGCTTTGCCGAGCCACGCCAGCCCAGCGAAGCGATACCGAAGATAAACTTGAGCATGCTGTTTTTGGTTGTGTCGCGCATCTTGGCGAAGTCGGGCACCAGACCAATCAGCCAGAACAGCAGCGATATTAGCGCATAGGTACTGATAGCAAACACGTCCCACGTCAGGGCGCTACGGAACTGCGGCCACATCCCGAACGTGTTCGGGTAGGGGATCAGCCAGTAGAAGAACCACGGTCGCCCCAGGTGCAGGATCGGGAAGAGGCCCGCGCAGGCCACCGCAAACAGCGTCATCGCTTCGGCGAAGCGGTTGATCGAGTTACGCCAATCCTGCGCAAACAGCAATAGAATGGCGGAGATCAGGGTACCGGCGTGCCCAATACCAATCCACCACACAAAGTTGATAATGTCCCAGGCCCACGCAACCGGAATATTGATACCCCAGACACCCACACCGCGTATCAGCAGGTCGGTCACGGCATACAGGAAGACCATCAGCAACAGGAACGCAATCCCGAAGCCGAGGAACCAACCGCGTGGCGTATCCCTGGGCGCGGTGAAGACAATATCTGTGATCTTGTTATTGATTGAATCGAGCGTTTCGCCGGGGCCAATGTATGGCTCCTTGCGCTCGATATTGCCAGCTCTATTCAGCGGCTCAGAAGATAGTGCCATCGGTTTCCTCCATATACGATGTACGACGTAGGAACTTATTCACTGTGGTTGTCCCCCTCGCCGCCGCTTTCTTCACCACCGTGCCCGCCGTGATGTTCCTCGAAGCTATACTCAATACCAACATCGTTCCGCAGCGCCGGGTTCGGGTTGATAACCTGCGCCAGGTAGGTGGTACGTGGGAAGACGTTCAACTCACCGAGCACCGCATAGTTCAGCGGCAGTTCCTTCAACTGCACCACATCGCTCTCCGGGTTGTTAATGTCACCGAAGATAATGGCATTGGTCGGGCACGCCTGCTGACAGGCGGTAACGACTTCGTTTGCTTCAAGCTCACGCTGCTCAACTGCCGCCTGATGTTGCACATCTTTGATACGCTGCAAGCAGTAGGTACACTTCTCCATCACACCACGCGAGCGCACCGTAACATCCGGGTTCCGCAGCAGTTTGTAGCTTGGCGTGACATCGTCGCTGTACCACAGGAAGTTGAACCGGCGCACCTTGTAAGGGCAGTTGTTCGAGCAGTACTTGGTACCCACGCAGCGGTTGTACACCATCACGTTCAGCCCTTCGTGGTCGTGGACGGTCGCCGCGACCGGGCAGACCAGTTCACAGGGGGCCTTCTCGCAGTGGACACAGGCCATTGGCTGGCGATACATCACCGGGTCATCCAGGTCACCGCCATAGTAGCGGTCAATACGGAGCCAGTGCATTTCGCGGCCCATCGATACCTGCTGCTTGCCGACAATCGGAATATTGTTCTCCGACTGGCAGGCCACAACACAGGCGTTGCAGCCCACACACGAGTTCAGGTCGATCACCATGCCCCAGGCGTGGCCGGTATATTCCCAGTCGGGCAGCAGCGATTTTTCGGGTGCTGGCCCGAACTCAGCCAGTTCGGTGACAAACTCCGGATTCTCGCGGTAGCGTTCGAGCGTGCCCACACGAATGATAGCGCGGCCCTCCATACCGTGGTGAAGCTGCGTACTGACAACTGATACGTTTCGCCCGTCGCCGTGACATTGGCACTGCCAAAGTTTGGCGCTGCCGAGGTACGCAGGGCATAGGTATTAAAGCCGGTACCATCTGCGACTACACCCAGCCCCGTATGCCCGTTGCCGAGATACAGGGTCACCACTTCTTCGGGCTGTCCGGGCGTAATCCACATCGGCACCCGCAGCGAGCGGCCCTCGTGCTCAATGTTCAGCATCAGGCCGTTGGCACGGATAAGCTCGCTAAATGCGCCGTAATCGTCCACCGAGAAGCCGCCTTCGGGCATCGGCAGCCCCGACAGCGCCGCCGCCGTGCGTGGCCCTACCAGCGCTGCATTGTCCCAGGTCAGCTTGGTGAGCGGGTCGGGCAGTTCTTGCAGCCAGCCGTTATTGGCAAAGCGCCCATCCCAGACCGATGGACTGGGGCGGAAGGTTACTTCAAAGCCACTCAGCACCGGCTGCGGGTCGGGCAGGTTATCCAGGCTTGCCGTGACATCAACCGGCTCGAAGGCCGTATCTGCCACCACGCCATCGTTCAGCGTTGCTTGCCAGAACAGGCTGAACTCTTCGTCGCCGCTTGGCACACCCCACTGATCGCGCACAATGTTAAAGGCCGAGCGTGGCTGCCCCAGCAACACCGCAAACAGTTCATGCACATTCCGTGCATTAAACAGCGGCGCAATGAGCGGCTGAATAATCGAGACAACACCATTGAAGGCCCGCACATCGCTCCACGTTTCGAGGAAGTGCGCCTCTGGCAGGTGCCACGTTGCAAGCTGTCCTGTCTCATCGTTGTACAGGCCCATATGGATGACATTCTGGACATTGGCAAGTTTGCCCCCAAAGTCCAGGTCAACTGGAGCCGTAAAGACCGGATTCGCGCCCACCATGAGCAGGGTGTTCACCGTTCCGGCTTCCATAGCGTCGGTCAGTTCGCGCAACGAGGCCATCTGGTCAGTCGGGCTGATCAGGGGCGACTCAACGTAGGTCACCGTAGTCCCCAGGTTGCCAAGCTGCTCGTTGATGGCGTGGGCCAGCACATGGACGGCAGGCGGCTGATCTTCGCCCGCCAGCACAATGCTTGCGCCCAGATTGGCCTGCAAGTCTTCGACCAGCGTTGTCACAAAGGCTTCCTGCTGTTCGGTCAGCGTCAGGCCGTCCGATTGCGGCACGCTCAAGCCAAGCCGTTCGGCAATGGCGCGGGCAATGCCTTCAATTGCACTGGGCCGCACCCACAGATGGTGATCGGCCATCGTGCCGGTTGTGGTGGGTGAACCCTCCACCACATACAGACGGTTCAGTTCGCCTTCCCAGATACGCCGCCGCGACGCAAACGCCCGCGCATTGGCGATCCAGCCGGGGCCACTGAACAGGAAGTTATCATCAAGCGAAAGCACAACTTCGGCTGCGGTAAAGTTGTACACGGGCACCACTGGCTGCCCGAAGGCCTGCACCGCGCCGTTGTAGGCATTGCTGCGGCCCAGTGGCTCGTACTGGTGCCAGACCATATTAGGGAACTGTTCCTGAAGCTGTGTTATCTGGCTCTCGAACGTGGGCGAACTGACCGCCTCGGTCAGCAGATGGAAGCCCTGCCCACCGTTGCCGTTCAGCGTTTCCAGGATCGGCTCCAGTGCGCTCACAAACGTATCCCACGAGCTATTGCTGCCTTCGTTCACCACCACCTGCGAGCGGTCGGGGTCGTAGAAGGTTAGAATAGAAGCCTGGGCAAACACATCGGTTGCGCCGAGGCTCGCGGGATGGTCGGGGTTGCCTTCAATCTTGGTAGGCCGCCCCATATGGCTCTCCACAATTAGCCCCAGGCCCAGGCCACCAAACGGCATTGCCGTGGCGTAGTAATCGGGCAACCCCGGCACAATGCCTTCGGGCAGGTTGGTGTAGGGCAGTATCAGTTCATCGGCCTGCCGCGTACAGGCAGTTACACCGGCCAGCGCCAGCGATGCGCCCATCAACTGGAGAAAGTTGCGGCGGCTGATCGGGTCCATCCACTCGGCGGCCCCACGCGGAAACTCGCGGTGCAATGTTTCTGCAAACTCTGGCGTTGCAGCCAGTTCTTCCAGACCGCGCCAGTAGGCCTGTCGACGCTTGCCGCGCAACTGTTCAACGCGGGCACGAAAATCTGCCAGGCGCATCTGCTTGGCAGCAGCATCTTCGACGGGCCGCGCCGGAGTAACCGCGATATCGTTGGGCTGAATCATCCCCTGCGGGTGTGGGTCAGCCCGACGACCCGCAGGGCTACCGGGTGGCGGGGTCGGGGTGTACTTCTGTGTATCTCGTGACATGGGTTGTCCCTATCTATGACAGATCGAACAATTGGCAAGAACACTCTTATCGATACCGTACTCATTCACCAACTGCGCCCCCAGGACAGCCTGCTGCGCGGGTGGTGGGAACTCGTATTCCATATTCCAGACTTCTTCACGGGGCCGAATGTTCTTTTCCGGGTTACGGTGACAGTCCAGACACCAACCCATCGTCATATCGTGTACTTTCCAGACGACCGGCATTTCGTTTACTTGCCCGTGACAGTTGGTACAACCCATACCAGCGGTGAGGTGTACAGAGTGGTTAAAGTAAGCAAAATCTGCAAGGTCGTGTACTTTCACCCAGGGTATCGGTGTGTCGTTGTTGACACTTTCCCACAGTGGGGCCAGTAGCGCACTATTGCGCTTGATTTCGTGATGACACGTGACGCAGGTATCAGAGGGCGGAATGTTACCATAGGGAGAAATAGCAGCAGAGGCGTGGCAATAGCGGCAGTCCATCCCCAGCGACCCGGCATGCAACTGGTGGCTAAACGGTATGGGCTGCTCAACTGGGAGATTCACACGGCGTGTCCAGTTAGCGCGATCCAGGATGGCGAGACCCCAGAATATCCCCGCCACCGCGTACAAACTAACAAAAATGCTAATCACTGCAAAAAGATTAGCAGAAGGACGAAAGAACTGCTTCATCCCACCTCTATCCCCTTCCTAGTTGGATACTTTCGAGGTGCAACACTTTTTGATGCGACCTATTTACACACGGGGCAAAATCCATCTTTATTATAATCAAAACGGTATGATGTGTCAACGCAGAAACGTGGCGCACTCAAGATATTTTTTACCCTGTATTTCTGAATTATACTGCTTCTTATCCCCGATAAAAGAAAGAATTTGATATCTTATGTGCATAAAGATTATCTATTGTAGGAACGATCTTGTGTGGGGCAGGGTATGGTATGATAAGGCCGCATGCTGACCCGGCTCATAGAAGGAGACCCGATGACCACCAGAACCTCATTTTATCGCTCTGTGTTCAAGAGGCGCACGACTGCCCTTGTGCCAACCTATCACCGCACACCTGCCCACCTTGATCGGCAGCGTATCCGCCGCATCATCGTCAGTGATTTACATCTCTCAAATGGTACGCGCTATGAAGAAAATCTGGTCGGCAACACCTTCAGCGAGTTTTTGTCAATTTATATAAATCATTCGGAACCAATTGAACTGGTACTTGCAGGCGACACCTTCGAACTGCTGCAAGTTTTTCCTGGCGGCATCGATGGAACAGCATGGTCAGAAGATCTGGCAGTACGCCGAATGCAAATTGTCTTTGCCTATCATACCACCGTTCTTGTTTCGCTCCGCAGCTTCCTCGCGGCCCCGCAGCACCGCCTGGTGATCCTGATCGGGAATCACGATTTTGAATTACATTATCACGGGGTACAACTGTACATTGCCGCCGCGCTTGGTCTGGCTCCTGGCGATGAGCGGCTGTGCTTTGCAACATCCTATCGTGGCCCCGGCTTTGCACTGGTGCACGGCAACCAGTTTGAGCCGTGGGACGGCTTCACCTATTTTGCTGGCATCACCGCGCCGTTTGAGGTGGTGCGTGGCACGCAACTGGTCCGCGAAGTGCTCAACCCGATCAAGCTCGACCCGCTGGAGTTTGCGCCGCTGCTCGAACATACCTGCCCGCATACCCACTTCTTGCAGCATCTCCTCTCGCCCGCACAGCGCCGCAACCCCGGTTGTATGGCGCTATCTGAACCGCACACTCTGCTATTCGCTGCGGGTGCTGCTGCCCAGGCCGCCGCGTTATGTGCTAGACAACCCTGCCGATGCCCCCACCGACCCGCTGATCACGCGGCCTACCTTCACCCGTGCCGATTGGTCACGCTCGTTTATCGAACTGGTTGCCGAGGCTATTCAGCGCATTGCCGGCCTGCCCGAATTCCACGATACAGCGGTGTTTGTCTGTGGGCACACTCATCAGGCCGGTAGCACACCGCTCGGCGATGAACGGGTGTATCTCAACACGGGCACATGGACACCGCGCATTTACGACCTGCCCACCATGCGCCGCGAAGAGCGCCGCTACCCATTTGTTGAAATCAGCTACCCCGACCACACCGATCGCCCCGATGCCCGCCTGCTGGTGTGGTGTGGTGCAGATGCGCCACCCATCCCCTGGGAAGCAACAACAAGACATTGAGAGCAGATTGCAATCTTCTTGAGCGTGTGGTAGCAGCATCAGGAAGTGCTGAATGAACGTGTGATGGCATTATGGAAGGCGGCTCTTAGGGAAGAGAGCAGAGGTATTTTTTCAAGACCCTGCATCTCCCCACATATTTACTGTTTCACTATCATAAAAATGCACTTCTAAATTTTTACCACTGACTCTATTATCATGTATGTGCTGATCTCGTAGCGTTTTCAGTTTTAAGGCTCGTTCTCGAAGATTACGACGATTATTTTCCTCATCTTTTCTATATACACCCACATAAACGTGTTCTAAATCAAGATTTTTTGCTATAGCATCAGAAATATGCTCATCTTCATGGCCAAGTTTATGACCATATACAATCAAAGCTTTACCCTTGCCTGAGAAATGACGCCATGCTTCGTATAAGTAGCTATGTTTATTGATAATCGACTGCTTTTTTTTAGATGTCCCATCGGTAACACAGAGTGGATATTGTTTTCTTTCAAGACTAGTAAGAATATGGTCTTTTAATGATACACCAGTACGTGCCCAACAATGTTTGTATGTATTATCTCCTTCTTCATACAAATGAAGCGCACCATGCAAAAACCATATCATTCTTGTATTTTCCACATCAAAAAATTTACCTGTATAAGGCACAACAGGTGGTCTTTGCTCTGTTTGGTACTCATCCTCATCGTAAAAACCATCTTCAAAAAATCGTTTTTTATTAGGAGAAGATGGGTTCTTTTGCCCCTTCATATACATTATTAGCCAGTATAGAAGTAAATCATAATTTGTAGTAAAAATAAAATCATATTCAGATAATATGCTAGCAGCAGCTTTTTTCTTTCTTTCATCGATATTACTAGGTCGAGCAAGATGAGTATCTGCAATAACTTCAAGAAAAACCTGTTTTAGCCTTTCAAGATCTTCTAGAAAAGGCGATCCTTTACCTTCTGGTAATATTTTATAGATTTCAGAAATCTCATGAGCATTCCAAAGCAATCTCATTGCATGTTCGAAATTATGGTCTGAGATTTTTTCAAGTATCTGTTGTACCGCTTGAGTTAGATCAAACTTGGGGTCTTTAGCTTCAGTAAAGAGGCTTTTATATTTAAATATAGGATCACAGCCTATGCTAAAACCATTTCCAAGCAAAAGAACTTTCGTTTTTATGGTGTGCACTTTTCGGCGTACTTGATCGTAGGTAAGTAAAGACTGCGGCATGTTCTATATCCTTTCAATTTTTATGTAGAGCGATGATAATATACCCTTCACTATAGTTAGTACCCAAACAGCTTTATTTTTTGTGTAAATATTGGTAGAGATTGCTTGACTTTTAGGTTTGATTTATAGACCGCCCCACAACCGCTGCCGGTCGGCCTATAACCCGAACAGCACGCTACAAACAAAAGCCCTGCTCCCACACCAGAACGCGGTGAGAGCAGGGCCACGGGAAGCGTTGCGGTAACGCCTACCTGCCATCTTGCGTGCTTGTCTACTGAAGCGTGGTCAACCGGGTAACAATCGGCAGGAAGAGCGTCCGCCGGGTGTTCTGAGTCAGTGCAAACTCGGAGAACTCGCTGACCCGGAACACTGCCTCACCCGTCTCGGCGTTGTACGAAACAAATTCGATGCCGTCGCGTGTCCAGGTTTCGTTGGTCTCATCGTAGCGCCACAGTGCCACACCGCCGCTCGCCTGACCCGGCTCGATCCGCAGCGTTACGGTTACCGGATCGCCGCTGTAGACAAACGGCTGGCCATTCTCATCAAACAGCGAGATATCGAGTGCTGCTAGCAGGATGCGCTGCGGGTTGGTGACAGTGCCCGTCCCAATCAGCAACGAGTCGGTGTCCCCTGTCGGGGCCGACAGTTCCTGAATATAAGCATCCACCTCGGCACCCTGCGCTAGCCCCGAACCGAGCGGCGGGAACTCAATCTTCGAACCGTCGCGGAAGTTGCCCTCCAGCAACAGGTTGATGATCGTTGCAACAATGCGGCTCAGGCGCTGCACAATCAACTCACCGAGCGGGCGTACCCCCTTCGGACTGACGACCAGTGCAATGGCATCGGCCACACCGCCCGACGTGGCAACGACCAGCGCCACACCAAAGCGATCTGGTGTGAAGGTGGTGCTGACCGTGCCGTTCTCGCCAGTGATGCCCGTAATCGGCTCGACGCCACCATTCCGCAGCACCCCAAACTCAACCTCCTGACCTGCCAGCGGTGCGCCGTCTTCATCCAGCACCGTTGCGGTCAGCGTCACCGTTCCATTCAGGTTGAAGCTGTCATCCGAGGCTTCCAGGATAACTTGAGCCGGCGCACCGGGGAGCACCTGCTGCGTAATCTCAATCGGCTTGTCATCGCTCCGCAGCGTGAAGGCACTCAGGTCGAGCGTTGCCGGATTGTCAACCTCGTAATACAGGTAGGCGTGTGCCGGGAAGGTGCCCGCGCGGGTGTAAACGTGCGTTGCCGTCACCACACCAAAGCCACCTGGCACATAGGCCGGAGCCTGTACCAGCGGCTGCTCTTCGCGGGCCGTACCATCACCGGGGTTCAGGCGAATGTAGGTGGTGTTGGTGTAGTACGACGTTGTCACGGTAAAGGTCACCGTCTCACCCACTTCTGCCGTACCTGCGTGCTCGACCACAAACTGCACAATCGGCACGGTCGCCGTATCGCGTGCGTCGGCAGCTTCGGCAACCACCTGAGCAAAGCCGAAGTCTTCGCCCGCCGTCAGCGTTACGGTTGCCACTCCGTCGGCGTTGGTGGTGGCGTTGTCGTCGCTCAGTGTACCAAGCGTGGTAACAAAGTCCACCGTTACACCCTGCACCGGCTCGCCGCTATCGGTCGTCACGGTGGCCGAAAGTGTGGTCGAAGTAACCACCATATCGGATACGGTTGTGCCACTGTTTGCCAGCAGTGCCGGGGCGGTGGCCACCACTTCAAGGTTCAACCCTTCTTCCACCACCGTTACCTTGGTGGTAGCGGTTGCTTCAACCTCGCCGTAGATGTTGACCAGTTCGGCGGTGACCTCAAACTCGCCCGTGCGGGTGTAGACGTGGGTCACCGTATCAGTCACCAGCGCCGTTTCCACCACTTCCGAGCCGTCACCAAAATCAACCCGGATCAGGTCAAACGGAATGGTCGGTGTCAGGGTCAGCGTGAACCCAACCGCTTCGCCTACCACAACCTCATCAGCGCCTGGTGCGATGGTCAGGATCGGCGCATCAAAGATGAAACGTGCAAGCACCGGGTCGTGGTCGCTGGCAACCGCGCTTGAACTGAAGACCGGGAAGTCAACGTTGATGTGGACGTAGTTCGAGTCGGTCTTCTTGGCAAACATGCTGTCGCTCAACAGGATGTGATCGAGCGCCTGCGAGTTGCCATTAAAGATGAAGCTGTACACTTCTTCGTTAGGCAGCGCCTGAGCAATGCTGGTCAGTTCATCACCCGCCAGCACTTCCAGCGGCGGCGAGAACTGGAAGTCGTTCATGTCGCCCAGTACGATGATGTTGGCATTCGGGTCAACCGCCAGCAGGTCGGCCACAAAACTATTCACCACAGCAGCCTGCTCAACACGCTGCGCCTCGGTGGTCAGTACTGGTGGCTGGAACGTATCAAACAGGCCGGTATCGCCACTCTTCGACTTGAAGTGGTTGTTGATGACAAAGACACGCTGCCCATTGAAGACAAACTCGGGCCTGCCAGCGACTTGCGGGTGCCTTCGTAGCTTCCGGCACATCGTCAGCGGGGCCGCCGTCTTCGGCAAAGGCCGGGTTGGTCGGGTCGATGCGACCGGGGTTCAGCGAAAGCTGCGGGCCGCTGCCGGTCGTCTCAATCTCCACCGCATCGGTTGCACCAGCCTCGCCACGCGGCACAAACGTCACCCGCTGCGGATTGTACAGGTAGGCCACCCGAATGTTCGAGCCGGGTGCGCCACCGTCGGCGTTGTTCTCTGGCGCAATCTCAAAGAACTCGTAGGCGGGGCCGCCTGCATCCGCAATCGCTGTCACCAGCGTTTCGAGCGTTACGGTTGCCGTCACAATGTCGTTGTCGGTTTCGCCCGTGTTGTCCTGCACTTCCTGCAACGCCAGAATATCGGGTGCCTTCAGATTATCAACAATCTGGTTGGCGATATTCTCAAACTTCTCCGCCGAGTCGTTCGGGTCGATGTTGAGCAGGTTGTAGGTCGCAACCGACAACTCGTTTGGCCCTGCGGGTTCAACTAGCTCCGGCTCGGTGCCGCCGTCAATAGCTTCGGGCAGCGGCTCGGTGTTGAACAGCTTGTAGTAGCCGAAGGTGTAATCCATCACGCCCACTACCGGCCCGTCGAAGGTATCGCCCGTGGTGACAAACGGCTCGCTCGTGATGATCGTGTCGTCAATCAGGATGATTTCCGGGTTGGGGTCATCCTCGCGCAGCAGAATGCCGCCATTGACGGTGCGCACTGCTGCGCCTGCTGCGTTGTCGGGAATAATGCCGATTTCATCGAAGGCATTGGTGCCCGCAATAATAGCCGCATTGTTCACCTGCACCAGCATTCCTTCGAGGCTCTCCTTGAAGTCGATAGCGTTGGTGGCGGGGTCGAAGGTGTTATCAACACCAATCGTTGCGTTGCCCTGGTAGATAAACTCGGTCGGGAAGGCCCGCCCGCCTGCGCCAATGATGATCGGGGCGGGCAGGTCGTTGCCGCTCGACAGCACCACCGCATCATCCGGAGTTGAGCTAATCTGGGTAACGCCCAGGCTCGGCTCGAACGCAAACTCGCTGACCGTACCACTGACCAGCACTTCGTCGCCCACAGCAACCGTCGGTGCGCCACCGGTGAAGACAAAAATACCTTCCGAGGTTGCGTCGTTGGTGTCCGGCTCGTCATCCTGCATATAGAAGCCGTTCGAGCGCAGTGCCGTAACAATACCGGGCACCGCCTGCACCGTCTCGTCCAGCAGCGGCGATACGTGGTCGGCTCCCTGAATATCACGGATACGCACCACATCTTCCACCTGCGGCGCAACCTTGAACTGATGAATAACTTCGGGGCGCAGGTTCAACACGCTCGCCGGGTCAGCCAGGAAATCCGGGTAAGAGTAGGCTGGCTCAATACCATATGTCGTCACTACCAGGGTCTGGCTTGGTGTTACATTGAACTCTGTCCAGCCATACTTGTGTGCCACTACATAGCCGCGCTCCGGGGTGAGCAACTGCGCGTTGATGGGTGAGGCCTGCAAACCAACCGGGTCATACCCCAGCGGTAACAATTGGGCATTGATCAGATTGGTCAGGAAGGCATCCTGGCCCGCAGGCGGCAGGCTCTGATACAATGCAAACTCTGTCGGTGAAATCAGGCCAGCATCGGCAGCCAGTTCTACCGCATTGGGGCCAAACAATCCGTTGAAGAAAGCCACCGGCCCAACGATAATCTCAAATGCACCCGACTGGATTTGTGGAGTGCCGGGAGCAGTCTGGTATGTCAGGTTGTTGATGACAGTACCGTGGAAGTCGGCAGCCACAAACACCACGTTCTCGATACCATTCTCATTGATGAACTGCAACAGCTCGCTGCGCTCTGCCGCATAGCCCTCAAAACGGTCGGCGCCAGCAGCGGGCCAAAGTTCTGGGTCGGCTCAGAAACAAAAACAAACTTCCAGGTAATATCTGCATTCTCAGCCGCCTGCAAGTCCTGCTTCAACCGATCAAGCTGACGCTCGCCGAGCATAGTGCGGGTCGGGTCGAATGCTTCAGCAAGGAAGCGTGCAATATCAGCCGGGTTGGTGATATCGGCATTCACAAGCTGGGCATCGCGGAACGAGCGCGGGTCGGTGACAAAAAACGCCACATCGCTGCCATAGGTGCGGTAGCGATACAATTGGCGCTCCCCATCCATACGTGGGTCGCTGCCTGTGTTGGCGTAGAAGCGGTTTTCGAGCGGCTGGAATTCCTGGAAAACCTGCATCGCATTTTCGTACAGCGGTGCATCGTTGATCAAGGCGGTCGGGTCATCCCCAAAACGGCTGAAACCAGGCGTGATGAAGTTGCCCGCATTCAGCGCATCCGATGCCTGCGACGCACCACCGGCAAAGTCGTTGGTTACTTCGTGGTCGTCAATCGTCGCCAGAATCGGCACATTGCGGCGCAGATTAGCCATCGTGTTGAAGCCCAGCACACTCGAATAGACTTCGTTGTATTTCAGGCGGAACTCTTCCAATGTGCGGGTCTGCGAAATCGGCACAGCCGGGGTCGAGATATCGGCATAGATATTGTCGCTATGCTGAATAAACAGATCAAGATTGCGCTCTGGCACATTGACCAGCGAGGGGAAGGGCGGCGGCTCCTGCCAGTCGCCCACCACACCAAAGCGCAGCCCTTCGTAGCTGCCCACTTCTGCCGCAGTGGTGAACTGTCCATCTGCCGTCACGCCTGCCGGGTCGGTAACGCGGTAGTAGTATGTAGTATCCGCCTCCAGTCCCGTGATCTCGGTCTTGACTGGAATGGTCGGGTCGGTCACCGTCTCAACCACGGTCGCGACATTTTCCAGCAGGCCGGGATTGGTCGAGTATTCAAATGTAATATCGCCCGTCATTGTGCTGCGTGCCCACAGCCACGCCGAGTCCTGGGTAACATCGCCCGATGCAATACCGTTGGGCAGCGTGTTTTCCAGCGTAATATCGACATATACCATGCGGTGATCGGAGGACGGGAAGGGGAAGTTCCCCACCAGCCGATCAAATAGCGGCGAGTCGGAGGTGGGCCAGAAGATGCCCGCCTCGGCAATGCCCAGGTTGTTGGAGGGCAGCACATAGTCGGCGCGCAGGTTGCCCGGTGTGCCATCGGCAAAGTCTGCCGTATCAAAGCCGGGGAAGCCGCGATGGTTGGCATTTGCGCCGCCCTGATTGGCGGCTGCCTCCACGCCACCCGGCGCAACCGGGGTGCGGGTGGTGTTGATGAACGGGTTATCGAGCAGTTGCAGCACCGCGTTCATGGTGCTGTCACCATCGAACGGGTCGGCGTTCTGGTCGCCCATAATGACGAAGCGGGCATCGGCGGGCAGGCCACCCGACGGGTTGGCGGGGCCTTCGTCGTCGTCATAAATATAATCGCCCTTGCCGGAGGTGACATAGTCGGCCCAGAAGCGGATTTCGTCGTGGTTGCGCGTGCCGTTGCGATCCTCCGGCCCATCAAACACGGGCGGGGTCGGGTGGCTCACCAGCGCATGCACAATCGTGCCATCAATGTTAATCGGCACATCCCAGTGGCTCTTCGACGAAAGGCGGAACACATTCAGCTCTGCATTCGAGTACCAGTCGGCAGGCGCTGGCGTGTTCGGGTCGTCGGGCAGCAGCGCACCCGGCATATCCTTCCACAAAAAGTTCTGGAAGGTGCGAACATCCGCATCAACAATCGGGTACTTCGAGTAGAGGATCATCCCAAACTGACCGGGGAAAAAGCCAAAGCCAAAGGCATCATCCCCACCGCCTACTTCGCCATTGTTGTTGAAGTCGAAGCCCGACGGAATACCTGTGTTGGAAGGTGCAACATAATAATAGGTAAAGTCAATCGGGTTGGCACCGTTCTGCCCTACATTCAGGTAGTTTTCGAGGAACAACTCGGCTGCCGTGTTCGGCTGCGCGGCGTTGTAGTCGAACTCATTAATGAGCACCACATCCGGGTTCACCCGCTGGATAATTTCGGCAATTACCTGTGCCTGCGCATTATCCGGCGTTGACAGGTCAGTAATCAACTGACCTTCGCTTGAACGGTTCAATGAGGCGTTAAACTGAGCAAAGCGCACGGTCGGCAATTCAGCCGCCTGCACAGTGCTCACCGGCTGTACCGGCATTGCCAGCACCGACAGAATCAAAAGCAGTGACATACTCCACGCCACCGCCTTGACCAATCCGGAACGTACCGTTGCCATTCGTGGTTCCCTCCCTGTTCACAACAACACACCACCAGCATACTCGACGGGTTGCTCTGAGATCGCATAGCAGTAGTACGCCACATGCGGCGCGTACAGCGTTCACAACAACCGGTGCAACGAGGATGCCTCTATCTTGTAGCACGGCCCTATTAAGTTTTTATTAAGTATTAAACAAGAACATATTAAGCTTGGTTAAAATACGACACACCCTCGCACAGCCACAAAACGGCAACAACCTTTCATGGGTCGTAAACCACGCTAAAAGTTGTTTTATACTGAGTGCGTGGTATGAACCATTCGTTAAAGCGAGGATGTGTATGGCTATCATCATCCGCCCGGTGCAGGGCCACGCCCAATATCGCGCCGTCGAACAGGTGCAGCGGGATGCATGGTCAATGGAAGATATCGAAATTGTGCCCAGTACGCTGCTGGTGACGGCCCACAAAAATGGCGGGCTTGTGGTGGGAGCCTTCACCGACGATGCCGAGCCGCAGATGGTTGGCTTTCTCTTTGGCTTTCCCGGCCTGCACAGCGACGGCACCATCAAACACTGTTCCCACCAGATGGGCGTGCTCCCTGCCTACCGCGACCAGCGTCTGGGCCAGCGGATGAAACTGGCGCAGCGTGAGTATGTCCAGCAGCAGGGGATCGGCTTGATTACCTGGACATTCGACCCACTCGAAAGCCGCAACGGGAATCTCAACTTGCACAAGCTCGGCGCTATCTGCAACACCTACATAATCGATGCCTATGGCCCGATGCGCCGCGCTGGATTTGCGGAACTGCCGAGCGACCGCTTCCAGGTAGAATGGCACATCAACAGCCTGCACGTTGCAGCACGGGTTGCCACTACCGCCGATGCCCTGGCCTTGCAGAGCCTGCTTGAAGCCGGGGTGCCCATTATCAACCCGCCCGATACACGCAACACCTTTCTGCGACCGACCGACAGCCTGCAAACGCTGGCCGGAGATCGGCTCCTCGTGGCGGTGCCGCCCAATTTCCAATCTATTCGCAACACCGATATTGGGCTGGCGCGGGCGTGGCGGCAGCATACCCGCTACCTCTTTCAGGTGGCATTTATGGCTGGCTATACCGCCATCGACCTGCTGTCCGACGGGGTACAGATCTGTTATCTCTTGGAAAAAGATTGGAGACTGGTATGAAGATTGAACGCATCGAACTGCACCTGATTCGCCTGCCGCTGGTGCATCCGTTTGAAACCAGCTTCGGGCGTGCCTTCGAGCGCCCCTGTGTGCTGGTTGCCATGCACAGCGAAGGACTGACTGGCTGGGGCGAGTGTGTCGCGGGCGACGGCCCCTGGTACAGCAGCGAGACTGTTGAAACAGCGTGGCATATTCTGCGCGACTTTATGCTGCCTGCGCTCCAGGGTCAGGCTATCCAGACCGCCGCCGATGTGCTGCCGCTGCTCGAACATATACGCGGGCACCAGATGGCGCGGGCCGCACTTGAGATGGCCGCCTGGGATCTTCTTGGCAAGGCCCAGAACACAGCACTTGCAACTATGCTCGGCGGCGTGCGCCAACAGGTATCCGTGGGGGTGAGCATTGGCATCGAGCCAACCATTGCCGAACAACTGGCCCGCGTCGAGCAGTATGTCAATGCAGGCTATGGGCGGGTCAAGCTAAAAATCAAGCCGGGGTGGGATGTTGAGCCAGTCCGCGCCATCCGCGAGCGCTGGCCCGATCTGCGCTTGCAGGTGGATGCAAACTCGGCCTACACGCTCGATGCGCTGCCCATCTTCCAGGAGCTTGACCAGGTTGGTCTGCTGCTGATTGAGCAACCGCTCAACCATGATGATATTGTGGAACACGCCAGGTTGCAGCAGCAGCTTCAGACACCAATCTGCCTGGATGAAAGCATCCAATCGCCCGACCACGCACGCTGGGCGCTCGCCATTGGCGCGTGCCGCATCATCAATATCAAGGTCGGGCGTGTTGGCGGGCTGACTGCCGCCAAAGCAATTCACGACCTGTGTGCCGCGCAGCAGGTGCCTGTCTGGTGTGGGGGCATGCTTGAAACGAATATCGGGCGGGCCGCCAACCTTGCGCTGGCAAGCCTGCCCAACTTCACCCTGCCCGGTGATATTTCGGCCTCAGCACGCTACTACCGCGAAGACATCGCCGCGCCCGACTTTGTGCTGAACACCGACTCAACCGTCACCGTACCGACCGGGCCAGGGCTTGGGGTGGAGGTCATCCCCGCACGACTCGCCGCAGCACGCCAGCGCTAGAAAACAGGTTATCTTCCCCCTCGGCCCTTCAGTGCGAGAGGGGCCGGGGTGCGGGGCAACAGCGCTACTCCGAGTAGCGCTCTTCCCGCCACGGGTCGGCGTTGTTGTTGTAGCCATAGCGCTCCCAGAAGCCAAGCTTGTCGTGTGGCAAAAACTCTAGGCCGCGCAGCCACTTGGCACTCTTCCAGAAGTACTTCTTCGGCACCAGCAACCGCACCGGATAGCCGTGCTCTGGGGTGAGCGGCTCGCCTTCGTACTTGTAGGCCAGCATCGCCTCGTCGTCCATCAAAAACTCAAGCGGAATATTGGCGGTAAAGTTATGCTCGGCGTGGGCAATCACAAAGGCCGCTTCGGGCTTGAGCGCTGGCATATGCTTCAGCAACTCTTTAAACTGCACGCCTTCCCAGGTGGTATCGAGCTTGCTCCACCGTGTGACACAATGAATATCCATCGTTACCTGGATCGTCGGCAACTCCAGAAACTGGGCATATGTCAGGCGAGTCGGCTCATCGATGCTGCCCCACACGCGCAAATCCCATTCCTGTTCAACATGTTTATACTGTGGTACTTCACCATAGTGCAGCACTGGAAACTTCTCCGTCACATACTGGCCCGGCGGCACTCGATCCTGCATACCTTCAGGTGTGCGGTCGAACTTACGCTTGAATAGGTCGAACATACGGTAACTCCTACGCTACGGATGGAAACACTCGCTGATGGAACGTTCTTCTTCAGGTCATGGTATCATATTCTGCATGAAAGCAATGTGGCATACAGTACAGATAGGGCGATGGGCCAGCGGCAAGCGGCGATAGGCCACCTGCGCGAGGCTGACTCGCGTCGGTTTGTTACAAGTCAAAGGCGCTCCTATGCAGTATACCACCCTTGGCACAACAGCACTCACCGTCTCGCGGCTTGGCCTCGGTCTGGCAGCGCTCGGTCGTCCCGGCTATATCAACCTGAACCACGCCGCCGACCTGGACCACAACTACGCAGTTGATGCGATGCAGGCTCATACGCATCAGGTACTTGATGCAGCCTGGGATGTCGGTATCCGCTACTTCGACGCGGCCCGCTCTTATGGCCTTGCCGAGCGCTTTCTTGGTACATGGCTGCGGCAACACCAGCACCCCCCTGCCGATGTCACTATCGGCTCGAAGTGGGGCTACACCTACACCGCCGATTGGCAGGTGCAGGCCGACAAGCACGAAATTAAAGTGCATTCGCTGGCCGTGTTGCAGTGCCAGTGGCACGAAAGCACCGCCGAACTTGCGCCCTATCTGCGGCTCTACCAGATCCACTCTGCCACGCTCGAAAGCGGCGTGCTCGATAATCAAGCGGTGCTGGGCGAACTGGCCCGCCTAAAACAAGCGGGTCTCGCGATTGGCCTCTCGGTGAGCGGCGAACAGCAGGCAGCGGTCATTGAGCGGGCATTGCATGTCACCATCGATGGGGTGCG